>JAESUW010000006.1 GCA_016760525.1 Labilibaculum sp.
GGTATTATATCCGAATTTTCAGCAGCGATATTCCCGACACTATTTTTTGCCATGCTTGGCGATGCCGCCGACTATTCGGAATTCAAGAATGGCCGAAGAGCAACAGGTTTAATCTATTCCGCAGGTTCATTTGCCACCAAATTCGGTGGCGGTGTCGCGGGAGCAATCATCGGCTTTGTTTTAGCTGCTTTTCACTACAACGGACAAGATTATTTGGCCATTCAGGGAGCAATTCCAGGTATAACAATGTTGATGAGTTGGGTACCAGCAATCATTGCCATTTTAGGTGCGATTTTCATGACAATATATCCGTTGAATCAAACTAAAATGAACGAAATAACTCTGGAACTTGCAAACAGAAGAATAAAAGAAAAAAATTAGAACAGATAATTATAACAGGTACTAACAACACCTAAAAAATAAACAATTTAATATCAGTATTATGAAGTACGGTTTCTTTGATGATGCCAACAAGGAGTATGTGATAACATCACCAAAAACACCTTTTCCATGGATAAACTATCTTGGAAACAAAGATTTTTTTGGGTTGATTTCAAATACAGCGGGTGGATATACTTTTTATAAAGACGCGAAATTTCGTAGGTTAACACGATATCGTTACAATAATGTTCCAATAGACATGGGCGGACGTTACTACTATATAAAAGATGAGGAGTGCACATGGAACCCCGGCTTTAAACCAACTCAAACAGAACTAGATCAATATGAATGTCGTCACGGTCTTAGCTATACTCGTTTTTTAAGTAAAAAGAATGGACTTTCTTCAAATTTACTTTGCTTCATTCCACTTGATTACATGGGAGAAGTACATCTACTGAAACTAAAAAATGAAACAGACAAAGTAAAAAAAGTGAAACTATTCTCATTTGCAGAATGGTGTTTATGGAATGCTGAAGATGATATGACAAACTTTCAACGCAACCTGTCAACGGGTGAAGTGGAAGTAGAAGGCTCTGCTCTTTATCACAAAACAGAATACAAAGAACGTAGAAATCATTACGCATTTTTCTCTGTCAACTCTAAAATTAATGGTTTCGACACCGATCGTGATAGCTTTATTGGTATGCACAATGGCTTCGACAAACCACAGGCAATTGAAAATGGAGAAGCTGGAAACAGCATTGCTCACGGATGGTCACCCGTTGCATCTCATTACATCGAAGTTGAATTACAACCAGGTGAAGAAAAAGAATTTGTTTTCATTTTAGGATATGTAGAAAACAAAGACGAAGAAAAATGGAGCTCAAAAGGAATCATCAATAAGGCAAAAGCCAAAGCCATGATGGCTCAATTTGACACTACTGAGAAAGTAAATGCTGCTTTCGCAGATTTAGAGAGCTACTGGTCTAAATTACTTAACAAATTTAATTTAGAGAGTAAAGAAACTGAGTTAAACAGAATGGTCAGCATCTGGAATCAGTACCAATGCATGGTAACCTTTAACATGTCGAGAAGCGCAAGTTTCTTCGAAAGCGGAATTGGTCGTGGCATGGGATTCCGTGATTCCAATCAAGATATCATTGGTTTTGTTCATCAGATACCCGAAGAAGCAAAACAACGAATTTTAGATATTGCAGCCACTCAATTCGAAGATGGTGGATGTTATCATCAATACCAACCATTAACAAAAATGGGGAATCATGCCTTAGGAGGTGATTTTAATGATGATCCGCTATGGTTAATTCTTTCCGTAACATGTTACATCAAAGAAACAGGTGATTTCAGTATTCTGGATGAAATGGTTCCTTTCGATAATGATGAATCAAAAGCACAAACTTTATTTCATCACTTAAAAGTATCTTTCAATCATGTTGTTAATAATTTAGGGCCTCATCAATTGCCTTTAATCGGTCGTGCCGATTGGAATGATTGTTTGAATCTTAACTGCTTCTCAACAAATCCAAACGAATCTTTTCAAACAACAGGGAATAAAAAAGGACGAACTGCGGAATCGGTTATGATAGCCGGATTATTCGTAGTGTATGGAAAAGAATTCATTAAACTTTGCAATCGAATTGGCAACACCGAAGAAGCAAATAAAGCCAACAAGCATGTAGAAGCAATGACTCAAACCATTAAAGACCACGCCTGGGATGGAGAATGGTTTTTAAGAGCGTACGATTACTACGGTAAAAAAGTGGGTTCGGAAGAAAACGATGAAGGTAAAATCTTCATCGAATCTCAAGGATGGTGCACCATGGCCGAAATTGGCCGTGAGGAAGGATTAATGGAAAAAGCACTTGACAGTGTAAAAGAACGTTTGGATACTCCTTATGGAATTGTCTTAAACAATCCGGCCTTCACCGAATACAAAATCGAATATGGTGAAATATCAACTTATCCTGCCGGATATAAAGAAAACGCAGGTATTTTCTGCCATAACAATCCTTGGATAATTATTGGTGAAGCACTTTTAGGAAGAGGTGATCAGGCTTGGGAATATTTCCGTAAAATCTGTCCTTCCTACTTAGAAGAAATCAGTGAATTACACAAAGTAGAACCCTACGTATACTGCCAAATGGTAGCCGGGAAAGATGCATTTAAACCAGGCGAAGGAAAAAACAGTTGGCTAACTGGAACCGCATCGTGGAATTTCTATGCTATAACGCAATACATTCTGGGTATTCAACCAGATTACGATGGATTAAGAATTGATCCGTGTATTCCTAAAGAATGGAAAGAATATACCATAACCCGTCAATTTCGTGGAGTAAACTATGAAATTAAAGTATTGAATCCTGATGGAAAAAACAAAGGTGTTAAATCTATGGAAATCAATGGATCTATTATGCCTGACAATATTATTCCAATTTTAAAATCAGGAACTCATAAAGTAACGGTTATTCTAGGATAATAAATACAAAGAGATGAATATCAAATACTATAAAATATACACATACCTGCTTTCTGTTTTGTTTACAACATTCGCTTGTACCCAAAAATTGGATGAGCCTGTTCCGGCAAACGAACAACTCATACTTACCAATCAAGTTGGATATGAGAATAATGCTCCTAAAAAAGCAATAATCAGAACAAGTGCCGATCTGTTTCAAATTAAAAACAGCAATGGTAAAACCATACTTGAAAAAACTACTGGTTCAAAACAATATTGCTCATTTTCCGGCGATACAGTTCAAACTATTGATTTTTCAGAGTTAACAGATAAGGGAGAGTATTATATTGTAGTAAATGACAGCATCACCTCAAACAAAATCATCATAACAGAAAGACCTTATGCGGAACTTGCAAAAGCTTCGCTTAAGTCTTTCTATCTGAACCGCTCGGGAATGGAAATTGACAGTTTATTTGGAGGAATTTGGGCTCGCCCGGAAGGTCATCCCGATACAATTGTTTATTTTCACTCTTCAGCAGCAGATAAAAATCATCCTGAAAACAGCATAATGTCATCGCCAAAAGGATGGTATGATGCTGGTGATTACAATAAATACATCGTTAACAGTAGCATTTCAACCTATACCTTACTATTTGCTTATAATTCCTTTGCAGATTATTTCAATGAAGTAAACTTGAACATCCCGGAATCAAATAACGAAATCCCCGATATTTTGGACGAAGCATTGTATAATTTACGATGGATGATGACAATGCAGGATTCTTTTGATGGTGGTGTTTTTCACAAACTAAGCACCAAAAACTTCGAAGATTTTGTAATGCCAAACAATGCCATAAATAAGAGATATTTGGTTCAAAAAAGCACTGCTGCAACACTTGATTTTGCCGCAACAATGGCTTATGCTTCTCGTCTTTTCACTCATTTTGATTCAAGCTTACCTGGTTTAGCTGATTCTTGCCGTATTCAATCAGAAAAAGCATGGAAATGGGCACTAAAAAATCCTAATACTTTATACCAACAAGCATCTGATATCAGCACCGGAGCTTATGATGACACCAATATAAAAGATGAATGGTTTTGGGCTGCTTCTGAATTGTATTTAACTACAGGAGAAAAAAGTTACATGAAGCATTTCAGTTCAACAAGTTTCGAAGTTTCAACACCGGGTTGGAGAGATGTTTCAACATTAGGAATTTTCTCATTGTTAACATCTGACAAAAGAGAAGAATTTAAAACAATTGAAAAGCAACTTCTTGCAAACACCAATGAGTTAATTTTAAGAGAAAGCAACTCTCCGTATCGTATTGCAATTAATAAATACGAATGGGGAAGCAATTCTGAATTTGCCAATCAAGGAGTGATGAAATTACTAGCCTACCAAATTACAAAGAATTCCAAATACCTGAACTCAGCAAGAGAAAGCTTGGATTATTTGCTTGGCCGAAATGTAACAGCTTATTGCTTTGTGACAGGATTTGGTTCTTTGAGTCCGATGAATATTCACCATCGACCTTCAGCTGCCGATTCTGTTCAAGAACCTGTACCTGGTTTTTTGGTTGGCGGTCCCAATTTAATTGTCCCTAACGATTGTTCTGATATTATCAGATCCTCATACCCTGCTAAATCCTATGCTGATGAGCAATGTAGTTATTCGACTAATGAAATTGCCATCAACTGGAATGCCCCATTTGTTTATTTAACCTCAGGAATTGATGCTTATGGAAAAAGTACTAAAGGAGAATAAAAATTGCCGGAAAGAGTAGTTGGTCCTCTCCTTCCGACAAAAAATTCATTTTGTAAATACGCTAATGAATCGGCGCAAATTTATAAAATAAACGGGAATTATTAGAACCCAAATTCTCTGATAAACAATAACAAAACAACTATTAACAAAATTTAACTCTCTTTATTATCATTGCAAATATCGAAAACGATGTAAATCTGGTTTTCAATAGCTTGCTGTACATAAATTTAAAATTTAAAAAATACACTTATGAAAAAAAACTAAGATTAAAAAAAGTTTATATCAAAACCCATTAGGATGTGTTGGTCCTCTCCTTTTGGGAAATTAGTTATAACCATAATACGCTAATGAATCAATTTAATTTTATGAAAAAATCAGAAAATTTAAATGCTTCCGAACATTGCCTAAAAATAGGGAAGCGAAGCAACAGTAGATGGCTTCTTAAGTCGTCAATGGTACTGATGATGGTACTTTTCAGTGTAACCATCACATTTAGTCAAAGTCCTAACAAGGAAATTACTGGTAAAATAACTGACTCCTCC
Organism: Labilibaculum sp.; assembly: GCA_016760525.1. Lineage (GTDB taxonomy): Bacteria > Bacteroidota > Bacteroidia > Bacteroidales > Marinifilaceae > Labilibaculum. Next base: position 5,162 of record JAESUW010000006.1, read on the forward strand.
GGTTTTGGTATTCCAGGTGTAAATATCTCCTTAAAGGCAACAACAATAGGAACAGTTTCCGATATAGATGGTAATTATTCTATTTCTGCCAGTTCCAAAAACGTTATCGTTTATAGTTTTATTGGTTACACAACTCAAGAAATTTTAGTTGGTGATCAAGTGCAGATTAATGTAATTATACAGGAAGATGCAATAGGAATGGATGAAGTTGTTGTTGTTGGATATGGTGTACAGAAGAAAAGTCTGGTAACAGGTGCGATTTCAGGTATTACCTCTGAAGATTTAAAGAATAATTCTTGGTCCAATGCCGAGAATGCACTACAGGGTAGAACTCCAGGTGTTGTTATTGTTCCTCAATCAGGTTCTCCTGGTGCTGGTATGAATATAAAAATTCGTGGAGCAGGAACCAACGGAAACTCAAACCCATTGTATATTGTTGATGGTATTCGTATGAGCGATATTACATCTATCTCACCCAATGATATCCAGTCAATGGAAGTGCTTAAAGATGGTGCTTCTGCTGCTATTTATGGAGCAGAAGGTGGTAATGGTGTTATAATGATTACTACTAAGCAAGGTAAGCAAGGAGAAGGTAAGGTAACTTACGATTTTAGTCACGGTACCCAGAGCGTTGGAAACCTACCAAGTTTATTAAATGCTGCTGAATACAATCAGTTCCAAAGTGAACGTAGAGATAGTGATGGTAATGCCATTGTTCCCATAAAAAGTGATAACGATACCGATTGGTTGGATCAAATTTTCTCTACTGCTCCAATTCAATCTCATAATATATCATTTTCAGGAGGATCTCAAAAATCGAAGTATTTTACCTCAATTAGCTATTTAGATCAAGAGGGTATTATTGGAGGTAGCAAGTCTGGCTTTAAGCGTTTTACCGCAAGATTAAATGCCGAACAACAAGTTAAACCCTGGTTAAAGGTTGGTGCTAATGTAACGTATGCACGTACAAAAAGAAAAACATTAAATGAGGATGATGAGTTTGGAGGATTAATTTCTTCAGCCTTACTTTTAGATCCTTATGCTGCTCCAACTTTAGCCCCTGATAAAATCAATAGTTTTATGTCTGCTGTTCTTGTAGCTGGAAATACATTAAGACAAGATGAGAAGGGTAATTATTTTGGAATATCTGAAAATGTAAGAGGAGAAATGATAAACCCATTATTGCAAATGGACATTGCAAGAGAAGAGGTTGTTACCGACCGAGTAATTGGAGCAATTACTGTTGAGGTTGATATTACACAAGATTTGAAGTTTACATCACGATCAGGTTTAGATGTGAAAATAGCTAATACTCAAAATTGGACGCCTAAGTATTATTATTCCAGTGAAAGAAATAATTCAACCTTGGCAACTATAGATAACTACGATTCATTTTATCAGTGGCAGTGGGAGAACTTTCTTAACTACGATAAAACATGGGACGACCATAGTTTTGCTGGTGTTTTAGGAATGTCGGCACAGATGAGTGTAGATAAGTATGTAACTACTAATAGTGCAGAAATGCCACGTGAAGGAGATGCTTATGCACAACACCAATACACAAGTAGTAATACAGGTATTATAGGAGGTAATTCGTTCCAAAATAAATTAGTATCCTATTTTGGTAGAGCATCGTATAGCTACAAAGGAAAATACATGTTGCAAGCAACATTAAGGAATGATTTGACATCAACAACAAATGTACCTAAAGATGGTATTGGAGGTATTTTCCCTTCTGTTTCTGCAGGTTGGACTTTCTCTGAAGAAGACTTTTTTACTTCTGAGTTTATTACCAGTGGTAAATTACGTGCCAGTTGGGGACAAAATGGTAGCATTAATTCAATTATTAGTAGAACACGCAATAATGGACAGTTCTTATATTCATCATCCATTACCACTTCGAAATTAAGATACCCTATTTCTGGAGGTGGTTTTATTACGGCAGCTGAGCCCGGTAGAACATCCAACCCTGATCTTACTTGGGAAACAAGTGAGCAAACTAATATTGGTATAGATTTACGCATGATGGATAGTAAATTAACTTTCACTGCTGATTACTTCTCAAAAGAAACGAAGGATCTTCTAATGTTTGGCCAACCGCCTGCAATATCAGGCACTTATGCATCGATGATTAATGCTGGTGATGTTAAAAATTCGGGAGTTGAATTAAGCTTCGGATGGAAAGATTATAGCCATAAATTGAAGTATGGTATTAATGGTAATTTTGCAACTCTTAAAAATGAGGTTACAGGTCTTAATGTAACATCACCTCGTTTAAATGGTTCTGATATAGGAACTGGGTCATGGGTAGGAGCCACCGCTTTTGAAGTTGGCGAACCAATCTGGTATTACAGAGGCTATAAAACAAATGGTATCGATTCTGCGACAGGTGACCCAATATATATCGATAAGGATGGTAATAACACCGCTAATCCAACAGATGCTGATAGAACAAATATTGGTAGTCCACACCCAACTTTTATGTATGGGGCATCAGTATACATGGAGTATAAAGGTTTCGATTTAAACATATTAGCTCAAGGGCAAGGTGGTAATCAGGTTGTTTACGGATGGATTAGAACTGATCGCTTAACATCTAATATGCACAAGCGTTTTTATGATGACCGTTGGACTCCAGATAATACAAATGCTTCAATGCCAAGCGCAAATGCTAATAGCAGGATGTATGCTAGTGATTTAATGGTCCAGGATGCAGACTTTTTACGTATCAAGCAAATACAATTCGGTTATAATCTTCCTAAAAATTGGTTAGAAACGATTAAGCTATCTTCAGCAAGGGCATATGTGTCTTTAGATGATTATTTTACTTTCACAAAATATGATGGCATGGATCCACAGGCAGGTAGTGATCAGTTCGATAGACAAGGTATTGATAGAGGAGTTTATCCAACGCCACGGAAAGTAATGTTTGGTTTAAGTGTAACATTCTAATCTTGAAAAAAATATAGTAATGAAAAAAAATATATATAAAGTAATCGCAATATTCCTTGTGCTATTTACAGCATCGTGTACAAAAGATTGGCTTGAAATACCAGAGGAAGGATTAATTCCTAAAGAAGACTTTTATAAAACCAATGAAGATAATCTGCAAGCATTGGCCGCTATTTATGATATGATTCAAGTAGCTAATGCTCAAGATTGGTCTAGCATTTATCATATTAAAACAGTTTTATCTGATGAGGCTAGAGCTGGTGGTAGTGATGATGGAGATCAGCCTGAATATCATGAATTTGATGATTTTAAGTTTACACCTAATAATACCAAGATTAAGGATATATGGGAGCGTTTATATTACGCGGTATTTAGAGCTAATGTAGTGATTGAAAACGTAGGAGAAGCTCCAAATTCAGATGTGGTTAAAGCTGAAGCATATGCTTTAAGAGCATATTTATACTTTGAACTAGTAAACTTGTTTGATGAAGTACCTCTAGTATTAAAAGAGTTATTACCAGCTGAATATTCTATGGAAGTCAGTACAAATGAAGTTATCTATGCTCAAATCGAGGCGGATTTAAAGATGGCAATTACTGGATTACCAGAAAAGGGTGATCAAGATCCATGGCGTGTGGCCAAAGGTTTTGCTAATGCGATGATGGGAAAGGCGCTTATTTTTCAGAATAAACATGCTGCAGCAATTCCATACCTAGAGACTGTATCTGGTTATTCACTTGCAAATGATTTCTCTGAGGTATTAAAAAAATCTACTGAATATGGAGATGAATCCCTGTTCGAAATTGGTTATGTGAATTCTGAAGGTTGGAATTGGAGTAATTTTAATATCTGGGATAGAGGCCGAGAGCAAGAAAATAATATTCACTGGATTTTGTGTGGCCCTCGTGAAGGTTTCTTTAATGATTCTGATACAACTTACGTAGCAGGTAAACGACCAGGTATTATAATGCCAATGTTTCAAGGTTGGGGAGCATTACCACCAACACTTAAAATGTATAATTCTTTTGACCCAGCAGATCCTCGTCGTTTGGCTACATTATTATCGAATGATGAGTTAGCAGCGCCAGAGTATAATGTAAGTTTAAGAGCACGTCAGGTAATTGATGGGGAATTAGAAAATATACCAACTGGTAGTTTCCAACACGAAGGAGCAGGAGTACTTCGTTTAAAGTATGGAACCTGGAAAGATGAAGGCGGTTTAGGCAATTCTGATGAACCTGGCTTAAACATGGGTACTAATCTTAGAATTATGCGTTATGCTGAAGTTTTATTACTAAAAGCTGAAGCTTATGTTATAGCAGGCGGTGATGCAGCTAGTGCAATTCAAGAACTGCACGATAGAGCTGGGATTCTTGACGTAGTTGCTGATGTTGATATGGAAATGATCGAAAAGGAAAGAATAGCAGAGTTATCATACGAAGGTCATCGATTCTACGATTTAATTCGTTGGGGTAAAGGAAGTGAACTAAGCCGTGATGGTACTACTTTTTCTGAAAAATATAGCAAACTACCTATTCCTCAATCGGAGTTGGATGCAAATTCAAAATTAATACAAAATAAATATTGGAGATAGTTAGCTATCAAGATCTAAGGTTGCCCTTAAGTGGCAACTTTAGTTGTTATAATTCCCGAGGGGTTTTTATTACTAGTAATTAAATATCAAACTATTATATTATGAGTTGTTTCCTATTCCTCAAAATGAGATTATTGCAAATAACTCAATTGATGAAACAGATCAAAACCCTGGATATTAATAAACATTATTATCAAATTTGAATCATAAAAAAAGACTACCCTAACTAGGGTAGTCTTTTCCAAATTCATTAGAATTTAGAAAACAAAACTATGAAAAGATTTATCCCGGTTATTGCAATTGCATTTATTGCATGTTCGCAACCAAATAAGAAAGATAATATAAGCTCTATCAATGAGTTTAGCGCAGAAGGAAAAACCGCAACAGTAATAACTACTGCCAAGGGAACAAATCTTAGATTAAGCAAAACTTCTCAACTTAATTTCACAAATTCAGAACAAGCGCTGGAGACAGAAAACTCCATATTCGTTAATCCAAACAATACATTTCAAACCTTTATAGGAATAGGTGGTGCTATTACTGATGCATCCGCAGAAGTATTTGCAAAACTTTCAAAAGAAAAACAAGAAGAATTAATTACAGCCTATTATGGCAAAGAAGGTATTAACTATACCTTAATCCGTACGTCTATTCATAGTTGCGACTTTAGTAGTGGCAGCTTCACATATATCGAAGAAGAAGATAAAGAATTAAAAACCTTCTCAATTGAGCATGACAGACAGTATCGTTTGCCAATGATTAAACAGGCAATTGCAAAAGCCGGAGAATCCATGTTATTTTATGCAAGTCCCTGGAGCCCGCCAGCATTTATGAAAGACAATAAAAACATGCTTCAAGGTGGTAAATTACTTTCAGAATACTACAATACGTGGGCCAGATACTACGCTAAATTCATAAAAGCGTACGAAAAAGAAGGCATTCCTGTTTGGGGAATAACAATTCAAAATGAACCCATGGCAGTTCAACGATGGGAATCCTGCATTTACACAGCGGAAGAAGAAAGAGATTTCCTAAAAAACCACTTAGGTCCAATACTAGAACAAGAAGGACTTGGAGATAAAAACATTGTGGTGTGGGATCATAACAGAGATTTAATTACTCATAGAGCCAATACTATTTTTGATGATTCTGATGCGGCCAAATATGCCTGGGGAACAGGTTTCCATTGGTATGAAACTTGGAGAGGTGGTGAACCAATGTTCGACAATTTACAAAAAATACAAGAGGCTTATCCTGATAAAAAATTACTATTTACCGAAGGTTGCAATGAAGCTTTCGATCCTGCAAAATATCAATATTGGCCAAATGCAGAACGATATGGTCGTTCAATGATTAATGATTTTAACAGAGGAACCGTTGGCTGGACCGATTGGAACATTCTTTTGGATGAAACCGGAGGACCAAATCATGTTGGTAATTTTTGTTTCTCTCCTGTTCATGCTGATACAAGAACAGACAGTTTAATTTACACCCCTTCGTATTTCTATTTAGGACATTTCTCAAAATTCATTCGCCCCGGAGCTAAAAGAATAAGTACTGCATCAAGTAATAGTACACTAATAAGTACTTCATTTATAAACGAAAATGGAAAAATAGCCACCGTAGTTATGAATAGCTCCGAAGAAGCAATAAACTACAAATTATATATTGGAGCAAGTATGGCAACATCAATTAAAATACCGGCAAGAGCCATTCAAACAATTATCTTTTAATCAGACAAAACAACCATAAAAACTCAAAACCATAACTCACATTACATGAAGAAATTATTATTTGTAATCTTTTTATTGACACTCGTAAGCACCAATCAACTCTTAGCCCAAAATAACTCGATGGACAATAAAATTAAAGAAATTATAAAACAGCTAACTCTAAAAGAAAAGCTGGATATGTGTCACGCACAATCCAAATTTAGCTCAAAGGGAGTAGCACGTTTGGGAATTCCTGAAATTTGGATGTCGGATGGGCCACATGGTGTTCGCGCAGAAATTGCCTGGGATAGCTGGCAACATGCCGGATGGACTAATGATTCCTGCACGGCCTTTCCAGCTTTAACATGTCTGGCTGCAACTTTTAATCCCAAATTATCCTATAAATATGGAAAAGCAATTGGAGAAGAAGCCAGATATCGAAAGAAAGATATTCTTTTAGGCCCTGGAGTTAACATTTACAGGACTCCCCTTAACGGAAGAAATTTTGAATACATGGGAGAAGATCCTTACTTGGCATCAAAAATGGTGGTTCCATACATCCATGGCGTACAGGAAAATGGAGTTGCTGCTTGTGTGAAACACTACGTACTTAACAATCAAGAACACTGGCGAGATCACATCAATGTTGAATTGAGCGATAGAGCTTTATACGAAATCTATCTGCCTGCATTTAAGGCTGCCGTGCAGGAAGGCAAAGTATGGTCTATAATGGGAGCCTACAATCAGGTAAGAGGACAATATTGCTGTCATAATGAGCTTTTGGTAAATAAAATATTAAAAGGAGATTGGGGTTTCGATGGTGTTTTGGTAACCGATTGGGGAGCAACTCACGACACAAAAGAAGCTGCTTTATTTGGTTTGGATATTGAAATGGGAACAGGAACTGATGGATTGACCAGTTCTTTAAAGAATGCCTACGACAACTATTTCATGGCTAATCCTTTGCTTAAGATGATTCAATCCGGCGAAATTGATGAATCTGTTGTTGATGAAAAAGTAGAACGAATTCTTCGTTTGATGTTCCGAACAAACATGAATTCGTCACGTCCGAATGGAATCATGAATAGCCAAGAGCATTTCGATGTTGCTCGCGAAATTGCACAAGAAGGCATCGTATTACTTAAAAATGAAGCCAACTTCTTCCCTATCGATCCCGAAAAAGTACAAACAATAGCCATAATTGGCGAAAATGCCACAAAAATGATGACTGTCGGCGGTGGATCTTCCGAATTAAAAACCATACATGAAATTTCTCCATTGGAAGGGATTCATAAACGATTCAAAAATGCAAATATTCTTCACGCAATGGGATATGCCTCCGGACCATCTGTTTATGGTAGAGTTATCGATTCTAAATTGAATGCAGATTCTTTAAAAAACGAAGCTCTGGAAATAGCCTCAAAAGCAGATATCGTTCTTTTTGTAGGTGGTTTAAACAAAAACCATCACCAGGATTGCGAGGGAGATGACCGTAAACATTTTTCATTGCCATTCGGACAAGATGATTTAATATCCAGAATATTGAAGGTTAATAAGAATACTGCTGTTATTCTGATAAGTGGAAATGCTGTAGAAATGCCATGGGTCGATCAGGTTAAAGGGATTGTGCAAACTTGGTATTTGGGTAGTGAAACTGGACATGCTATTGCAGATGTACTTTCAGGAGATGTAAATCCTTCCGGGAAATTACCATTTTCATTTCCAGTAAAATTAGAAGACAATGCTGCTCATGCTTTTGATGAACTCTCCTACCCTGGCGATGGAACAAATCAAGAGTACAAAGAAGATATTTTAGTTGGATATCGCTGGCACGACACAAAAAAAATTAAGCCTCTATATGCTTTTGGCTTCGGATTATCTTACACTTCTTTTCAAATACAAAATGTAAAATCAAATAAGATTTCTTACAAAAAAGAAGATACCATTATCATCTCTTGTGAAATTAAAAACACTGGTAAAATAAAAGGAAACGAAGTAATTCAAGTATATGTCAATGATGTTAAAGCTTCCGTTTTACGACCACTTAAAGAACTAAAGGCTTTTAAAAAAGTAAAACTAAATCCGAAAGAAACAAAATCCATAACGCTAAAAATACCAACAAAAGAACTTGCTTTCTTCGACGATTCAATTATGGATTGGAAACTAGAAAGTGGTCAATATAAACTAATGATAGGAATGTCTTCTCAAGACATTAAGAAAATAATATCCGTTAAAGTTAAATAAAATTAAAACCATTACAATAATGATAAAAAAATTAAACCTCGTTATCATCTCATTACTCATACTTTCATCGTGTAATATAGATAAAAACACCTTGTCTAAAGAAGATGAATTTGTATCTGAGCTTCTCGAGAAAATGACTCTTTCTGAGAAAATAGGCCAATTAAACCAACATACAAGTCGTTGGGAAATGACAGGACCTGCTCCCAAAAACGATAAATCACAGGATCAATTAGAACTAATAAAAAATGGTGACGTTGGCTCTATGCTAAATGTAACAGGAGCAGATGCAACTCGTAAAGCTCAACAATTAGCCGTTGAAAACAGCCGGCTAGGTATTCCTATGATTTTCGGTTACGATGTAATTCACGGTTATCAAACCATGTTCCCAATTCCTTTGGCTGAAGCCTCATCCTGGGATCCTGAAATTGTTAAACTATCTGCACAAGTTGCAGCAAAAGAAGCTTCCGCTGCTGGTTTACAATGGACTTTTGCTCCCATGATGGATGTGGGTAGAGATGCCCGCTGGGGAAGAGTTATGGAAGGATGCGGTGAAGATCCTTATTTAGCAAGTGTTTTATCCGTAGCTCGTGTTAAAGGATTTCAAGGAGACAATTTGTCTAAAAACAATACCATTGCCGCTTGTGCCAAACACTTTGCCGGTTATGGATTCTCCGAATCCGGGAGAGATTATAATACGGTAGACATCAGCACCTACACACTTCACAATATTGTTTTACCACCTTTTAAAGCTGTTACCGAAGCAGGTGTTTCTACTTTCATGAATTCATTCAACATTATAAACGGAACACCTGCTACCGCAAGTATATATTTACAACGCTCATTATTAAAAGGACTATGGAATTTCGAAGGATTCGTATTATCCGACTGGGCCAGTATTGAAGAAATGACCACTCATGGAGCAGCCGAAGATTTAAAAGAAGCAGCCCTGCTGGCAATTAACGCAGGTTCGGATATGGATATGGAATCCCATGCCTACAGCAAGTATCTTAAAGAACTGGTAGAGGAAGAGAAAGTAGATGAAAAATTAATTGATGATGCTGTTAAACGAATCCTAAAAATAAAATACAAGCTTGGCCTTTTTGAAGATCCATATCAATACTCAAATATTGAACGGGAGAAAAAAGAAATTTACAGTAAGGAAAACAGGGATATTGCCAGAAAAGTAGCTCGTCATTCAATGGTTCTTTTGAAAAATGAGAAGCAATTACTTCCTCTGTCAAAACAAATCAAGTCGATAGCAGTAATTGGACCATTGGCCGCCAATAAAGATATTCCCTTAGGAAGCTGGAGAGCCAAAGCAATCAAAAACTCGGCTGTATCCTTACTGGAAGGAATTCAATCAGCCGTGTCTGCAAAAACAAAAATAAACTACAGTAAAGGCTGTAATTTAACCATTGGGGATCGAAGTTTTCTTCAGGAGCTCTCGTTTGAAGAAAATGACAAATCGGGATTTCCAGATGCAATAAAAGCAGCACAGAATTCAGAAGTGGTAATCATGGCTCTTGGAGAGGATTGCTGGCAATCAGGTGAAGGCAGAAGCCAAACAGATATTCGCTTAAAAGGACAACAATTGGACTTATTTAATGCCATTAAAAAAGTAAATAAAAACATTATTGTTGTTTTAATGAACGGACGACCTCTGGCAATTCCTGAACTGTCAGAAAAAGCACCTGCCATTTTGGAAACTTGGTTTGGTGGTTCCGAAGCGGGGAATGCAATTGCAGATGTTCTTTTCGGAGATTACAATCCATCCGGTAAATTGACCATCTCATTTCCTAGAAGTGTTGGCCAATGTCCTATTTATTACAATCATATGAATACCGGAAGACCAACTTCAACAAATAATGTATTTTGGTCTCACTATACCGATTCTCCAAATACTCCATTATATCCATTCGGATATGGTTTGAGCTACACCTCTTTTACTTATGGGCAAGCAACAATCAATTCCGATGAGATAAAAAAGAATGAATCCATTCAGGTTAAGTTATCACTTGCCAACACTGGAAATTTTAAAGGCGAAGAAGTGGTGCAGCTTTACATTCAAGATCCTAAAGCAACATATGCACGCCCTGTAAAAGAATTAAAAAAATTCAAAAAAATCAAGTTAGAGCCAGGTGAGAGCAAAGAAGTTTCATTCATATTAGAAGCTAAAGATTTAGGATATTATTCTCCTGAGGGGGAATTCCTAATAGAATCAGGTGTGTATCACATTTATATTGGAGAAAATTCTCAGGAAGTTCAGCAAGTTAATTTTACACTTATAGATTAGTTTTGATTAGTTAATTGCAAAAAGGCGGAAAATAAATTTGTTTTTCGCCTTTTTTAGTAAAAGTTTAGCTACAATAGATAAACTGAAACAATAGATTTCTAAAAGTTTTTTTTTCAATAAAAATTATACTCCTTATCCTTAAGCTCTTGGATAATAATAATTGTTAAAGACATTTAAATTCAGCTTTTGCATTTCTTTTCCTTAGTTTTTTTACGTATTTTCAATCTAGAAAGATTAATCATTTATGGCTTTGCAGGCCATTAGCGCGCAAATAACAATAACCGGTTTATATTTATCAGAATATTAACTTGTGCAGTAAATTGCATATAAAATATAGGAGGAATTGTGATGAACATGAAAATGCAATCCGTAGGTTTTAAAGCAGATAGCAAACTAGAAGCTTTTATTAACCAGAAATTTAAAAAACTTGAAAAACTTGAAAGTACAATTACAGGTTACGATATAATACTAAATGTTGACAAATCAAGTACAAGAGATAATAAAGTTGTTGAAGTAAAAATGAACGTTCCTGGAAGTGAACTTTTTGCAAAAAAGAAAAGCTCATCGTTTGAAGAAGCGGCCGATTTAGTTTCAGAAGCATTACGAACTCAAATATTAAAATACAAAGAAGTAAGAGCCAACAAATAAAATATCAGCCCTCTGCATTCGCAGAGGGTTTTTCTTTTCCCCTTCCCTAATCACATTTTCAAATATCCATTAACCATACAATAAAAGTCTTTAATACAAAAAAAAAATCTATTTTTGATTTTTAAAAACGGAGATATCATGCTTGTGCTTTCTAAAACCAAACCTAATATTGATTTTGAAAAAACATTCAAAGAGTTTTATTCTCCCTTGTGCAATTTTGCATACACCTTTATTCCCGACCAAGATGTATGTCAAGACTTGGTTCAAGACGTTTTTTTTAAAATATGGGATAAATCTCCTGATATTAACACTTCCATTTCCTCTTATTTGTACAAAGCAGTAAAGAACTCCTGCTTCGACCATATGAGAAAAAGTTACAAGCAGTCTATTATTCCAATTGAAGAAATAGAAGATCCCATTGACTCTCCTTACGAATTAAATCGGGAAAATAATTTGGAGGCACTGAAGCAAAAAATTGAAACTGCAGTTAATTCTCTCCCTCCAAAATGCAAGGAAATATTTTTATTACGTAGAAATTTCCAGATGTCTTATGATGAAATTTCAATTGAGTTGAACATTTCGAAAAAGACCATTGAAAACCATATGAATTCGGCCATTAAAAAATTAAGAACTCAATTAAGTAAATCTGATTTACTGATCTATTTTTTCTTTCTCGAAAAAAAACCACTTTTCAACTAGGGGTAAAACAATAATCCTCGTCTTACCTATAGAGTCCAAACAAAACCTTTTATATTTTGTATTCACTCTAAAAACCAAAAATTGCAATTTTTTGATTTGAATACCAATAATCTAATGCACCATGAAGGTAAACACCGAAGTATTAACCGATTATTTAAATGAAAAATGTGACAAGGAAACAAAGCAGAAGCTAACACTCTGGCTAAAAGAAGATTCCAATAATCAAAAATATTTAAACGAACTTAAGATATATTGGGACGCAAAGGAATTCAAACCTGCAAAAATTGAATTCGATTCAGAGGCCGGATTTCAAAAATTATTAGCAAAAAAATCGAACAAAAAAACACAACTTATAAGAAAAACACTTCGATATGCAGCTCTTGTTGTGGCTCTTATTACAACTGGTTTATTTGGATACCTTGCTGTTAATTGGAATATTTCAGATACGATTGTCATGAACATGGAGCAAACCGAAAAAACAGTGATACTTCCTGATGGTACTTCTATTTATCTGGCAAAAGGATCTACGATTGAATATCCAAATCAATTTTCAGAAAATGAAAGACTGGTAAAACTAAAAGGAGAGGCTTTTTTTAAAGTTGCTAAAAATAAACTTAAACCTTTTATTATTTTATCAGGGCAAACCAAAACAAAGGTTGTTGGAACTTCTTTTCGAATAATAGAAGAAAGTAACAGAACAACAATAAAGGTTATAACTGGAATCGTAGAATTTATGGAGCGAGCAAATCCTAAAAATAAAATCAGATTACGAAAAGGTGATTTGGCGCAATTTGTAAACAATCAAAAAGCAGTTATAAAAGGGTATTCTAATTCTGAGAAAAAAGATTTTTTAGTTAAATCACTAAAGTATAAAAATGAGAGGTTAGAGGTAATTTGTAAGGATTTAAGTGAAATTTTCGGCGCGACTATCAAACTGCAAAATGAGAACATATCTCAGCTATCACTTACGGCAGTATTTGAAAATCAAAACCTTGAAAGTATAATTAAATCTATTTGTTTCACTCTCGATCTCGAATTTGAACAAAAAGAAAATATCATCCTACTAAAGTAAATTATTAAATGAAGCACATCATTCTTAGCCTTAGCTGCATAATAATGCTGCTGGGAAATACAACTCTATTGTCGCAAAATAGAATCAATACAATTATAAAAACAGAAAACACGTCCTACACATTTAATGAATTAATGACGCTGATAAAGAGTCAATCCGGATACAATTATACCTATCCAACAGATAGTAAATTGAATCAAAAAAGAATTCATTTAGGTAAAAAAGAATATGCTCTGGATCTTCTTTTAGACAAAGCATCTCTTCAATTGCAAGTAAAGTACCGGATTTTTGAGAAACAAATCTCGTTCAAGCTAATACCCAAAAGATCAGTAACCATAAGTGGATATATAAGAGATCAAAAAACAGGGGAAGACTTAATTGGTGCTTCCTGTTATATTAAAGAACTGCAAAAAGGAACAGTTGCTAATGTATACGGGTTTTATTCCTTGAGTATTCCTTCTGGAAATTACACGGTGAGTTATTCGTTTTTGGGAACTAAGACGGAAACCAGGATTCTTGAAATTTCAAAAGATCAAAGTATCAATATTGAACTAGGAGCAAATAATCAACAAATTAAGGAGATTATTGTTACTGCAGAAGGGAAATCTAAAAATGTGGAGCGGGCTGAGATGAGTGTCATAAAATTACCTGTTTCGACTGTAAAAAGACTTCCTGCTTTACTAGGAGAAGTCGATCTGATTAAAACCGTTCAAATGCTTCCGGGTGTAAAGCCTGCCTCCGAAGGTTCAACTGGTTTTAGTGTGCGTGGTGGAAACCCAGATCAGAATTTATTGCTGTTGGATGAAGCCCCTGTATACAATGCTGCTCACCTTTTAGGTTTCTTTTCAATTTTTAATGGAGATGCATTAAGCGATTTAAAATTGTATAAAGGAGATATTCCTGCAAGTGTTGGTGGAAGATTATCTTCCTTATTAGACATTCGTATGAAAAATGGAAATGCTAAGAAGTTCTCTGGTAATGGAGGAATAGGAACTGTTTCGTCTCGTTTAACATTGGAAGGTCCTATCGGTAAAAATAAGAAAACCTCTTTTCTTCTGTCCGGAAGAAGAAGTTATGCTGATTTATTTCTTAAACTTTCTTCAGATGAAGATGTAAAAGATAATACCGTTTATTTCTATGATTTGAATGCAAAAATCAATCATCGCTTTAATGATAAAAACAGACTATTTGTATCAGCCTATATGGGAAGGGATAAATTTAAGAGCAGCGATAATGAATTGAATTTTGGTAACCAGACAGTGACAATACGCTGGAACCATTTATTCTCAAATAAACTGTTCTCGAATACCACACTTTTGTATAGTAAATACAACTACGAATTGTCAAATAGACTGGGAGCCGCTGCGTTTAAATGGAAATCAAATTTAGAAGACTATTCGACTAAGCTGGATTTCAATTACTTCTTAAATTCCAACAACACAGTTAAATTTGGTGGCATTGTTACTTACCATCAATTTGAACCAGGGCACGCTTTTGGATTAGGCGAGCAATCTATTATTTCGGATTATAAAGTTAATGAATCGAATGCTTTAGAATCTGGTATATATGTTTCTAATAAGCAGAAAATAGGAAATCGACTAACCCTTAAATACGGCCTTCGTTTTTCAATATTCAATAATATTGGAGAGGGAACTGTATATAATTTAAATGAGAATTATGAAGTTGGTGGATCAACGACTTATAAAAAAGGAGATTTTTTTAATACTTACACAAACTGGGAACCTCGCTTAGGTTTAAAATATACTTTGAGCCCTGTTTCGTCAGTGAAGGCCAGTTACTCCAGAACGACACAATACATGCAATTGACACAAAATTCAACCGGAGGTATGCCTTTAGATGTCTGGTTTCCATCCTCTCCTAATGTAAAACCTCAAAAATCAGATCAATTTGCTCTAGGCTATTTCCGAAATTTTAGAGATAATACCATAGAAATGTCTTTGGAAGGATACTATAAAAAGTTACATAATACCATTGATTTTAAAGATTTTGCTGATTTGTTGTTAAATAAAGAGTTGGAAGCTGAATTGAGGTTTGGATCTGCTAAAGCTTATGGCTTTGAATTCATGACAAATCTAAATTTAAATCGCCTGCAAGGATGGTTTGGTTATACTTGGTCGCGAACCAACAGAACGATAAAAGGAATTAACAATGGAAAATCATACCGCTCTCCTTATGATGTGCCACACGATTTTAAAGCCGCATTAAGTTATAAGCTAAACAAGCGAACACTGATTTCAGCTAATTTTACTTATTCAACTGGGGCGCCAGTAACTTATCCTGTTGGAAGAGCAGAATATCAAGGGGCATTTATAAAAGTTTATTCCGATAGAAACTCTTATAGATTACCGGATAATCACCGTTTGGATTTGGCATTAACAGTTAAAAACAAGAAAAAGCCGAATAGAAAATGGGAAGGAGAATGGAATTTTTCTTTATACAATGCCTATGGGCGAAAAAACCCATGGTATGTAACTTTTGAACAGGATGAAGATAATCCAAAAATAATGAAAGCAGAGAAAACTTACCTATTTACATTTGTTCCTTCGATAACCTATAACTTTAAATTCTAATTAATGAAACGAGCCATAAATAAAGATTACCACACACAGGGAGATGATTATCTCAACTTGGTAAATTCTCCCGAAACAAGTTCGGGACAGGCTATATGACAAATCAAAAACAAATTATAATCATATGAAATACACATATATTATTGCTGTAATACTATTAATAACTGCCTGTGCCGAAGAAATGGATGTGGATTTAGATAGTGGAGAAACGCGCCTATCTGTTGAGGCCAGTGTTACCTCAGATCTTAAAAAACACGTGGTGAAATTGAAAGAATCTAGTGATGTGTTTTATTCAAAAGAAGCCATACCAGTTAACAATGCTATCATTACTGTAAGTGATGGAAGCAACACTTTTCAATATACAGAAAAGGAACCGGGTTATTACGAAAGTAATGTTGAATTTGCCGGGCAAGCTGGTAAAACCTATTCCTTGTCAATTGCTAATGTTGATATAAATAAGGATGGGACAATTGAAGAATATTTAGCAAGTTCTACAATGAAGCAAGCTTACACTGTTGATTCGATAAAACTACATTTTGATCCAGATTACGAAACATTTAGTGATGACGAAGACGTGGGTGAGTTTTGGCTGTTATCTCTTTACATGAAAGATAATATTGAAACTGAAGATTGTTATGGATTTGCCAGCCAAATTAATGATGTTATGGTGCATGATACAATCACAGAAGTATTGGTGATAAAGGATATATTCTTTAATGGAGAACAGATTAAAGGGGCTGATGTAAGCGGATTTAACCAATCGAGATCTGATGAAATCCTTACCAATCTCGATAAAGTTACGCTTGAGACCTATGCCATAAATGAGGCATATTACGATTTCGTAGATCAGTTACAAGAAATGGACGAAGGTCAATCTATGTTTTCCGGTCCTCCCGGCAACATAACATCAAACATCTCCAACGGAGCCATTGGTTTCTTTGCTGTTTATTCAATAACCAGAACTTCAATTATTCATAAAACGGAATAGCAAAACAAAAGAGCACCCTTATCAAGTGCTCTTTTTTATTCTTTAAAACCTATGTCTTTATGAGAGCCATCGCAAAATGGTTTACTTTTAGATGCACCGCAACGACAAAAATAACATGCATCCCCAACAACTTTCCTTCGTCCATCTGAACCAATAAGAGTAATTGGTCCTTCCATCATAATAGGTCCATCTTTAAACACTTCTACTTTATGTCCGGTCTCTAAAGCTTTTACCGGACCTGAATCCTTCTCTTCACGATCAGGAACATTCATGTAAAAAGACAGTGCCCGGGAAGGACATTTTTGCACTTGTTTAATAATTTCTTCGGTAGTAGCTCCTTGTGCTTTTACCCAAGGTCTGGTACCAGGTTGAAAAACTTCAGGCAATCCTTTAAAACAAACTCCTGAATGAATACATAAGTCAGCTTCGTATACTACGGTAACCACACCATTTGAATATTCTTTTTTTGTTTTCATCATAGTTTCAGTTTTACGGATTCTAAACTTCACCTATTAATTTACTACATTTTAGTGGTTTTAATAAAAATATTTTCAAAAAGTAACAAAGTCTGCAGGCAAGGCAATTATCTCATTCTGAAACCCCTGCAAAAACAGTAAAAATGTTAATTCCAAAAAATGATTTCAAGACTCTTAAAAGAACTTGCACATCAAAAAAAATATTCTACTTTTGTCGCAGACTTTTCGAGAAAAACACTTCTATAAAGTCTAATTACAGACGGGTGCAGCTCATCCCGATAGCTATCGGGAAGTAAGAGCACCAAAAAATACGGGTGTAGCTCAGTTGGCAGAGCACTGGTCTCCAAAACCAGGTGTCGGGAGTTCGAGTCTCTCCACCCGTGCAAAAGCCTTCTTATTTATTTAGGGAGGTTTTTTTTATTTGGCAGAGAATGAAAAAAAGCTGCCATTTCCAGCAGCTCTATTCCTATTAAAAATCTTTCAAATTAACACCTTTCATTTACATTCATTTTCTACAGTTCCATCTCTTATACCAAATGAACTTTAATCCTGGCTGTAAAGCGAAATAGTAATAATACCGATGTATGTTGAATTGGGTCGTAAATGAGCTTGCGAATTTATGATTCAAACAAAACAACAATCGGTATTAATTGATGCTTGGGAATATCTCTTTCAGATTTTTTGCATTGAATTCGTCTCTTTTTCTCAAATTAGGATGAGTGGATCTAATAATTTTCGACATTATTTCTAATATTAAGTTTTAAACAACTATTAGCAAACACCTTGTACGCAATTAACAAAAAAAGATGAACCAATTAATTGATTCATCCTCCTTACTATATTTTCAGAATAGAGTATCTACAAAAGCTGCATGTCATATAATTTCTTGTAAGCTCCACCTTTTTGAATTAACTCATCGTGCTGTCCTCTTTCCACAATTTCTCCTTCATGAAATACACAAATCAAATCTGCATTTTTAACTGTTGACAAGCGATGAGCGATAACAACTGAAGTACGGTTCTGCATCAATTTATCCAAAGCATCTTGCACCAATCTTTCAGATTCTGTATCCAAAGCCGATGTAGCTTCATCTAAAATCATGATTGGAGGGTTTTTAAGAACTGCTCTAGCAATACTCAACCGTTGACGTTGACCACCGGAAAGCTTTCCTCCTCGGTCTCCTATGTTGGTATGATAGCCGTCTTCGGTGGCAGTTATAAAATCGTGGGCATTCGCAATTTTTGCAGCAAGCTCAACCTCTTCCAATGTGGCATTCTCTACACCAAAAGCAATGTTATTAAAAATAGTATCATTAAACAGGATCGACTCTTGATTCACGTTCCCCATCAGGTTACGCATATCAGCAATTTTAAGATCACGAATATCCTCGCCATCAACAAAAATACCACCTTCCACTACATCGTAAAATCTAGGTAATAAATCTACGAAAGTTGTTTTACCAGATCCCGATTGACCAACCAAAGCAACCGTTTTTCCTTTCGGTATTTCGAGATTAATATTTTTTAGAACTTTCTTTTCCCCATTGTAAGAGAAACTAACATTTCTATATTCAATCGCATTTTCAAAACGACTTACTTGTTTTGCATTTGGTTTATCAACGATTGTCGATTCAACTTGTAGAATCTGGTCGATACGTTCCATAGCAGCCAAGCCTTTTTGTATGCTAAAGTAGGCCTTAGAAAATGCTTTCGCAGGATTTATTATTGAGTAAAATAATACCAAATAAACCATGAAACCGGCACCATTAAGATTTCCTTCTCCATTTATGATTAAACGACCACCATACCATAACACAATAACAATAACGATGGTTCCCAGTAGCTCACTAACAGGATGAGCCAAAACTCTTCTCCGCATCAGG
The DNA here is from genome assembly GCA_016760525.1 of Labilibaculum sp. Taxonomy (GTDB): domain Bacteria; phylum Bacteroidota; class Bacteroidia; order Bacteroidales; family Marinifilaceae; genus Labilibaculum. The sequence continues at coordinate 24,313 of JAESUW010000006.1, forward strand.
CTATTCATAATACGGCGGTAATCGTTATTTTCTGCAGAAAATTTCTCTTTCACCTTATCCTCTGCAGTAAAGGCTTTGATGACACGAAGTCCGGAAAGTGTTTCTTCAATGGTTGATAAAAGATCTCCCATCTTGTTTTGGCCCAAACGTGATGTTTTTTTAAGACTTTTCCCAATTTGTCCAATGATAAAGCCTGCAACAGGCAAAAGAATAAAACTAAAAATTGTCAGTTGAGGACTCATAATGATCATAGCACTCAGGGATACAACAATTAAAATTGGATTCTTAATAAACATATCCAGAGAGTTCATTACAGAATTTTCTACTTCCTGAACATCACCTGTTGAACGTGCAATGATATCTCCTTTCTTTTCATCAGTAAAAAATGGAATAGGCAAACTAACTATCTTGTCGTAAATCAAATTTCTCATATCACGAACCACACCATTTCTAAGTCCTACAGTATGATACGAACCTAAATAAGTAAATCCTACTTTTAGAAAAACAGCAAAAACCAAGAAAAAACCGACAAAGATAAGGGCCGAATCTTCACCGTATTCCAATTTCACTTGGGATGTATAATAATAAAAATTCGTCTTAACTGAAGCAAGCGTAAATTCCCATGGCACAAGTTCTGCTACCGGCTCTGCAATACTAAACAGGATTTCTAAAACAGGTTGCATCATAGCAAAGGAGAATACTCCGAAAATTGCAGCGAGTAAATTATAAACGAAACTCATAATTAAATCACTCTTATAAGGAGGAACGAATCGTTTTAAAATCTGAATGAAATCTTTCATTTAAGCTTTTAAGTTGTTACTGATATAAAATAAAGTTTTCCTAAATCTTTTGACTTTAAGGAAGACAAAAATAGCTGGTAAAAATACAATTCTTACCAGCTATTCGCAAAAAATTTAACAATAATTAATATTTTAGATCCCTGTATAATTTAAAGGAGTAATCATCTTTAATTCTGCTTTTAAACTATCGCTTACTTCAAGAGTATCAATAAACTCAGCAATACTATTTTGAGTTACTGAAGTATTTGTACGGGTTAAAGCTTTCAATGCCTCGTATGGATTTGGATAAGCTTCTCTACGTAAAATTGTCTGAATTGCCTCAGCAACAACAGCCCAGTTAGCTTCTAAATCTGCTTTGAAAGCATCAGGAGAAAGAATCAACTTATCCAAACCTTTTAATACAGATTTAAATGCAATGATTGAGTGAGCAAAAGGAACACCAATATTTCTCAATACAGTTGAATCTGTAAGGTCGCGCTGCAAACGAGAAATAGGCAATTTTGCTGATAAATGTTCGTAAATTGCGTTAGCCAATCCAAGGTTTCCTTCCGAGTTCTCAAAATCGATAGGATTCACTTTATGCGGCATTGCAGATGAACCAACTTCACCTTTCTTAATTCTCTGTTTGAAGTAATTCATGGAAATATATGTCCAGAAATCACGGTTCATGTCAATTAAAATGGTGTTGATGCGTTTGAAATTATCGAAGATCGCAGCCATATTATCGTAATTCGAAATTTGAGTTGTATATTCTTCACGCTCCAATTTCAAATACTCGTTTACGAATTTGTTTCCAAAAACTTTCCAATCAATTTGTGGATAAGCTACGTGGTGAGCATTAAAGTTACCAGTAGCTCCACCAAACTTAGCCGAACAGGGAACCGATTTCAAAAGATCCAATTGTTTCTTAAGGCGATACACATAAACCATTACTTCTTTACCCAAACGAGTAGGTGAAGCTGGTTGTCCGTGAGTACGGGCAAGAAGAGAAATATCTTTCCAGTCATTTGCCAAACCTTCAAGTTTTTCGATTAATTCGTCTAAAAGCGGATAGTAAACATCATGCACCGCATCTCTTAATGAATATGGAGTAGCTGTGTTATTGATATCCTGTGAAGTCAATCCGAAATGGATGAATTCTTTATATTTCTGAAGATTTAAAGCATCAAACTTTTCTTTAATAAAGTACTCAACTGCTTTAACATCATGATTTGTTACACTTTCAATATCTTTAACCTTTTGCGCATCTTCAACTGTAAAATCGATATATAAACTACGCAAATCGTCAAATAGATTTTTATCGAAATCTTTTAATTGAGGAAGTGGAATTTCGCATAAAGCGATAAAATATTCTACTTCTACCAAAACTCTGTATCGCACTAAAGCATATTCTGAAAAATACTCTCCCAAAACGTCTACCTTATTACGGTAGCGTCCGTCAACCGGCGATATTGCTGTTAAACTCTGCATTTCAAAAAAATTAAATGTCAATATTGGTTATTTAGAAGCCACAAAGGTAATTAAAAGCGATGAGTCCCGAAAGCTTTCCGGGTATCTATCTAAGTATACAATTAAACATTCATACTTATTCTTTCTCATTTTATCATTAAATGTTATTTTTGTTACGACACACTTTAACTTAAAACCAATCCAATGAAATTCATTAAAGATTTTAGCTTCGGATTACGAACCTATATCGAAGCCATTCAATATATTTTCAGAAAACGTTTGGCTTGGTTTTTCCTGTTCCCAATTCTTCTCAACATTATTTTATTTTGGGTTGGATGGGATTACATTGGCGATTTGGCTCAACAATCACAAACTTACCTGGAAGGATGGTTAGATTTAGAAAATGCTGATTTCTGGGGGTCTGGTTTCTTAAAAGCAACAGTTGGTGGATTTATTTGGGTTATTTTTAAAATACTATTCTTTCTGATATTCGCCTACTTTGGTGGCTACATCATCATAATAATAATGTCGCCGGTATTCTCCTATTTATCGGAACGAACCGAAAAAATTCAAACAGGAAACGACTATCCTTTTGAAGTAAAACAGTTTTTAAAAGATATTATGCGCGGCGTTTTTATAGCAGTTCGTAATTTAATTATCGAACTTGTTTTAACTGTTCTCATGTTTATACTCAGTTTTATTCCGATTATTGGTTGGGCCGCTGCCATATTTTTATTTTTTATTTCGGCATATTTCTACGGATTTTCTTTTCTCGATTATGCAATTGAACGAAAGAAAATGAGCATCAGTCAAAGTGTTCAATTCATGAGAGAAAATAAAGGAATTGTTATCGCCAATGGTTTTGTCTTTTCGCTTTGCCTGATTGTTCCATTTTGCGGCGTGTCTTTTTCCAGTTTCGCGGCCATAATTTCTGTTGTTGCTGGAACTTTAGCTGTAAATGAGATTTGGGATAAAGACCAATACCCAGACAAAAAAACAAATAAGATTTAAACTTAATTACTACCTTACATATAAGTTCAAATTGATCCTGTAAATATTAAAATCAATAATTAAAACTGTAATCCAATCAGGAATAACAAATACAAATATGAATAACATTCGTCGCTTTTTTCTACTCATTTTTTCTTTATCACTGAGTTTCCATCTTATGGCATATCAGGACACTGATAGTATTCCTGAAATTGATACAACACAGGTTTACAAGTTTGATATCAAAAGAGAAATTGGACCTGCAGTCTGGAGACAAACAAAAACTGCGTTTAACGAAGCGAAGGAATGGAATGCTGATATCATTCTTATTCACATGAATACCTACGGCGGTATGGTTATTCATGCAGATTCAATTCGAACAGCAATCTTAAATAGTGAAATTCCGGTTTATGTATATATTGATAATAATGCAGCATCGGCAGGAGCTCTTATTTCCATTGCCTGTGATAGTATTTACATGAGAACCGGTGCCAATATAGGTGCCGCGACTGTTGTAAATCAAACAGGTGAGGCTATGCCTGATAAATACCAATCGTACATGCGATCTACAATGCGTGCCACCGCTGAATCTCACGGTAAAGATACATTGATACAAAAAGGAGATACCACCTATAAATGGCGAAGAGATCCATTAATTGCTGAAGCTATGGTCGATCCTCGTACTTATATTGAAAATGTAATTGATACCGGTAAAGTATTAACCTTCACTCCTGATGAAGCAATAAAAAACGGATACTGTGAAGGGATTGCAAACAGTGTTGAAGAAGTACTTGCAAAAGCTGGAATTAAAGAATATATAATTAAAAAATATGAGCCTACTGGAATCGAAAAAATGGTAGATTTCATGATCAATCCTGTTTTACAAGGTATTTTAATTATGCTTATTATTGGAGGAATTTATTTTGAACTGCAAAGTCCGGGAATCGGATTTCCAATACTGGCATCTGCCATTGCTGCTGTTCTTTACTTCTCTCCTCTTTATTTGGAAGGAATGGCTGAAAACTGGGAAATTCTTTTATTTGCTGCCGGAGTTATTCTCCTCGTTGTAGAGATATTTGTAATTCCGGGTTTCGGTGTTGCCGGTGTCTTAGGAATTGTTTTCATAATTACAGGGCTAAGTTTAAGCTTGGTTGACAATGTTGCTTTCAATTTTGAGGAACGTCACCTAAAGGCATTGCTTAGTGCTGTTATACTGGTTGTGTTCTCGATGTTTTCATCCATTATAGGTTCCATTTACCTCAGCACTAAACTATTTGCCACAAATTCATTTTTAGGGAAATTGGCTTTAAGTGCTGTTGAAAAATCAGAAGATGGTTACGTAGGTGTAGATATGTATGCCAAATCATTAATTGGGAAAACAGGAAGCGTTGTTAGCGTACTTCGTCCTTCGGGCAAGGTATTTATCGAAAATCAAATTTACGATGCTAAATCGGAAGATGGTTTTATAGATAAAGATGTTGAAATAAAAGTTATTCGATTTGAAGCTGGTCAGGTTTATGTCATAAAAAAAGAAGATGATGAGTTCGGTGAAGCCTAGATAATACCAAACTTTAGATGATCCTTTTATCCTGAAATTATGGGAAATAACCAATTTAGGCGGTAAAGAACGTGATGACAATGCAAAAACTATTGAACAAAGTCTATTGCAAGGAGGCAAATTCCGGGTTCTTGAAAATTCCAACAACAGTAAACTGATTGGTTCTTGTTGGATCACAAATGATTCCTGACGATTGTACTTGCATCATCCAGGTGTTCATCCTGAATATCAGCAAAAGAGATATGGGAAACTACTCAGACCTATTGTTGTTTAGCTTCGCTGATCTACTCTTCGTTCCGGTACATTTGAACCATAAATTCGCAAGCTCATCTACGCCTCAACTCAACATACATCGGCATTATACCATTTAGCTTTATAGCCAAGCCTAAAGTCCATTTGGTATCACATAGCAAGCATAAGATTATGCGAATAGCCTAAACATGCAAATTAAACTTGAGGTGCATAACTCAAACAACAGAGCAATATATATTTACAAAAAACTTGGCTTCGAATTCCTCGAAGAATATGAAGTAATGATCAAACGCAAGCATGACTAACAAAACTCAATCTCCATTTTTTTACAGAAAAAAAAATGGCGAATTCAATTTAAGTAGTATTTCAGAAATTAAAAAAGTAAAATTGCAATAAATCTGGTAACCGACATTACACAACATTATGACTTTAATTTCACCAAAGGGTTTAATTGATTTCTCCCTTCTTGAAAACATTACTAAAAAACCTGAATTGTTTGCTAAAGATGATGGAAATTTCTGGCAAGATCCATACATCTCAGAACATCTGTTAAATGCTCATCTAGATGATGAATCGGATCAAGGATCGAGAAAATATCAGGATATACTACAATCTGTTCTTTGGTTGTGCGAATATTTAAAGCTTCCTGAAGACAGTAAGCTACTTGATTTGGGTTGTGGCCCAGGTTTGTACAGCGAAAATTTTTACGGTCAGGGTTTCAATGTAACAGGAATCGATTTCTCACAAAGTTCTATTGATTATGCCAAAGAACAAGCTGATGGGTTTCAATATAAAATTGAATACATCTGCCAAAATTATTTGGAAATAAACTACAAAGAAGAATTTGATGTAATTACTCTTATTTATGGCGATTTATGTGTGTTATCTCATACGGACAGAGCATTATTACTCCGGAAAGTTAAAAGAGCTTTAAAACCGGGCGGCTATTTAATTTTCGATGTATTTACCAAACATTATTTCAAAAATAAAGAACCTGATCAATCGTGGTATATTAGTGAAGATGAAGGGTTTTGGAGTGAAAAAGAACATCTTTTGCTGCAATCTCATTACAAATACAAAAAAGACAAGGTTCGTCTTGATAAATACACCATGATTTTGAAAAATGGTGAGGTTCGCACCCATAACATTTGGAAGCACTATTTTTCATTAAAGCGAAGCATTTCAATAATGGAAGAAAATGGGTTTAGCGTGAAAGATTACTGGTCGAATCTGCAAGGAAAAGCTTTTGAAGAAAAAAGTTCCTGGATTGGAATGGTAGCTCAAAAGCCAGAATAAAAGAAATAAAAAAACTCCGGTAGAAAATTAATTCTATCGGAGTTTACAAAATAAACCAGTTGGTTTATTATTCTTTGTACATCTTGTCAATTAGATGTTTGTATTTTTCTTGAATTACTTTTCTTTTCAATTTTAAAGTTGAAGTTATCTCCCCAGCCTCAATCGAAAATTCTTTCGGTAATAAAGTGAATTTTTTAATCTTCTCGAAACGAGAAAATTCTTTCTGCATTTCCTCAAATCGTGTTTCAAAAAACTCTATAATTTGAGAATTGACCAATAACTCCTCTATAGTTTCAAATCCAATATTATTCTGTAATGCATATCGTTGAAGTGGCTCAATGGCCGGAACCGCCAAAGCAGTCACGTATTGTCTGCAATCGCCAATTACAGCAATCTGCTCAATAAACTGATCGTTAACCAAGGTTTTCTCCAACTTTTGAGGTGCAACGTATTTTCCCCCTGAAGTTTTCATCAAATCTTTAATACGATCTGTTATGGTCAGAGTACCATTTTCATCAATTTTACCTGCATCACCAGTACAAAACCAACCGTCCTTCATTACCTCTGCAGTAGCTTCAGGCTTCTTATAATAACCTCGCATAACACCAGGACCTCTCACTAAAATTTCATCGTTATCACCAATTTTAATCTCGGTACCAACAATGATGCGACCTGTTGTGTTAAAATCGATATGCTTATCACCAAACAAACAAACTGTTGCCATAGTTTCTGTTAAGCCATACCCCATTTTTACATTTAAACCTGTAGCGTGAAAATATTCAAGAATAGCAGGGTCTAATGGAGCTCCGCCACATGGCATAAAATTAATTCTACCACCAAATATATCGCGAAGTTTGCTCAAAACTAATTTATCAGCAATCTTATGCTTTAGGGCCAATACAGAAGGAATCTTCTTCTCAAACCGGACGTATTCATTATTATGTATCTTTCCAATTTTTATTGCCCAATTCATCAAAGATCTCTTCACAGATGAAGCAGCTTTACTTTTCTCCTGAATAGCCGAATAAATCTTCTCATAAATTCGAGGAACCGTACACATTAGAGTCGGCTTCACTTCTTTCATTGCATCCCCAATCTTTTTAGGATCGAGATTAAAATAAATCTCTATTCCACGATGAAAACAGTAGAAACACCAAATTCTTTCATAAACATGGCTTAAAGGCAAAAAACTAAGAGAAATATCTTTATCAGATACATTTAATTCCGCATCATGAGAGACCAAAACACTTGAAATGTTATTGTGATCAATCATCACTCCTTTTGGCTCACCTGTAGTTCCTGATGTATATATTAAAGTTGCAAGATCATCTATTTCAGCTCTTTGGAAACGATCTTCAAACTCCGCACCAACCATAGAATTCTTTCCATAAATCAAGAATTCATCCCAATGCATAGATCTTTCGAAATCGGATAAAACAATATCCTTATCGAATGCAACTACCATTTTAACATGCGGAACCGTCTTAATTAATTCCATTGCACGATCGTACTGTTCTTGTTCTCCAACAAAAACAATTTGTGCTTCAGAATCTTCAATTATATATTTTGCTTCGGTTATAGAATTAGTAGGATATATCGGAACGGTTACTCCACGAATACTCATAATCGCCAAATCGGCAGTAATCCATTCCGGCATATTTTGTGAGAAGATAGCAACCATTTGCTTTTCTTCAACCCCCATTTTAATAAGAGCTTTTGATATTTGTCGAACGTCTAAGCCAAATTTCGTCCAAGTTACACCGACCCATTCGCCACTTTTTTCATCCTTATAGTGCATCGCTATTCGATCCGAATATTTTTCAATTCTATCTCGAATTAATTTGCCCCAATGTTGATATTCCATAAAAGTCTTTTAATTGTAATATTATTGCAAATATAGTGATGTTTCCCAACTATTAAAAGATTTTCGATCCAGAAGCCAACAAGCTAAAGTGTTAATTATCATTAAAATAGAACAAGCGAACAATACAAATCAACTAAAGTAGTTACCTCTCAATGGGTTATAAAAAAATGACCAAAACACTTATGTTTATGGTCATTTCATTTATTAAATACAGAAATAATACAGTATTTTACTTAGCGAACGTAAAAATCCATCATTTTTTGCCCTTCCAGCTCGGCAACCAAATGATCACCAATTTTAACTGGCCCTACACCTTCCGGAGTTCCTGTATAAATCAGATCACCGATTTTCAAAGTGAAAAACCGTGATAAATATGAGATCAAATAATCAATTGAAAAAATCATATTAGAGGTGTTGCCTGTCTGCTCCCGACTTCCATTTATATCCAAATGAAAATTCAATTGACCAACATCTTCAAATTTATCTTTAGAAACAAATTTGCTGATTGGAGCGGCACCATCAAAAGCCTTCGCTTTTTCCCATGGCAAGCCTTTCTTTTTGCATTCAGCCTGAATATCACGAGCCGTAAAATCAATACCCAATCCTATTTCATCGTAGTATCGATGCGCAAATTCCAAGGGTATATTTTTACCTACTCTGCAAATTTTCACAACCACTTCCACCTCATGGTGAATGTCTTTGGAAAAATCCGGAAAGTAAAAATCATTATTGTTTTTTAAAAGTGCTGAATCGGGCATAGAAAACACCACAGGCTCTTCAGGAACCGGATTGTTAAGTTCCTTAGCGTGATTCACGTAATTTCTTCCTATTGCTAAAATTTTCATCGATTATCTACTTATTAAAACCTCGCAACTTAATTTCGGTTAGTACTTTTTTGGTATACAATGGGAAATCACTATTCATCACCCATCCGTAATAACCCGGTTGATCGGCCAATACTTTTTCTACCGGCACACCTTTATTTTTCCCAAAATTAAAGGTCTCAACGTTATTCTCATCCAATATGATAAAACCAGCAAAATCGACATTATTATTCTGAGTTGAATATTTAGACAAAAAATCGATATTATTTTCCAGTTTATCGTATTTGTCTAATTGCGATTTTAAAACTTCATAAGTGGCTTTTGTATCGGCCTCAGCACCGTGAGCTCCTTCCAATTCTTTACTGCAATAAAATTTGTATGCAGCAACAAGTGTCCGTTGCTCCATTTTGTGAAAGATAGTCTGTACATCTACAAATTTCCTTTTTTTCATATCAAAATCGATATCCGCACGTAAAAACTCCTCTGCTAACAAAGGAAAATCAAATCGGTTAGAATTGTATCCCGCCAAATCGCAACCCTCCAAATATTTTGCAATAATCTTCCCTAACTCCTTAAATGAAGGCTCATTCTTCACATCCTCATCCATAATACCATGAATAGCACTGGATTGAGCAGGAATTGGCATTCCAGGATTTACCCGAAAGGTTTTCACCTCTTCATCTCCATTCGGATTCACTTTTACAATACAAATTTCAACAATACGATCTTTTGCAACATTAATTCCGGTTGTTTCAAGATCAATAAAAGCAATTGGATTCTTTAAATTTAGATTCATAGGATTTTTATGAAATGTTAACTTGTGCTATAAAAATATAAAACCCAACAGGACTATTCGTTCTGTTGGGTTTGTTTTTATTTTTTAATCATGTCTTAATTCTTGACTTATGCATTAATCATCATTGGCATCAACAACATCAACACATCTTCATCAGCATTTTCATTATCATATGGTAAGAAAATACCAGCTCTCGTAGGGTCCGATAATTCAACCATAACATTCGAAGAAGAAATATTAGCTAATATCTCTAAAAGAAATACCGATTTAAAACCAATTTCCAGTTCTTGTCCTTCATACTGACACTGTAATCTTTCTCTTGCTGAAATAGAGAAGTCAATATCCTGAGCAGAAACAATCAATTCATTCGATTTCAATTCAAACTTAATAAGGTTACTCGCCGGATTTGAAAATACAGAGACTCTCTTTAGTGTATTGTATAGCTCAACTCTATCGATAGTTAATTTATTTGGATTAGTTTTAGGAATAACCGAGTTATAACTTGGATAGTTCCCTTCAACCAAACGACAAATTAACTTGTAGTTAGATAAAGTAAAGAATGCATTTTTATCATCAAACTCTAAGCGAACAGGGTTCGTTTCTTTTGGAAGAATGTTACGCAATAAAGATGCAGGTTTCTTTGGTAAAATAAATGATGCCTCAACCTCTGACCTTCCATCTAATCTCTTGTAACGAACTAATTTATGTGCATCTGAAGCAACAAAAGTAAGATCATTTTTACCCAATTCGATAAATATCCCATTCATTACCGGACGAAGTTCATCGTCGGCTGTTGCAAACAATGTTTTATTAACACCAGTTAACAAAACAGAACTTTCAACAGAAATATTTACCAAATTAGTTTCTTGTCTTTCAGGAAGTTTTGGAAAATCTTCTCCATTTTGTCCAACAATACTAAATACCCCATTCTCAGAAGTAATTTTTACTGCCAAAGAAGTTATATCAATATCGAATGTTAACGGTTGTTCTGGAAATTCTTTTAATGTATCAGTCAAAATCTTAGCTGGGAAAGCAATTACCCCTTCGCCTACTGATGTCTCTAATGGAATAGTAGTAATTAAGGTCGATTCTAAATCAGAAGCAGTAGCTACCAATTGATCATCTTTTAGCTCAAATAAAAAATTATCGAGAATAGGTAAGGTATTCTTACTACTAATAACACGACTAATTGCCTGTAAATGACTTAACAATTCTGTACTTGATACTACAAATTTCATTTGCATAATATTTTAAAATTAACCAAAAACTCAAATTTCGAATCCCTAGCACAACAAATAATCAATTGTGAAATAGGGCAAATAACAAGTGGTGAATATACAAATTTATTAAAGAAACTTGATAATCTTCTTTTAAAAAACAAAGCTGTTTCTATTAAATAGAATTTCTATTAAATTGAATTAATGCCACTTACCATCAAAACACTTTATTACACCACAAAAAAAATTATAAAAATAAAATTCAAAAATGAACAAGCTTCTCCTGTACTTTATTTTTAGTGATGCAAAAATAGTATTTCCAAGCAATAATCTAACGACTGGATGCAGCAAATTTCCGTTTTCTAATGTAGAATCTAATCACTCCAAAAACAAGTAGTAGAATTAGAGGCAGTACTACATTTACAACTTGCCAAAACAATCTTTCCGATCTTATTTTGGTTTTGTTTAACAATCTTAACTTCACTTCACGTGATCTCAATTCCATCCACCCACTATCATCACACAAATAATCAATACAATTAAGTAGAAAACTTCTGTTGCCATATGTTTTCTTACTATATCGATCGTATCCCAAAGTTTCAATTTGACGATTATTACCAACTCCTCTTACCCGATTCTTAATTATATCACCATCGGATACAACAATCATTTTAGTTGGAACACTTTCAGATCTAAACTTGCTCTTATCAATTCCTTTCCAAATTCGATTTTGAAATACTGATGGGAAAACTCCCTCTAATAAAACGGCAATATTTTTAGATCCGTCAGGAAAATCGGATGCCTCCATTCTCTTATTTACAATATCCAAACTAATTGGTTTGGGAACTTTTTCAAGTCTGGTATAATCAGAACTAGCTAACAAAACCTGCTTTTTTATCTGCTTATTATCACCAATAAAATCAATAGAATTGGCAAATTCCACTTTTACCACGTTCAATTTACGCGTAATTGGGTGTGAATCGGGAGATATCAGTAATGGCGAGTAATACCAAGGTGCAGGAGTAAATTTTGCTGGTTGACCAGGCAAAGCTGTCTGAACAGGAATCAACTGACTCTGAACATCCATCACCAAATCAGGATTTATTCTTACTCCATATTTAAACAGTTGGTCTTCCACATTTAATGGCTGAAAGAAAGCCATCGTACTTTCTTTGGTCATCAAACTATCCATTGATACTACCACCACATCAACCAACCACAAAACACTTCCGCCATTCATCACATACTGATCGATATTGTATTTATCTTCCTCGGTAAACTCCTTGCGTGGTTGTGCAATTACCAATGCTGAAAATCTTGATTTATTGATGTTCAAATCCTGCGACTTAATTCTTTTCACCTCGTAACGCTGCAATAAGGACGCTGTAAAATCAGCCACTTCAAACTCGTCTAATTCACCATGACCTGTAAGAAATGCAATTTCTTTAGGAGTGTTCTTCTGCAGCATTCGAATGGCAGAGGTCAATTCAAATTCCAATTCTTCAATAGAATGATTTAAATTTTGATCGGAAGACAAACCTGCCACACTTTTCAGCAAATGAACACTTGTTTCCTTTTCCCGATCATGAATAATAATTCCAGGAATAATCAACTTCTGATTTAAACTTCCATCGGTGGTTTTCTCTTGTAAATTTATTGGTTTCAATCCTCTACTTACCAATTGATCAAAAAGCTCTTTTCTCTTTTTCGGATTAACAACATCATTCGGATTAATTAAAGCATATGATATCTGAACATTGGAGTAGGTCGAAAACTCATCAATCATCTCCAAACACGCTTTTTGTAGTTTTGTAAATCCATAAGGTAATTCTCCCGACAGATATACTTCAAAGTATAAATCTTTCTCTAAACCGGATACTAAATTCTTAGTGTTATCTGATAAAGAATATCGTTTTTCGGAAGTCAAATCCAAACGGAAAAAATAGACTTGCAACACTTGAATTACAATTACCAAAGCCAATAGTGATATCAGTAATTGAAAAAGGTCTTTTATTTTTTTATTTCGTACCATATCTAAATTCAATTACCATTTTCTACTCTTAAGAACTGTTTTTGTCAGTAAAAGAAAAGCAATTATTATTCCTATGAAATAAAGCAAATCCCGGGAATCGACTATTCCTCTGGAAATTGAACGATAATGCTCATTTATACCCATCGAAACAATACTACTTTGTATTGATTGCATGCTGCTTATTTCTCCTAAATAATCGAACCCAATATAAAAGACAAAACAAAACACCAAGGCCAATAAGAAGGCAACAATCTGATTATCTGTTAACGAACTGGCACATACTCCAATTGAAACATAAACTCCTGCTAATAAAAACAGGCCAATAAAAGATCCCCAAAATGCTCCCGAATCAATACTCCCAACAGGATTTCCTAAATAATAAATTGAGTAATAATACACCAAACAGAAAAGTAGTGAAAATAAAACAACTGCCAGCCCGGCAAAATACTTTGCCAACACAATTCCCATATCAGATATTGGTCGGGTCATTAAAAGTTCTATTGTGCCTTGTTTTTTCTCTTCAGCAAATAAACGCATGCAAACTGCCGGAATCAAAAACAAATAAATCCATGGTGCCATTTCGAAAAGAACATCCAAATTTGCATAACCTGTATCCAATGGATTTGAGTTACCCGGAAACACCCAGACAAATAAGCCTGTTGCAACTAAAAAAATGGAAAGAATTAGATATCCGGAAATTGAACTAAAAAAAGTCCTGATTTCCTTCTTAAGCAGTGGCAACATATATTTATATTCTGGTTAAAAATTCTTATCCTGCAAAATTGCAAAATTATTCCAGTTGAAAAAACTCTTTGGGAAATCAATTTACTTACATAAATTTGAACTTTAATTAAAATTAAGGTTAAGAGCTACGCTTTTTTAAAGTAAGTTCTAAGTTAACATTTTAGCAAAGACCTTTGATGAATACAATAAAATGAAAAAACCTTTCCTCTTTTTACTATTTGTTCTTATCTGCAAAAGTGTATTTGCCCAAAAGAAACCTGAGAAAAATATATTTACCTCCACTGTCCGATTTCACTATGGCGTGGTTTTGCCTCATCATAAATCCATTAGCTATTTGGTAAATGATCAAATTTCTGCGATTGAGTTAAATTTAGGTTATATTCCATCCTATGAAAAAAACTGGGCAAAACTCTACAAACAACCTGAAATTGGAATAGGATTGTATCATGGAAGTTTGGGCAACGATAAAGTATTTGGAAATGTAACTGCCATTTTCCCTTATATAAATTTCCCCATAAAGAGAGGAAACAAATGGGAAGTAAACACACAATTTGGAATTGGACTTGGTTTTACAAAAAAACACTTCGATCCAGTTAATAATTACGCGAACATAGCAATAGGAACCAAGTTCAATGCTTTTTTTAAATTACTCGCACAGGGAAGTTACTCGGTTAGCCCTAAATGGAGAATTAATGGAGGCATTGGATTCAATCACATTTCCAATGGAGCAATTAGTGCTCCCAACAAGGGACTAAATCTTTTAACAAGTAATTTTGGGGTAAACTATTACTGGAATGAAAAAAGTCGGAAATCATTTACACCAGTATCAAGGGAAGAAAAATTGCCCAATGAATTTTTATTGGTTTGGGGAAATGGAATTAAACAAGCATCAGAGAAAGATCATCATAAATACTACACTTCCAGTTTATCAGGAAACTATTCTCTTGGAATTAACCCGAAACAAAAGTTAGGCTTTGGAATTGATTTGTTCTACAATAAAGCCGCCAATAGAGGAAAATGGGATTTTGAACCTGAAACAAGTTTTAAAAATCGATTCAGTCAAGCAATATTCATCTCTCACGATCTTGTTATTGATAAATTTAGTATTATTGCAAATATTGGTGTTTACACCTACTATAAGACTGAGCCAGAGAAACCTGTTTATACGCGACTTGGCATTCGCTACAGATTTAACGAGCACTTAATAACCAGCTTGAGTTTAAAAGCTCATATGGGAAAAGCTGATTATATAGAATGGGGAATTGGGTATCGAATCAAAAGAAATAAAAGTGAAAAATAAGATCTCTATATTAGTTTTAATACTGCTAACACTTACATCTTGCGAATCATTCAATCTTTTTGAGAATGATGGGGAATACATGGAGAAAAGAATCAACCTGCCTGGAATTTCAAGCATCGAAAACCTGAACACATTCAAAATAACTCTGATAGAAGATGATGAAGAATTCCTTCTGCTAAAAGGTGGTGAAAATATCATCTCAAAAGTATCTGTCATTCAAAATGATCAAAACCTTACTATTGATCACTCTCATAAAAATAATCTTAAAAGTTTCGATTTAATCGAAGTTGAAATTCATTTAAAAGAATTCAAACTAATTACAGCAGATGCTCCGGCTTATTATAGCAGTGAAAGAGAACTTAGCGGTAATCGATTGGATATTGATATTACTTCGGAAAGTGAATTAGTAGAAATGAAGCTGGATTTAAATTATGATATTTTAGATTTTCATTCTTTTGGAACTGTAGCAGGAGGATATGAATTTACAGGCGTTTGCCCAACTGCAAATTACGTATTGAACGGCATCATCAACATTAAAGCTTCTGAATTGCATAGCACGAATGTGAATCTGGCACAAAATGGAATTGGAGAAGCTCATGTTTGGGTCGAAAACGAACTAAAAGTAACCATTTATAGTAGTGGAGACATGTATTACAAGGGAAATCCTGTTGTTACGATTAATCGGATACAAGTAAATAACCAGAGTCCTACAGCAAAAGTTATACCTGAATAAATTCCAAATATCTATTTCTGTAAATCTTCATAAATCATTTTAGCAAA
>JAESUW010000151.1 GCA_016760525.1 Labilibaculum sp.
GTTTGGGATAAACCCAAACACTAAGAAAAATAAAGAAAGAATCAGGCAACTCAATAACATTGGCTTAATCGCTGCCTAAAACTTAACGAAGTATTGTAATGAGTTTGTCAAAAATAACTTTACACAGGGTAATGAATTTACATGGAATGAGGTTGTGTACAATGAATTAGTGGATTCTTTAAATCTGCACATTGATAAAATACCAGCTCAACGTAGAGATATATTCTTAATGAGTAGAAAAGATGCTTCTTCTGCTTCAATATACGGACCAAGGGGAGGTAATGGAGTTGTTCTTATTAGCACAAAAAAAGGAAAACAAGGTGAAATGAGAGTTAATTTCAATAGCTCCTACGGTATTCAATCAGTTTCTAAAAAAATAGATATGATGAATGCTTATGAATATGCTCAATTATCTAAAGACGGTCATGATGTTGCATATTTATTTGAAGTACCTACGGGAAGTACTGATGATCCGAATTCAATCAGGACGAAAGTATATTACAAAACACCAGAGGAACTACTACCCTATTTAAATGGCGAATCAGGCTTAACAAATACGGATTGGCAAGATGCCATTTTCAGATCAGCAACTATAGAGCGTTATAATTTGTCTGTAAGCGGAGGAGATGAAAAGTGGAATTGTTTTGTCTCTGCAAATCACTCGTTTCAGGAAGGAATCGTAATCAATTCGGATTATCGAAAAACAGGAGTAAGAGCAAACATTGATATAAGCTTCAATCTCGATAAATTAATTTTTCCTTAAAAAAGGGTATTCAATATTGATATGAATTGCTTACTTTTAGTCTCTACATTGATTTTCTCCATTAGAAAAATGGGTGTCGTTATTCTTGCAACATAATAAAAATAACGTCTTGCTGAAATCCCTAAATGCCTTACTCGTATTCAGTTGTTTACATTGTTGGTATGTACTAAATTAGGGTAGGTGATATGCTATTCTTTAGTTAATACAAAATCACATGAATAAAATTTCATTAAGTCTTTTTTTCTTAATTTTGGTTCCCTCATTTTTATTGGGGCAGGAGACGGATATAAAAAGATACCTCAACAAGCTAGATGAATATATAGCTAAGCAATCTGTTTTTGAAAACAAAAAAAATGAACGGGTATCATTGTTGAAGAATAAACTATCCAGAGGGGATTTAACATTAGAGGAAGAATATGGAATAAATATGCTTTTGTATGAGGAATATTCAACACACAAGTATGATTTGATGTACATATATTCCCAAAGGTTATATAAGCTTGCAACTAAACTTAATAAGAAGGATTTAATAGTAAAGTCACTTTTAGCCAGAGTAAATACATTTTTATGGGGTGGCTTCTTCAAAGAGGCCTCAGAGTATTTACAACAAATTGACACAACAGATACAAAGCAACAAATACAGATACAATACCTATCGCTTCATTTCGATATTGCATTTGAAAGTGGACTATATGCAAAGTACCCCAAGACTGTATTTTTCGATATATATAAGAGTCAGATGAAGAGTGTTATAGGACAATTGGAGCGATTTCTTCCACCGGATGACATACTACTTCTTGATAAAAAAGTAAAACAGGCTTATTATAATGATGAGAATGAAATCGCTATTGAATATGGCTTACTTGAATTGGATTGCATAAAAGACAAAAAATCAGTTGCATTCTCAAATCTAGTAGGAGGCATTGGTTATAATTATGTTAGTGCAGGAGATACTCTGAAAGGAATAAAGTATATGGTTGATGCTGCTATTGGTGATATAGAAAGAGGATCTAAACAGTTTTCATCATTGCGTATGATAGCTGAAGTAGTATATGCAGCAGGATATTTGGAAAGGGCCTATGAGTATATACAGTTAGCAATGAATAATGCTAAGTTTTTTGGTTCCCGTTACCGTATTTATGAAGCCAGTAATATATTGCCTGAAGTTGGTAATGAGCTTTACAAACTAACCAGAAAGCAGAATGACAAAATTACCAATTTACTCCTCATAATATCTGTATTTTCTCTTGTACTATTGTTATCGGTGGTGATAATATTAAAACAAAATCGGAAATTACATAAAATTAGAATGCAGCTAAATAAGCAGAATGATGAGCTGATAGAAACCAATGGGAAAATAAAAGGGATAATTAAAGAATTATCGGAGAGCAATAATATAAAAGAGGTCAGTGTAGGACAATTGTTTAACTCAAACTTGGAGTTTCATAATAAGCTGGTAAATTTCCAGAAGACAATCCAACGGAAGATAAAATTCAGGCAATATGATGATTTACATGATTTTGTGAATAGCTCCGAGTTGTTTCAGAAACGAGAGGAAATTCTTTCTTCTTTTGATAATATGTTCTTAAGGTTATTTCCGAATTTTATAGGACTATTCAATTCTTTATTAAAACCCACAGATAGAATTGAACCACAGAGAAAAGGTGCATTATCCCCTGAACTTCGAATTTTTGCACTGATCAGACTTGGTATTGCCAGAAACGAATCTATCGCTAAAATATTAGATTATTCCATTAGTACTGTTAAAAATTATAAAACGAAAATCAAAAATAGTTCTGTTATTTCAAACAAGGAATTTGAAAAAAAAATTATGGAGATAGAATCTGTAGAAAATGTTTAGGTTAATAACCTAAGTTCAATATAAGAAATAGGGAATAATTTTAAAAAGGATAAAATTTTTGTATGTGTTTAAATGTATAATTGTCAGTCATGTGCATGTGGAAGCTTATCCCTATGATTGATGAAATTATTGAAATATTCTTCCATGCAGACGAATTTTGCAAAATAATGTATGGACACCAAGTACCCGAAGAAATAGCTAAAAAAAAGAAATAAACCCTGTAAGCTTTCCGACTCCGAAGCTATTACCATAATGATTGTTTTCATTTAAGCAGTACATATGAAAAATAGACTAATGTCTATGAACGACAAAATACTTCTTTGGAAAAGGCCTATCATTGAAATCATTAATAATGAATTTAAGAACATCAGCCAGAGAGAACACTTCAGACACAGATCATTCCAAAATTTCCTTTTTAATTTGATTTAAGGACTTGTTGCGTATTCGTTTTTTCCTAAAAAATCGAGAATAAGGTATGATGTGGAACCTTATTGCACACAAATGGTTTTATTTTAAGACATTCCTTATTTCAAGCTCAGGTTATACTGTTTTTCTGAATAAACACCCGTACTTTTCCTATACTTTAGTTATGAGGTAATGAGCTATACCATAGCTGACTACAGGAAATAAAGGCACTGTAAGTGTACTTTTTTTTAGTCCTTCAGACCTCTTTTGTATTTTCGACCATGCAATCGTTATAGTATTGCCAATTTTTAAATCTTAAAAATTTCAATTTATGAAATTAAAAACTTATTGTTTGCTGTTAATCCTGTTTATCTCGGTTCGTATTCAGGGACAAACCAAACTTTCCAATGATTCTATAGTGAATATCGGAGAAGAAAAAAATAACAGGAATGTAATGTTAAATGCATCAGAACCAACCAGACCTCGAGAGGTTGCCATAGGTATTCCGATAGCAAATGTTCCTATTTTGGAAAATGGTCTTCCAGTAGTTTATGCGGGATGGCCTAATTTGGCTCACCACCATTGGAGGGGGGATGTCAGTCTTTCCCGTGTCGCTCTTACAACATTAGCTGAATCAGCCATTACCCTCGGTGATCTCGGTTATGGCGTAAGCTCATTTACTGAGACAGGTGGAGATTCTTTCAGTGGCAAGATGAATTATGCTGTAAACCAATTTGGTATGCAGCGAGTAGAAATGAATATTTCGGGAGAATTCCTTCCCGGCTATTCCTATTCTATCGGTAATTATCAGAATTTTGATCCAGGAAGTTTTGATCTGGAATTTACCAATTATGTGGATCGTACGCAGCTTTATAGGGTAGCTATGACCCATTTTTTTGATGATGGGAAAGGTAGCCTATCGGTTGCCTATAAGCATGTAAGCATTCGTTCTTTATTTGGTGCGGCTCAATATTCTCCTTTTATTTACGATGGAGATGGCGGGGTGGATGAGATTCCAGGCTTTAAAATTGGAAGGGATTCTTATGTGCCTATCGATGGAAGAATAACTTATATGGACACGCGTACGGGAGAGGAAAGAAGCGCGTCGTATTATGATGTGTCTTCTAATAAAGCCAACGAAGTTGCTTTGTATTTTGATTATAAACTGGGCAATGGGGTTGATTTGTCTGTAAAGGCCAAGTATGTTAATTCAAGTCTTTCTCTCCCCATACTTGCTCCGACGAATGTAAGAAACGGTACTTTTAGATATGAACAGCAATGGGATGACAGGGAGGCAACATGGACAGGAGATGTGCATCAGAGACTGGCTCTTCTGAATATGGGAGAGATCAAAGATGCTTTCTTAACTGTTGAATTATCCAAGAAAACATCTTCTCATGATTGGCGCATAGGGATTAATGAGTGGCATAACAGTACGGATTATGTGCGCAATTCAGCCTTTCTTTGGCATACCGTCGAGCCCAATCCGAGAAAGGTAATTGTGGATGGTGGGGATCCTCTTTACAATGTTGCGGCAGAATATATTGATGGATCTGAAAATAAACTGGCACTCTACTTCACCGATAACTGGAGAATCAGCCCCAAGCTGAGGGTCTATTATGGAGCCCGTATTGAGAACTTCCGGTTGAGTGCAGATCGACTGCCTTTTACGCGTTATCCTGGTTTCCATGTTGGGGGAACTGATCCTTCCGGTCAGGTTGTTACAACAGAAGAAGTTGAAGAAGATGCCGTGAATATGGCTTTTTCGGCAAGTCTGTCATATAACATTACGAATAGTTTCGGACTTACGGGTGAAGCCACTTACCTGAGGAGAAACCGTCAGTTACTGTCATATTTTGGACAGGAAGAAACTCCCGAGGCCACTTCTCCTGTTACACTTGGTCGTTTAGGGATTTTCTTCAACCACCCGAAATTTAGTGTGGTTTCTGCTTTGACATATGCGACACGCAAAAACGACTTTGCTCGCCTTGATGTACCAAGTCCCTCCGGAACCGGCACAATGGTAGTACCCGCAGTTTTCGGACAGGAAACAATGGGGTGGACCACAGACGTTGTCATCAAACCATTCGAAAAATTCGAACTTCATCTTCTCCTTACCTTACAGGATCCCAAATACTCTGATTATGACTTTCAGGCATTCGGCGAAGTTTATGACTATAGCGACAACGTGATAAGAAACCAATCCAAAATCTTGATTGAAATTGATCCGAGCTATCAGATTTCGCAAAATCTCCGGGCTTGGGCAAGTTTCAGATATTTTGGCAAGCAATATGCAAATGTTGGTAATTCCCTCTTTTTCGAAGCGCGTTGGGAGACGTTTTTTGGTTTTAATTACAAAGTGAACGACTTTCTTTCATTTAATGCCACTATTATCAATCTTCTTGATAACACGGGTGCTAGTGGAGAGATTCCCGGCACGCAGTTGTCCACAGGGGATAGCTCTGCATATGCGGGTCGTCTTTTGGCAGGAACCTCCCTTATTCCTCGTACCTTTTCATTAACAGGAAGCATTAAATTTTAAAAGGGGTCTTATAAATACCTAATCAAACTAACCTGAATTCGTGAGTTGAAAATAAAGAAAAAAAGCAATCTTTTGGCAAAAAAGAATTAAGACTTTTAATTAAACAAGGTCTAAGCCTAAGCCTGTAGGTGAAGATGTTTAAACTAATTGGGAAACCAGTGGTTAAGTTGTTAGAAGTTTGTTATTTGAAATACTCGCGGATTCATGATTAATTATTATGAATAAAAAATTGATTATATATATTATTTTTTTCCTGATGGGAGGTCTTTTGTTCGCACAGCAAAATATCGGATCTCAAAAAGGAGATACAATAATTTCACTGGAATTGAATATTGATAATACGGTAACTTTTCGGCTGAAATCTCCTAAGGCATCCTCTGTTGCTATTAGAGGAGACTGGATGTCAACTCATGAACCAGCGCCAATGAAGAAAAGTGGTGATGGTATATGGACATATACGACAGACGTTTTATCTTCCGACTTATATATGTACACATTCAATGTAGACGGTAGTCAAATAATTGATCCTGGTAATGTTTTCTCATTGAGAGATGTGAATTCGTTATTCTCTAAATTTTATATAAATGGCGGTAAAGGCGATTACTATCAGGTTCATGATTCCCCTCATGGTAATGTTACACGTACTTGGTATGAATCAAAGGTGTTGAAAATGAATCGTCGAATGACGATTTATACCCCTCCGGGGTACGAAGCTAATACAGAATCTTATCCGGTACTTTATCTTTTACATGGTAGCGGAGGGGATGAGGAAGCATGGATTACATTAGGATGTGTTTCCAGAATAATGGATAACCTCATCGCAGAAGGCAAGGTTGAGCCGATGATTGTGGTTATGCCTAATGGCAATGCATCCAAGGAGGCAGCACCGGGAGAAACCCCGGAAAATTTATCATACACTCCTATGATGAGTCATGAATTACCAGGATTTACGGATGGAATATATGAATTATCATTTCACGAAATAATACATTTTATCGAAAAATATTACAGGGTTAAGAGTGAAAAAAATACAAGGGCAATTGCAGGACTCTCAATGGGAGGATTCCATTCACTTTATATTTCAGCTAATAATCCGGAATTGTTTGATTATATTGGTTTATTCTCTCCTGCAATAAAATTTCCTGGCATCAAGTCTGCCATATATAACGATTTAGATACAAAATTGTTTTTGCTGAAAGAAAATGAGTATGAGCTTTATTGGATAGGATGCGGAAATAAAGACTTCTTGTTTAACGATGTGAAAAAGTATTTGAATAGGTTAGATTCTTTGGGCTTGTCCTATACTTATGATGAATCAACACGAGGACATATCTGGTCTAATTGGCGAGCTTATTTGCTGGAATTTGCTCCATTGTTATTCAAGTAATTTCATCATAGAATATTAAAATAACATCGATACCTTTTAAAGGTAAATACACTATTAATAATATGGATAAAAAAACAATAATTGTTCTTCTTGTGATGTCTGTTTTATATGTTACAGCATGTAAGAATAAGAACAATGATGGAATAAAGACTATTGAGATAGAAGGTGAAAAACTTATAGATTTGAACAGAGACGGACAATTGCAACCTTATGAGGATACACGTTTATCCGTAAAGGAAAGAGTTGATGACTTGATGTCGAGGCTTTCAAAAGATAACAAAGCAAGTTTGCTGATTGGAACGGGAACGGCAGGAATTGGTGATGAAAATTTTCAGGAAATCAATCCGGTGGTGGGGCAGAATAATTACGCAATTCCAGGAGCGGCCGGAACGACGATGCCATTGCCTGAATTTGGTTTGCCTGCTATTGTGATGACAGATGGCCCTGCAGGAGTTCGAATTAGTCCTACACGTGAAAATGCCCCCAATACTTATTACGCTACGGGATTTCCTGTGGGGACAAGCTTGGCTTGCACATGGGATGTGGATCTTGTGCAGACGGTAGGCAAAGCTATAGGGAAAGAGGCACTGGAATATGGTTCAGATATACAATTGGCACCGGCTCTGAACATTATGAGAAATCCGCTTTGCGGGCGCAATTATGAGTACTATTCAGAAGACCCGCTTGTCTCTGGTAAAATCGCCGCTGCATTGACGAATGGCATTCAGTCACAGAATATTGGTGTATCGCTTAAGCATTTTGCTGCTAATAACAATGAAACCAATCGCATGACGATAGATGTCCATGTATCCCAACGTGCACTGCGCGAGATTTATCTGAGAGGGTTCGAAATAGCAGTGAAAGAGTCATCTCCCAGAACTATTATGTCTTCTTACAATAAGCTGAATGGCACCTATACATCAGCTTCTGGAGAATTATTGACGGCTATCCTGCGTGATGAATGGGGATTCAACGGAGTAGTTATGACCGATTGGTTTGGAGGCTACACAGGATTCAGCCCTGACGACGTGAATGGAAAGGATACTTCAGCGGTGGTAGCTCAACTTTTGGCCGGTAATGATCTGTTAATGCCGGGATTTAAACCGCAAAAGGATGATATATTGGTAGCATTGGAAGATGGACGGTTAACTGAGGATAATATCGATATTAATGTTCGCCGAATTTTGAACATGATATTCAAATCTCCTAAAATGAAAAACTATGATTATTCTGAGAAGCCGGATTTGAACGCTCATGCCAGGCTTACACGGAGAGTAGCAACGGATGCTATGGTGCTTCTGAAAAATAACAGAAGAACCTTACCTTTATCTGGTTCTGTAAAGTCAGTAGCCACATTTGGTATGGCTTCTTATAATCTTATCGCAGGAGGTACAGGAAGTGGTGATGTTAACAAGGCTTACACTATATCTTTAAAAGATGGATTAACAAACGCCGGTTATATATTAGATTCAGAGATGGAAGCAATCTATAAACCTTATATTGAGAAAATAAAGGATGAAATAGAGAAGACAAAAGAAAAGAACCATTTTGCTCCGATACACTATACGGAGATGGCGCTCGACAGACAGATTATTGATAAAAAAGCACAATCTGCCGATGTCGCTATTGTAACAATAGGTCGTAGTACTGGTGAGTTCCTTGATCGTACTGAAAGCAAAGGGGATTTCTTATTGTCGGATGTGGAACTCGATCTCATTCGAAATGTCTCGGAAGCATTCCATGCGGTGAAAAAAAAGATGATTGTAGTGCTGAATATTGGAGGCGTGATAGAAGTTGATAGCTGGCAAAATATGGCAGATGCTATCTTGCTGGCATGGTTGCCCGGACAGGAAGGCGGAAACGCTGTAACCGATATTTTAAGAGGAGACGTGAATCCCTCCGGTAAATTAACGATGACCTTTCCTCAGGAATATTCTGATCTACCTTCTGCTTCCAATTTTCCGGGGACTCCTTCAATGAATCCGGAATATGTGGATTATAAAGAGGGCGTTTATGTAGGCTACAGATATTTTACCTCTTTTGATGTAAAATCATCATATGAATTTGGGTATGGTTTGTCATATTCTGATTTTGATATGAACAGCATTAAAGTCAGTGATTTGGAATTTAACGGTGATGAAATTGAAATCAGTATAAATGTTAAAAACACCGGAAAGTTCGCTGGGAAAGAAGTTGTGCAATTATATTTATCTACCCCTGGAGGCGAGATAGATAAACCTGTTAAAGAGTTAAAGGCATTTGCAAAAACAAGACTTTTACTACCGGGACAATCACAGACTGTAAAGTTAATTCTGAATTCGAAAGATTTGGCTTCATTTTATGCTGATCGTTCTGCCTGGATAGCTGATGCAGGTAAATATAAAGTAGAGATTGGAAGTTCTTCAATGGATATTAAGCAAGTTACCGAGTTTCATCTGGAATCAGAAATTGAAGTAGAGAAAGTGAATAATGTTTTAAAAAATAAAGGGAATTTCAAGGACTTAACAAGATAAATAAATATACAATCTATAACCTCATAAATTAGAAGTCATTATGAAGAAAATAATATTTTCCATTTTAGCTGTGTGCATAACTTTTTATGTCATGGCTGATTTGAGACAGGACTTACTGTGGGAGCATAACACCTCAGACAGTGTAACAGCTACAACTAAATCGGCTATTACTAATCTTACTGTTACCGCACTTAAATCCCCTTTGGCTGTAGATGCGGAAAAACCTGATTTTGCATGGAGAATGCAGTCCAATGTTATAGGTATGAAGCAAGTAAGTTACCATCTAATTGTTGCAAAAGATGCTTATTTTACACATAAAGTATGGGATAGTGGAACTGTTCAATCGGATAAGTCTTTAGGTGTTGTATATGGGAGTACTGGAGATACTTCTCCATTAAGTCCTGAGACAGATTATTTTTGGAGAGTTGATATTACAGATAACAAAGGCGGTAATTATTTTGCCGAATCTACATTTTCCACAGGACTGATGAATCCTGATATTTCAGCTTGGGAAGGAGCTCAATGGATTGGCAGTAAAGAGATGGGATTGGATGCTCCATCAGCCATGCTTTTCCATATAAATACGAAATTTCGCATAGTAAAAGGCAATAAGGTTTCTTTGATTTTTGGAGCCAATGATTTTCGACTGAATGATAAATTCCAGAATGTGGAGAATGTAGAAGGTGAAAACTATGTCCGTTGGGAACTTGATATCTCAGGTGTGGGTAAAGAAGAGGGTGCCATCATTAATTTCTACAGAATAGGTTATGGTAAAGGAGATAATTCCAATGTTCCTTACAGGACTATTTCTCTGGAAACGACACCAACTACCAATATAAACAAAATAATTACCAATATAAATGCTCGTAAGGAAAATACACTTGACATTATTGTTGAAGCAAACAGAATAATGATGCGTATCAATGGGGAGCAAGTTGTTCTCTCCAAAGGACCAGATCCCATAAGTACATTTGTTTCTCCGGCGGGTCCGAATGGTGGGCATAATACTTTTCCTAATCTGAACTCAATCGGTTTTTTTGCCAGCAGTGGTGAAAAAGTTGAATTTATTGATTACAGATTGGTAAATCCTGTCCAAGACAGTCCGATAACACTCTTTAATGCAACTACTGGGGCTACTTACGCCATATTTGATGATATGGAAGGAGTGAGTGTAAGTGGTAATAAAATCATTGTAGAGAATGCGGTATTTGGATATGCCGACCCGAGTTATTATGGCTCGCTTTCTATGTTAAGAACAGAGTTTGCAACTGATAACGCTAAAACTATAGTGAAAGCCAAAATGTACATCACTGCCATGGGTACTTACGAGATGTATATTAACGGTAGCCGAATGGGTGAAGATTGGTTTAATCCCGGGATGAGTCAGTATCGCGAAACTTTAACTTACCATGTTTACGACGTAACAAAGATGATCGATAAAGGGCAAAACGCGATCGGAGCTATAGTTGGGCCTGGATTCTACACCGGATATATGACCTACATGGACAGTAAGTATAATTTCTTTGGAGATAATGAGGCGTTACTGGCCCGACTCGTAATTACTTATAGTGATGGTTCGAAAAAAGCGATTGTAACAAATACCGACACTTGGAAACTGTTCAATAAAGGCCCTGTGGAATCTGCAGATATGTTTCAGGGGCAGAGGTATAACGCCAATAGGGAGAATCAAGTCAAAGGGTGGCAGAAAGTTGGATATTCGGCAAGGGGATGGAAAACCCCAGATGTGATTCAACCAAGAGATTGGATTGATTTTGATATTGTTGCCCGTCGGGATAACCCTGTAAAAGAAGTTGAACGCTTGAAGGCAGTTAGAGTTCTCCAAACACATAGTGTTAGTGGCACTACCAATACTTATGACATGAACGTTAACATGGTGGGAGTACCTTCTGTGACGATCCCTAAAGGTTCTTTGAATCAGGGAGATGTAGTTATTCTGCGATTCGCTGAAGAAATATACCCAGGTAACAATGACTCACCGAATAAAGCAACCTCTAAGGGTGTCGCATATAAGTCACTGTATGGCAAAGACGGATCATATCGGCCTGGAGTAGCTGGGCGAATCCTCCAGGAAACATACCGTGCAGCACTTGTAACGGATTTCTATATTGCGAGCAAAGAAGATGAGACAAGGGACGTCTTGATCGAGCCCCATTTCACTTATAGAGGTTATAGGTATATACAAATTACCCTTCCGAGTTGTAGCATTCCATTGCCGCTAAGTAATGTAGAGGGAATTGTGCTTTCATCTGAACCGCTTACAGGTGATTATGTGGGCGTAACGACCGATGACAGTGGTGAATTGGTGAACCAACTTTATTATAATATAAGGCGAAGCCAGCTTGGTAACTTTTTTTCCATCCCTACCGATTGTCCGCAACGAAACGAGCGTATGGGTTGGACAGGAGATGCACAAGCCTATTCGCGTACGGCAACCTATAATGGTAATGTACAAAGCTTTCTGAGACAATGGATGCTCGCCTTGCGGAACGATCAGGGTATAGGAGGAGAAGACGGTGCCCCGGCAGGTGGTATTGGTACGACTGTCCCTGCCTATACAAAAACAAGAGACAAGGTTTTCACTGATTGCACTACTTGGGCGGCTGCCGTCTGTATGGTTCCGTGGCAACTGTATACGCAGTATGGAGATATTGAGGCTGTAAAAGAAAATTTTCAGGCAATGAAGGCATGGTTGGATGGAATGAACTATTATACCATACCCGGATACAAGGGGTTATCCTCCAAAACTAGTGGGTTGGCAGATTGGCTCAGTATTGATGGACGTACCTCAAGTGATATATGCAATAATGCTATCTATCTCTATATGATAGAAATAACATCTATTATGGCTGATGCTATTGGTGAATCTCATTATGCAAAGACTTTGAATGATCGTCATGCTATCGCCATAGAATCTTTCAATAAGGCTTATGTTGATCCAGACACAGGTTTGACCCGTTCCATTTCCCTTGAAGATGGTTCAGTAGTGGACTTTATAGATTCTCAGACTTCGTATGCTACCCCTTTGAATTTTAATGTATTCAGTGACTCTATGAAGGTCGAGTCCGGGGAATGTGCAGGAATGACATACAAGGAGTTTGCGGCAAAACGTCTGAACGGACTGGCAGTCAATCCTTCCAGTAGTGGTAATGAGGGTAGCGTGACAACTTCATACCATGCTCCACTTGAGAGAATGTTTGCTGGAAATACGGAGAATCCGACGGAGAACTCATTGGCTTATACTATTACTACGGGATTTTCGGGAACTCCAAATATATTACCGGCTTTATCAAGAACAGGTTATGTAGAAACCGCATATAAAATGATTACCTGTACCGATTTTGCGTCATGGTTATATCCAGTCAAAATGGGAGCTACTTCCATGTGGGAACGTTGGAATTCATACGAATTGGCCTTCCAGATGAATGGTAATAGTATTATGAATTCATTTAACCATTTTGCACTCGGTGCAGTGGGATCATGGATATATGAATATCATCTTGGAATAACGACAGATAGTGCGTCTGGTTATCAGAATTTTGTTCTGCAACCAATGCCGGGAGGAACATACATAAGTGCATCGGGTACTTATTCTTCAAACTATGGTGATATTAGTAGTAGTTGGACAGCGGATAAAGGTAAATTACTTACCTATGATTTTGTCATTCCTGCTAATACAACTGCTACCGTCTATTTACCAATTAAGGAATCTGTAGTAAAAGGGTTCAGTCCTATTGAAGGTCTTCGTTATATAGATATGGAACAATGGAATGGTATTCAAACGGCTAAATTTGAAGCCTCTTCTGGAGGTTATCACATGATATTTGAAAATGATAGTTGCTCGGCCAGAATTAGGGATGAGTTTGTTGGGAAATAACGTAAAATAAAGAAATATATTTCTGTTTTTGGTAGCATATTTAGTTATGCTACCAAAAATTTATGCTTTGTGTTGTTTTAGGTAGGTGAATCTTTTATTTACATACTTATTTAGAATACATCTATTGTAAATTGTTGATTATGCCCTCTTTTAGTAAAGTGGGATTACTTCAGGAAAAATGAAAAAATGAGAAAAATAGTATTAATATTTGTATTGTGGACGGGATGTTTCTCAATACTTTTTGGCAAACCCAATCAAGTTTTGCCTTTTCAGGTAGGAACCGCTAAAGTAGATATAACTCCAAGCTCAGAGAATTTTTCCGGAATAGTATCTTCTGTCAGAGATCACTTATTTTGTCGTGCTATAGTTATTAAAAATGATATGACAAGTGCGGCTTTAATTTCGATAGATCATGTGATGATTTCGGATGAATTTTATGAAGAAGCAATTCTTTTGATCGGGGAAGAAACAGGAATTCCATTTCAAAATATTATTATCGCAGCATCTCATACGCATAGTGGGTTGAAGGAGGATGAAATTTCCGTAAGTTTTGTTGTTGATGCAGTAAAACAGGCAAAAGAAAAATTACAACCAGCCTCCGTTAGTTATGGTACAGGATTGTCTTATATAAATATCAATCGTGATGTGATTGATCAGGAAACCGGGCTTTGGAAGCAGGGACCTAATTATGAAGGTTTATCAGATAAAACAGTTGCTGTTATCACTTTTCGATCAAAATTAGGAAAACCAATTGCCATTTATTATAATTATGCTATGCATGCTAACACCATGTTTATGAGCGGAACTCTGAGTGCTGATTTTCCGGGAGAGACATCAAAATATATTGAGGAATATTACGGAAATGGGGTTGTTGCTCTTTTCTCAAGTGGAGCCGCTGGTGATCAGAATCCTATTTCAACTGTGCCGATGGAAGAGGCTGTTCATGCAATGACGGAAGCTTTGATTTCCAACGGAAAAGCAAAAAATTTTGGAGAAGCTCTTATGATTGGATTATTTGGACGTATTAAAATCGATCTTGATAAGATCGATCCAGGAATCTTGGAGCGTCAATCTCAAATGGTAACTTCGTTAGGACAAATACTTGGTGAGGAAGTTATACGCGTAACAAAGATGCCACAAAATATTGACTCGAAGATTAGTATTTATGGAGCTAATAAGATTATTACATGCCCAGGGAGAAAGAGACTAGATATTGGCAGAGAAGGTGCTCCGGGAACTTATATTGATGGCGATCCAATTGACATTAAGTTAAGTGTTTTACGGATTGGAGATATTGCAATTGCAGGAGTTAATGCTGAGGTTTATAGTGCTATAGGACAGGCGGTTAAGGAAGGCTCTCCATTGATGAAAACGATCTTTTCTTCAATTGCCAACGGATCTTCTAAGTCAGGTTATATACCAAATGATGATGCATTTCAGCGTTATACATTTCAGGTTCTTAACTCAAGTTTAAAACCTAATTTTGCAGAGAGAAGCATTATTGATGGACTCGTTGAAATGATTGAAAAATCAAGTTTATAAAGCTGTCAAATTGCATTGTAGAGAATCCATTCAACTTTGGGAAATAGTTTTGGACGAGCAAAAATGCAATAATCCAAAATAGAAATGTAAGTAAGAAAAACAGAACTGAAGGTGGAAAAATCCAAAAGGAATATATTGTACCCCCTGATTTGTAATCAGGGGGTATAGAGCGAGAGGATTTGTAATCCGAAATAAAGTTCACTTGCCACAATGAAGTAAAATTATATTTTAGACCATCTTATACCCAGTTACTCAAGATATGCCGCCATTAGCCATTATTTACAATCAGGAGTTATAGAGCAAGCAAATTTGTAATCCAAAATAAAACTCCAAATCCTATTTTGAGTGAAATCGTTGATTTTGTTTTTGTATTTTTAAAAAACACCCCCCTAATTATCCTAAAATAGTACTTCTCCGTGTAGCTTATAAACACTTCTTTTGTTTATTATTTTTAATAAATAAACGAAAACACTCATGATAAGAAATATATTTGTTCTTATTGTTTTTATTATTCAGTTTAGCTGCACAAGCAAAAAGAACAATACAAAAACCGAAAACCTTAGAAGTTTTGATGGAATAGAAAATATTCCAGAATGGTTAAAGTTAAATGTTGAGGAAGCTTTACCCTTTGATGGACTTAATATTTGGATACCTACAAATAATTTTCAAACATCCTCATTAGTAAGAGTGCCTAGATTTCCTCGAAAGTTTTCTGAATCTGAAATTAATAATAATGAAGCATTAAATTTTTTTGAGATTATTACACTTCCGCCAGATAAAGTATTAAACCTAACCGCTGTACGAAATGAGCAAGTTTCGGCACAAATTGCTTTAGGTGCAAAAATAGATCTTTCTAATGTGTCAGTTAATATCAATAAGCTTGTTTCATTAAACGGAGAAAACTTAAATAGTAAGAACATTCAAATACGATTTGTAAAATATGTACCCGTTCATAGAGCAAGAAGTGAATACGTTTGGTCACCCAAATTAGAAAGTATAATTGGTGAAGGTGTATCAGGAACGATGGATCCAAATGTGGTTGCAGATCCACTAATAGAAATAGAATCCGTAAATGTTCCCGCATACAGAGCTCAACCAGTTTGGTTAACTTTTAAAATTCCCAAAGGAACACATCCGGGCGTATATGAAGGGAATATTTCCATTCATAGTGATGAATATGGATTAATTTCACATAAGTTAAAATTGCAGGTTCTGGAACAGGAATTACCCGATCCTAAAGATTACAAATTTCATCTTGACCTTTGGTTAAACCCAAGTGCAATTGCGGAATATTACGGTTTGGAACATTGGTCGCAAGCGCATTGGGATATGATTTTAAAATACCTTACGGATTATGCTTCGGGAGGAGGCAAAAATATTACAACAACAATAACTCATGAACCCTGGCACAAACCCTGGCTCAATGGCACAACCCGTTCACAAATAGCCTTTGGATATCGAAGTATGATTGATTGGATTAAAAACGAAGACGGAAGCTGGTCATTCGATTATTCGGTTTTCGATAAATACGTCGACATGGCAACAAAAGTAGGAATTGACGAAGCAATTAATGCTTTCTAAATGACCCCATTTCATACAAAATAGAAAATTTTATATTTGGATAAAAATGATGAAAAACAAAAATTCCTGAAAATTGATATTAAGGATGAAAAGTATGCTAAAGTTTGGAGTTCATTTTTGAAAAGCTTTAAAGATCATTTAATTTCAAGAGGCTTATATGAGTGAACATTCCTGGGATTTGATGAGAAACCGGAAGCCGTATTTCAATCACTCAAAAAAAATATTGAAGAATCTGCGCCCGAATTTTTAGATCGTATTGTTATCGCAGGGCATCAATACGCGTTGCTCTCTGTCTGCTGCTGTAAAACGTTTCATTCGTTAAAATAAAAAAATAAAATTTAAATTAAGTCCGCAGACTGCTAGAGTCTTTAGAATTTAATGAGAAAGAAATTGAAGCGATTTTTCTTACTAATTTGTACCAAGCCTTGAACAAATAATGCTTTCGGATAGATCTTATCCAACATAGAAATGATAGGTCTGTTTTCCAAAAAACTCTCGCAAAGTACGGCAACCAATTTCTATTTAAATTCTCGGTTGAATGTATCTTGGAGATTACATTCGGATAATAGAATCAAAATAATATTTTAGACTGGGAAAAGTCAGTCGAGAGATTTTGACGTTCAAATTACGAATGTACCTATTGCAATGATGCTTTTTTAAACATGCAAAATATAAGATAACAGAGATGGTGATATCTCAGCGAATCTGGGACTGTATTCTGTAATTGTTGAAAATAAAATCTTTAGACCATTATAATAGAGTTGTAGCCTACAATGGCTGAATAACAAACAGGGGAAACTTCGGTTATTTATTCAAATTTCAAAATCATATATCTAAAATCAAAAGACTTAATAAAAG
This sequence comes from Labilibaculum sp., assembly GCA_016760525.1. Taxonomy (GTDB): domain Bacteria; phylum Bacteroidota; class Bacteroidia; order Bacteroidales; family Marinifilaceae; genus Labilibaculum. Next base: position 17,348 of record JAESUW010000151.1, read on the forward strand.
ACAACTTCTACTTTTATTTTTTTAATACGGTAATGGATAAAACCTTTAAGTAAGTCGTGAAAAATTCATAGTTTTTTCACGACTAGTAAAGAGTTTTATAAATAATCAGGAAACAACTTTAA
>JAESUW010000126.1 GCA_016760525.1 Labilibaculum sp.
ATAAATTCCAGATAGTATTTCCAAACAAATTAGACACAACGCTGTCAGGTCTTTTCAACTAATGTGTTTGTCATTTCTTTTGTGAAAGCAGATGAATCCAAGACCTCTTTTAGCGCAGAACTGGCAAAAACCAATGGATACATGTCCTCGAAATACCAAAGGGAGGCAAAATACAATCCAATTGGTGCGGCTTTTATATCAGATAAATCTTTGGGTAAGTTCTTTTGCAACCAATTAATCCCAACACTTATTTGCTCCCAATTATCGGTACTACTCAAGGCTCGAACTGCCAATGAAGTTTCTTCAATTGTAGATAGTAAAGAAGCATTTCCGCCCCATCCACCATCTTCATTTTGAGTGGAAACAAGAAAACTAATCGCTTTATCTTTCACTTCACCTAATTCGAACATACACACTGATTCAATGCAAGTTAAGGAATGCAAAACAATAGAGGTTCCATACACCGGATTGCGATGCATTATATCATCCTCATTCCCAAACCATAAAGGCAACCACGAACCATCCGCTTGCTGTGTTGATTTAATATATCGCCATGCTTTTCTAATGCAGGCATCTACTTTAGACTTTAAAATAGAATCTAATTCACTCCTCCAAAGGCAAAGTGCTTTCATGGCGTGAGCCGTAATATCAGGACAAGAACAATCGAATGGTAATTTTCCCCAGCCTTTGCAGAATGTTGGCATTCCACCATCGGAATTTTGCAATTTCAGCAGCCAATTAATTCCATCTTCAACCACTTTCTTTGGAATGTGCTGAAACTCTTTCAGTCGATGCAAAGCAACAAGCACACCCGCAGTATCATCTGTATCCGGCACTCCACCTTGAAGGTGTGTCCATGCCCAACCACCTGGTTCTGCTTTGGTAAAGGGATGTGTTGCTTTCAATTGCTGATCAAGCAAAGCATTCACGGTCTTCTCTAACTCAGGCAAGCTTACTAAATTTTGATCATCCAATGCATTTAGAGACAATGACGTTACCCAAGTGGCCAAATGCGTATCTATCGGCCAGGAACCATCCTCTCGAATCGATTCCCCTAGGAAATCGGCAGCTTTAGAGCAAACCTCAAGCTCTTTCTCTCCAGAACCCACCAAACTCATGAGAACGAATCCTGTTAACGGTGCAGCCTCTAAAAAGCCTCCATTATCGGGTTGTTTTTCCGCCAGTACCTTTAGTACTTTTGCTTTTACTGATTTATTTAATTGAGCAATTGGCTTGCTGGTTTTTGTATTTACTGATTTTACCAAGCCAATGGCTATTAAGGCCGGAATGGCGTAACTCACTACAGAAAGGTTCAGTAATTTGAACAGACTATCGGGAAAAACAGCCATTTGAAAAGGCAATTTCGGAACTAAATCCCAGCCTTTTTCTCCCAGTCTGCCAGATAATGCACACATGGCCAAAATAGGAACTGAAAAAGTCTGATCTTTCTGATAATGATTCAAAATAGCAGTACTAATTGATTCCGAATCGAGATTTTTTAATGTATCTGTCAACCAATTTTCGGCGTGATGGATGCAGTTTGCATAGGTAGGATCATTTTTTACAATGGAAAGACAAGCCCAAGTTAATAGTGTTGTGCTCAAATTACTTTTACTTCGAATGGTATCTCCCCATCCGCCGTCTAAATTGGCATTGGAAACCAACCAGTTTAATCCTTGACTAATGTGTGAATTATATTTTTCAGGATCATATTTGCACAATGCAAAAACTGCAATTGCTGTTGACAAGGCACTGCTTGACAATCTGCCATCCCAAGTTCCCTTATCATTTCGAAGAGAAATGATATGAGCATCCAATTTCTGTTTTAAGGATTGTATGTTGGCGTAGCTTGGAGTCATTTTGCAAATAAGTATCAAGTAACAAAAATCAAAAACATTCAAATCCAAGCACCGTCAAGGTTGAAGAAACCTCTAACGGGCAAGTAAAAACTCATAACTCAAGAAAGTACTCCTAAACCCAATAGCGCGTAATAGGTATATTCCACATCACAAGTCATGTCGGCGATGCTTCCAAAGAACCCACCGGATTCATCCCAATGCAAATTGATGAAACTTATGGAATTTTCAGCATACTTCTCCATATTTATTCCCGTTATCTGCAAAGCAAGCAATGCAGTTGTGGTAGACAATAAATCAGCAATCGGAACACCTTCTGCAGCTTTAAACCCTCCGCGTTTGGTTAGCATTTGTTTCAGCCATTCCTTTGTTTTCACCATTTCTTTTAACTCGCTGGTTGAACTCATGATCAGTCCTGCTGCAGTGGAAGAAGTCACACCATCAATACTATTCTCTTCATTCGCAAATGATCCGTTGGCAGCTCTTAAAGTTATATTTGCATTTGTAATCTCATCCAAAACGTCCTGATCGGTTTGTAAGTCCTGATAAAGTGTCCACATCAGGTAATTTGCATAAATGGTAGATCTGGCTGCACCTTTCTTATCGTGATTGTATCCACCATCATTAGCTAAATATTCTTCCAGATCCCACAATAATTCAGAGTAATTACCTTTTAAGGTTTTTACAATTTTCCCAAGGATTAAATCTTTAGCAAAACTAATGGTCAAAAATTTAGAAGCTGATAAAGCAGATCTTTGTCTCAACTCGATTAGATGTATCAAAAAACTACATCGAACCAAACATATTGAGTGCACAAAATCCAGGTTTTCGTATTGCTTTAGTCTTTTTAGATATTTTCGTTCTTCAACTATATTTAGTTTAAAATCTAAAACTAAGGCAAGAGTATAACCAAATACGGAATAATACAAATCTGAATTTCCTGCACGATCCATAAATCCTCCGTCTTCACTTTTCTGAGAACCCAAAAAAGATTTTATTTGATTTTGTGCTTCGTCGCTTAGTACTTCCCTTGATTTTAAAAGTGCTTCGAGTATAGATTGATTGCAGTTGATATTTTTCTTCAAGATGATATGAATTGTAAATATTAATTTTTCTTTTATTTCAAGCCGATGGGCTTTTACTTTTTATTGCCAAAAAGTAAACAAAAGGCCACGGATAACGTCCTAAACCACCCGTTAATAGGTCGAAAGCGAAACAAAAAAACTCGCTCCACTTAAACATTTTTTTGTTTTTAACGCATTCTTCACTAAATGGGTCCCGGCTTCCGGACTAAATTCCGAAAATCCGACTCCTTGTATTTTAACTCTCCGAAACTATTTGATTTAGCAAACGAGTTAACAATATTTTTAAAGTTGAATTATTTAATGGTTTCAAGGCTTTCAAAGCATTTCGTTTGTAAATATTCAGCATTTCTTCTGCTTCTTTCATTGCTTGTCTGGTCTCAGCCCATTGTAAAAACTCAGTAGTAATACTTTCATCTCCATTCTTGGTTCGTTCGAACCATTCCTGCATTTTCTCAGGATGTTTTTGATTCAAAAGTGTAGAAACCAAGGATGGTTGAACGGTATTAAAACCACTGGCAATGTTTGTTTGCTTGAAATCATCCAAATCATCATTAATCTGATAAGCAATTCCCAAAGCAATACTGTATTTTGAAATAATGCTTAAAATATTCTCATCGGCATCGGCCATAATTGCACCAAACTGAAGAGCTACCTCGAAAGCCGGAGATGTTTTATTGCTGAAAATTCGCAATATCTCCTCCTGTGTAAGCAATTTCTCATTGTTTCTCCACAACAGCTCCTCGCCCTGCCCAAGTGATAAATTCCGATGTCCGTAAGCGGCAACTTTCAATAATTTACAAATATATTTTGCCTCCGATTCCGCGATCATCTGATATCCAAACCCGACTAATAAATCGCCTACATTTAATGCCACAGGAATATCGTATTCCTTATGAAGTGTTGGTTTCCCATATCGCTCAGAATCAGAATCAGCAATGTCATCGTGAACCAAAGATGCTTTGTGAAAACACTCAATAGAAACAGCCAGTTTTTGAATGGTTTCGCCATATTCAGCTATTCCTCCGGTTAGCGCATCGTAAACTGCAAGCATTATGATAGGGCGCCAGCGTTTTCCATCCATCTCCATCCAATGAACTGCAATATCCACGGTATTATCATCCTGTCCAAAAAGAGACTTTAATTGATCTGCAGCGAACCAATCCTTTACCACAGATTTTATGATATCCAAATCGATCCAGCCTTTCCAGTTTGTTTCACTACGCATGGAAAGCACTTCATTCAACCAGATTTTATCTACTTTAGAATCCTTACAATCATTATTGTACAAAGGTATTGCTAAGGAAGGCACTGCTTCTTTAACCGCCAAAGGAAACGAACGCTCGAATGAGTGCAAGCAACCAACTCCAATCACACATTCCACCTTACCCGAAGATAAAAGCAAACTTGCAGAGGTAGTTCCTTCACTAACTATAGTATGATAGCCCAATTCATCAGCCTGAGAAATGATTTCAGCCAAATCGCAACGACCGCATTGCTCACAAAGCAATCCGAGTTCATCGTACTTTGCAGGGCATTCTGTGGAATGACTAATGCACTTAGGCAACAACAAAATGCGACGGTTAAAAGGAATTCCCGCAACAACATGGCTCCATGCGTAATTATTAATCATCACAGCCAAAAGCTTTTGATATAAAAACAACACAGGGTGCTTCCTGATCAATTCACCGGAATGAAAAATGACTTCGTCTTCCTGCAAAGGCGGTACTAACTCACATTCAGCAGCATAATCTCTTATCAGACCACGAATCTGCTTCAACTTTTCAGGATGCTGAGGCAAATCATTTCCGAAGCTTATATTTGGCTGGTTGTTTTTTAAAATCATTTTTTTCAATTAACAGTAATCAGTTAACAATGCATAGTGATTAAATTCACATTATTCAGAACCTCACCCTAAATCCCTCTCCTAAAGGAGAAAGACTTCAAAAAGATCAATCCATTTCTCCTTCTCCTTGAGGAGAAGGGGTCAGGAGATTAGGTTATTACTTCTACCCATATGCTCCAAAACCAAAGAAGGAATACTTTTTGGCAAATCGGTATACCCAACTTTTTTCCGGAATTTCTTTGCCTGGTATGTGATGACCTGCACAAGGCTTCATTTTTTTTAATTCTTCAAATGAGCTATTCCTTTTCGATGAATCATAGGCATTTACATCTTTTAGAATCGTATGCAATTCCTGCGGATTATCCAATAGAATACATCCTTGGGTGCACTCATTAATGCCTTTTCGCAAGCCACCAATAAATTTCGAATTCTCAATAATGTTGACAATATCAGATCCATCGCCAACTGTTTCGCCTGCAAATTGAATTGGCGGACAAAACTCAATATCTCCGTAAGGGTTGATATGATGCGATAAACCAATAGCACCAGGACATAAGGCTTGTCCTTTCTCATCCCAATAAGTATCGATGATCATCAGAGGAGCTTTCACCCGAACATCGACCATAAATTGTCGCAATTCCAAAATTTCAGCCTCCGATAAAGCCAATTCGGTAGTTGGACGCTCGCCAACAGGTCGGTAAATGTAAAACCACAGGTAATGAATGCCTTTTTTAATGCAGTAATTCACAAATTCCTCGTTCACCAAATCCTTAAAATTCGACTTACAAATACTGGTAGCAACTCCTGTGAACAATTTATTCTTGGTAGAAGCCTCAATTCCTGTCATGGTTCTTCCGTATACATCGTTGGCGCCTCTGCGGATATCACTTACATCCTGCAGACCTTCCACACTAATTAACGGCGAAACATTCCCAAGCTTCCGAAGCTTTTTCGCCACTTCATCCGTCAGTAAAGTTCCATTGGTAAACATCTGAAAATAACAATCGGGATGTCGTTCAATCACCTCCATTAAATGAGGATACATCAAAGGTTCTCCACCCAATAAACCAAAGAAATAGGAACCTTTCTTTTTGCTTGAAACAATGATATTCTCCAAAGTTTCCATATCCATTCCTTTGGATTGATTGTTGATCGTTACCCAACATCCCTGGCAATTCAGATTACAGTTGTCTGTTATCGAAATCATCATGAAAGCTGGATACAACTCACCTTTCTTCAGTCGTTTCTTGTGTTTCGAAACTGATTTCATTCCTTTCCAGCCCAAATTATAGCCAAGTTTCCAAAGCAATCGGGCATCCACCTGTTTTAGTATTCTTGTTCCGAGAGAAAATATCATTCACATATATTTTTCAGGTCTGACAGGGTTTAAAACCCTGTCAGACCTATTTACATTTAATTAGCAACAACACGAAGTCGAATCTCCATCTTTACAATCACAGCTGCTTTCCGAATCATCTTTGCAATTGCAATCACAATCGCATTTTTCTTCTTTTTTTTCTTCCTCTTTTTTATCGGAACTGCTGCAACAAGATCTGCGTTCCTCTTCAGCCATTTTAAACTGATCTTTTTTCAGTAGGGAAACCTGAAAGTTTTTTCTTCTTGCACTCAATACTGAATAAACATCATCGTTCTGAATTTGCTCCAGAATATCAGTCTTTTCATTTTCCGAACCATCGCCTTCTCCTCCATCAATAGGACTTTCGGCATGCTTTGGGAAAATAATTGCATTTTGAGGACAAACACGAGCACAGGCAGGACACATGTCCTTACAATTTGCAGAAGCAGAAACAACAACAGTACCATTATCTTCAACAGAGTACACACTGAACAAACAAAAATTTAAACATTTGCGACATCCGTTGCAACGCTCGTAATCAATCACGGGATACCATGGCTTCCAAGAATCAGAATATTTAATTTTTAAAGGTGCTCCGGTGTTCGATTCCAAAGTAGAAATCAATTCATTCTGACCTTCATCATCCACATGATGATACTCAGTATTATTCCCGTCTACTTTTCGTCCCGAATTATCAACCAAATGTTGCATGGCACGAGCCTGACAACCAAAAACGACTGCATCCTTTGCATTGTACAAACTCCCTAAATCATCCGGATTCTTCAAAATTGTACCGCACATATCCTCAATATAGGTATAAGCTATATCCTTCTCCTCCAAAGTGCTGATCAACTTCTGAACCGAAGCTTTTTCGATCTTTCCATCCTTCTCGCACCCGCAAATGAATATTTGTTTTATCATGTTCTGTTAAATTAAAATTTACTTCTCATAATGAAGCTTTTAACATCCCCCTAATCCCCCTTGAAAGGAGGACTTTAAGATTGACTGTTTTTTAATTCCCCTCTTGAGAAAACCCCGAAAGCTTTCGAGAATAAGGGGAGTGTTCTTTAGCCAATCCCCCAATTTCCTTTAAGCGGAAAATACTTCATTAACTCTTTCTTTTAATATCATATGCCAAGAGAGCATTTCCATGACGAATGTATAACACTCCATTGTTTATTACCGGTTGAGCAAAATGCTCTTTGGTTCCTTTGGTCACTTTAAATTTGCTAATCAACTCCATACTTTCAGATGTTACTTTTACCAAACCAACCTGACCTCTTTCATTGTAACAATACAACATACTATCGGCAGCTATTGTCGATCCCCGACCAAATTTCAATGTATCTCTTGTCTCTCCTGTCTCTGCATCAATGCTTTTCCACACTTTTTTACGATGACCTGAGGCTATGATTTTACCATTCAATTTTACGGCACCACCCATAATGTTGTCCAATTCCTTATTTCGCCACACTTCTGTGATTTGACTTCCATCTTCAGAAACTTTCATTTTTACGGTTCCATTACCACATCCGGCAACGTAATACAAATAACCATCTTCAAAAATTGGTGTGTTTCCATTGATATTGCAAAGCGTGTCCTGCAGTTCCGTCCACAACATTTTTCCTGTTTGCGCTTCAATACCCATAAGAGCATTGTCTGAAAAAGTTACCAAAACTTTTCGGGATGGAAAATCCAACAACAAAGGAGAGCAATAAGCAGGAACTTCACCAACTCCCGGATTAGTCCAAACCATTTCGCCTGTAAATCGATTTAAGGCAATAATATTATTTTCTGCTCCACCTGGCGCAGCAAATACCAAATCACCATCAACCAATAAAGATTGTGAATAGCCAAAACGAGTGTTTTTGCCTTCATATTTTTCCAACATATTCACTTTCCACTTCAATTCACCTGATTCAGCTTGAATACAAGCAATATCACCTAAACCTGAAGCTACATAAATCATATCATCAACAACGGTTGGCGTTGAACGACTTCCAATAAAGTTCTTCATCCAATCTTTTCCGAATTCTGTCTTCCATAGAATTTTTCCTTGCAGATCAAGAGCAATCAAGTAAGCAAGGCTATCAATTTCACCATTTAAATACATCGTGTTATCACTAATAACCGGTGAACCATAGCCATTTCCGATACTATCAATATCCCAAAGCAGGTTTGGACCATCGGTTGGCCATTCTTTCAATAAATTGGTTTCATTATAAACACCAGAGCGATTCTCTCCTCGCCATTCACTTAGTTTTTTCTGCTTGGTATTACAAGCAAACAACAATACGGCAATAAGCAGGATACTAAAATTTTTCATTGGGTTAGTTTTAGTTATGATAATTTATTTCAATAGTCCGTTAGATTCTGATAATTAGTACTTAGTCTGATTCTTAAAACATTTATTATTCATTCTTTAATGATTCAACGATATTGTATTTTTTAATTTGCCGGGCAGGAATCCAAATCCAGATCAATCCACTGATTAAAATACCGAACAGTAAAGTCAGCACATATCCAACCGGCATATGAAATGATGGTGACAATAGAGATGGAAGAACTCCAATAAGAGCAGCGCCTAATCCACAGCACAATCCTACGAGCAACAAAAATAAATTCTCGTAAAACAGCAGTTTAAAAAGAGTTTTTTGCTGATAACCAATTGCAGAAAGCAAAGCCAATTCCCTTTTCCGTTCCATAATGTTCCGCATCAATACAATTCCTAAGCCAATAGTTCCGATGATTACACCCAAACCTCCCAGGAACATGAACATGCTTAAGTAGGTATTTTCAACAGAATAAAAAGCAGATAACCGATCGGATGTCTTCATTCCTAAAACTCCCAAATCCTGCAAGTTATTTTCAAACTTTTGCATGAACTGATCATCTTTATTCGACTGTGAATCAACCAGTAATATTTTTGACCCACTAATGGAAGGGAAATGCTTCTGAAACTGATTATCGGATATTAATACATTGCCTTGAAAAATCGAATTATTCAAACCGCCCATAAGCACCAATTTGATATCTTTCCCAAATTCGTTCTGATAGACTAAGGTATCTCCAACTGCTTTTTTCAAGCCCCAAACAATAACTGTCTGATCTGCGAAAGCAGGAATAACATCTGTTCCAAGATCTTGATTCAAGGCTTGCCATGGATGCTCCGAATCTACATTATCTACAAGTGACGCGAATGAAAAAGCATCTTTTTCATCAAAAAGTAAAGGATCAAATCCTAGTATTCTTGGTTTTTGTACCTGATTTAGATTCAAGCAACTGGCATCATCGCCTTCCAATGCCCTAAACTGTACAAATTGTATGGTGGAATCAAGATCTCCTTCCCAAAATCCAAGTTTTTCTTGTCCTTTACTTGTATTTAGATCAAATAAAACAGGCATTGTGGTTTCCATCCAATATTCATAAGCACCTGTACCCGATTTGTTCGCATTTTCTGAATCGTAAAAGGTTTTGCGATTGGCTCCGGTAATTAAAACAGAGAAAGTACCCAGCGCCAGTAAGACAACACTTGCCAAACTTCTTTTACGATTGCGTGCACTGTTTTTCATGGCCAGTTGCAGAATAGATGGAGTTTTAATGCTTTTGGATGAACTCAGTTTTTGCAGATAGATGTGTACAAAAGCACAGGTTCCAATCATGAACAAACCTCCGGCAGACAATAGCAATTCCGCATTTTGTTCCAGTGAGGATACAAATGCATATACAATCATACCTGCCGTACCAAGCATAGAAAAGAAAGCGATCCAAGCTGAGATACGACTGCTTTTACCAGATAAATTATCATCGATTGTATTCTGAATCAGTTTGCTTGCTGTTTTCTTTAACTTCTTACGTGTTACCAACCAAATGCAAAGCATAGCCACAACAAGACCAATTGCAAAACCAATAAACAAAGTAATTCCCCGCAAGTGTACGTTCAGCATATTGGTACGAACAACATCTGTCCACACCGAATTAAGTGCTTTTAAAAGCAGATTGTTGTATAAAATGCCACCTAAAACACCAACCAATCCTCCAACCACTACAGTTACTAATGATTCGTAGATTCTGATTCGTAGTATGTGAGATTTATTGAAGCCCAAAGCCAGTAGAATTCCATTTTCCTGACTTCTGCTGTCGAGATTTAGAGAATAAATCAAGATGGTTAAAAGGACTCCTGCGAATATGATGAAAAAGCTTAGACTTAAGAACAACTCACCAAAATCGACCATATTATCAGCAGCCGAAACACCAGCACTTCGAACAGATACAAAGCTTAAATTAAGTAAGTTAGGATTCATTACCGAAAGCAAGAGTTTCTCTAAGTCTTTCTGATTCAATTCCTTTTCATTAAATCGGAACGCAGTATATTTCCCATACTTATTGCTCCACAATTCAACTGCTTTAGCTGGTGAGATAAAAGCTTTGGGAGTTCCCTTGTATTTCTTCCAGTAGTCTTCATCTTTCGGACGGATTTTGGAGAAATCAACCGGAACACCGGCTTCCCACTCGTTGCAGCTGCCTGCATCTGATAATCCCGGAAAGGATGGCATCATGGCTTGATCCAGCAAATCACTATCCAAAGGCAATACTTCCTTAACTACAAATGTCTGTTTTTGCTCTTCAAGAGCTCTCAAAGCTCCTATCACGAAGTAATCCAGAGAAATTGTATCTCCTGTTTTGGCATCCAAATCGTCAGCCAACCATTGATTAATAATGATTTCCCCATCAGACAGATTGGACAAGCGTGAATCACCACTGATGGCTGACACAAACGAATATGGAGTTTCTTTATTATTACTGCTGATGCGGTTCACAAAATAAGTAAGAAGCGATTGCTGATTAATTTCCAAATTTACAATGGCATCGGAAATTGGCTGATCGATAAACACCCGATCCGAAATTAATTCCAATTGATCTTTTCCCTTTATATTTCTTACATCCAGACCAGCATCTTTAACTTTCCAATTCTTTTCCAGACTACTCTTTAAGTCTTCTTTTAAAAGAGAAGATTCCTCATTAGCACTTGCGAGTAACAGATTGGCTCGTCCTTCCAATTCCATTTCACTAGCCAGATAATCTCTGGAAAGGAAAACATTGTATGGCGCTACCTGATTATTTTTTAGGCTAAAGCGCCCCATTTCATGATCTCCTGCTATGGCTTTCACCTTTAAACGCAAAGCCAGGGTCTGATCCTCATCAGATACAAAAGGAGCATTGGCAGGAATCAAACTCCCCTTTTCTACCCGCAACAGAAATTCATCACCAATTTTCAGGCTCATTTTATTAGCCAGATTCGAACTAACCGATGCTTCCCCATCTTTCAAGTCAATTTCTTGAGCAGAAGAGAATTTCCAAAATTCCTGATCAACACCATAAACATGAATATTATTCGTTCGAGTTTGATTTTCGGGCTGAATTGCAATTCCTTTCACCTGCAAAAGAGCCGTTACATTCGTATTTAAATCTGCTTGTATTTCATTTACCAATTCTGCTCGAACATATCTATCGGCGGTTGGCATGGCGTATTCCACCTTACCCAAACGCAGGTTTACCAATTCGTGCAAGCTGTATTTTACCGAATCACCAATAATTAGTGCTCCGGTAAGAACAGCAGTACTCACAATTGTTCCCAAAAAGACTGCAAAATGCTGCTTTCTGAAATACCAGAGACTTTTGATGATGTATTTGAATAAATTCATTTTCTCAATTTTGTTAATTCCCCTCTTGTGAGAGGATAAAAAGGTTTGTTTTGTAATTCAATATCGTAACATCCCCCTGTATCCCCCTTAAAAGGGGGACTTTTAAACTGACTGCCTTTTAATTCCCATTTTAAGAGGACTCCGAAAGCTTTCAAGACTAAGGAAGTTTAATATTTCTGTAAAAAACCTCACCCTAAATCCCTCTCCTTAAGAAGAGGGACTTTTAAACTGTCGCTTTTTCAATTCCACTCTTAAGAGTGGAGCAAGGGAAGTATTCTAATTTTACAGAGAAACATCCCCCTGTATCCCCCTTGAAAGGGGGACTTTTAAACTGACCGCCTTTTAATTCCCTTTTTAAGAGGACTCCGAAAGCTTTCAAGACTAAGGAAGTTTAATATTTCTGTAAAAAAAACCTCACCCTAAATCCCTCTCCTTAAGAAGAGGGACTTTTAAACTGTCGCTTTTTCAATTCCTCTCTTAAGAGTGGATCAAGGGAAGTATTCTAATTTTGCAGAGAAACATCCCCCCTGTATCCCCCTTGAAAAGGGGACTTCAAAAACTTATAATAATTTTAATTTTCCTTCTTCCAATTGATATATCTTCTTCATCTTTTTAGCCAAATCCATTGAGTGAGTCACCACAACAAGTGAAACGCCCTGTTTCTGGTTGATGCTCACCAATAAATCGCCCAATTGCTCTGCTGCTTTTTTATCCAGCGAACCCGTTGGCTCATCGGCAAGTATCAGGTTTGGCTGATGAATTAATGCCCGCACTACTGCTGCACGCTGGCACTCTCCACCCGACATTTGTCCCGGGCGTTGATAGATCAATTCTGATAATCCAACAAAATCTAACAAGTCTAATGCTCTTTTTTCAGCTTCTTGCTTCTGTTTTTTATCCTTTACAGGAATAAATGGCAGCAAAACATTCTCAATCAAGTTCAACTGAGGCAACAAGTGATGCGACTGAAATACAAATCCCAAATTCTGATTACGAAAATTGGCTAATTCTTTCTCGTTTAGTTTCGACAAATCCCGACCATCGAAAATCATACTGCCTGAATTGCATGTATCCAAAGAACTAATCACATTCAGCAAAGTACTTTTGCCCGACCCTGATGGACCAACAATAGCCACACTATCTCCTTTTTCAATTGCCAGAGAAAGATCATCCAATATGATTCTCTTCTCAGCACTACCTGAGTTTTGGTAATATTTGGTGATGTTCTTTAGTTCTACAATCATATCATTTTCCTAATTTAGTTCCAGACCTGACAGGTTTTAAAAACCTGTCAGGTCTCAAAATATTAATCTTGCTCTACTATTCAGCATTTTTCGTTCTATACAGTTCCAACTTCATTGAAATCAGCTTGTCCTTCGATGTATTTTACTGCCCATCGGTGTAAAATGGTCGCCCATCACGTAGCTTTCAGAACTTTTTTACTTTTCTCCAAAAGCATAAACACTTCCATCCATAGCGGCTACTATAATCAATCCTTCCACAACTGCCGGCGTTCCAACAATGGCTCTTCCAATTTCGTAGACCCAAATTTGCTTACCTGTTTTTCGATCCAACACATATATTCTGCCATCTCCCGAACCAATAACTACCGAATTACCAGCAATAACCGGCGATGCATCAATTTTATTTTTTGTTTTGAATTGCCATTGAATCTTGCCATTGGCTTTATTAAAACAGTACACCTGTCTGTTTTCCGCACCAATAATTACCTGATCGGCAGAAACCGAAGGAGAAGCCAAATAGGAGATTGCTCCCTCTTTCTTCCATTTAATCTGATTTTTAACGTAATCTACACAGAAAAATTCTCCATCGTGATTCCCAAAATAGGCCTGATTTCCGTCCAAAGCAATGGATGAAGCAATATAAGTTGCAATATCCAACTTATTTTTTGCCTTTCCGGTTTTCACATCCACTTGATGAAGAAAACCATCGCAACCGCCGAACACAGCAATTTCGCCATTGCAGGATGCGGCTCCGTTAATGTAATTATCAGATTCATATTTCCATTGCAGTTTGCCTGATTTTGCATCTACACAATGCAGATTAAAGTCGTAGCTGCCAAATAAAATCCGTTTCTGTTTGCTCGTTTTATCGTAAAACCAACTTGCCGATCCTGAGATTTGACCATCGGTGGTATATTTCCATTTCACCTCACCGCTTGTTGCATTCAAACAATAGAATGTTCCTTCTAAGGATCCAAAAAACACACTTCCATCCAAATACAAAGGTGATGCTTCCACAGATGTTTTGGCATCGAACTTCCATTTCAGTTCTCCGGTTTTTGAAATTGCGTACAATTTACCATCGTTAGAGCCAACAAATATGTTTCCATTGCTGATTATTGGTGATGATTTTATGGCATCGCCGGTTTTAAAGCTCCACAATAATTTTGGTGCTTTGGGTACACGGGCTTCCGTTATCCCGCTAAGGCTTGAATTGCCCCGAAAAGACAGCCAATTGTGTTTGTTTTGACTGTAAGATGAAACTAATGTACAAATAATCAAAGCCAGTAATAGTAATATCCTTTTAGCTTGTCGGTTAACAAGATACGAGATGTGAGATGTAAGATGTGATAAGGTATTCATTTTTAATTTATAATTGTTTTCTTTTTTTAGTCCCCCTTTCAAGGGAGGTTTAGGGGGATGTCTACCAAAAACACTCCCCTTTAATCCCCTCTCTAGAGGGGAATTTAAAACCTATCGGTTTTTATTTTAAAACTTTTAGCTCAGTCCCTTCTCCTGAAAGTGAAGGGGAGTTGAGTATCGATTTAAGGTATCACTATTTTCAAAATTCCTGTTCTTATTTATTAGACTCTGACAGGTTCAAGAACGCTGTCAGGTCTTTCCTGTTAATTTATAATTATTTTCTTTTTTTTAATCCCCTTTCAAAGGAGGTT
>JAESUW010000007.1 GCA_016760525.1 Labilibaculum sp.
CAATTTATTAGGAACACTCACAGGAAGTATGACAAGTACGCCTGGTTTAGCGGCTGTTGATGGAATGACTGATTCTTCAGCTCCGTCTATTGCTTATGCCACAGTTTACCCAATTGCAATGGTATTATTAATGATTTGTGTTCAATTGCTAAGTATGTGGTAAAATAAAAATCCCGAAAAGATAATCTTCTCGGGATATTATATTTTAGTTGAACTGTTAAAAATCTATTTCAACAACAACAGGGCAATGGTCCGAGTGAACCACATCGGCTAATATTGATCCTCCTTTTAGTTGATCACGAAGCGGTTCGCTCACCATATGATAATCGATTCTCCAACCTAAGTTCTTTCCTCTGGAACCAGCTCTGTAGCTCCACCAACTGTATTTGTCAGGCGATTGATCAAACACCCTGAAGCTGTCAATAAATCCATTATCAATAAACTGGCTTACCCATTCTCTTTCCTCAGGTAAGAAACCCGAAACACCTTTTTTCTTTTTTGGATTACTGATATCGATTTCTTTATGGCAGATATTATAATCACCGCCAATAATCAAATTCGGTCTTTCCTTTTTTAATTCAGTAATGTACTCCTGAAAATAGGCCAGCCAATCCATTTTGTAATCTTGTCGTGGACCGCCGGTAGTTCCAGATGGATGATAGGTACTAAAAACTGAAACATCGCCAAAATCAGCTCTAATTGCTCTACCTTCAATATCATATTTTGGGTTATCAATTCCAATAACCACTTTATCCGGCTTAACTTTACTTAAAATACCGACACCACTATATCCTTTCTTTTCAGCCGAAAACCAATAACAATGATAGCCCAATTCCTCAAAAAGGTGGGTTTCAATCTGCTCCGGTTGTGCTTTAGTTTCCTGAATTAGAAGAATGTCCGGATCTTCCTGTTTTAACCACCCAATAAAGTCTTTACCAAGAGCAGCTCTAATTCCATTTACATTGTAACTTATTATTTTTTGCATAGCGTATATTTTTAAAAGAAGAGAATAAAGGTAAAAAAAGAAAAAACCGGAAAGGATAAATTCAGATAAGAGATTTGTTAAATTATCAGAAAATTAAAATGTAATTGCCTAAAATTGCTTGAAATCAATTACTTTTGTAAGAAAAATAAGAACATTGAAAGAAGGATTAGTAATCAAGTCGACAGGAAGTTGGTATACCGTAAAATCCAACGATGGTGTAATTCATAATTGCCGCATAAAAGGACGGTTTAGAATGGATGGAATTCGTACAACCAATCCTATATCGGTTGGTGATAAAGTGGAATTTGAAGAGGGAAATGAAGCAAATGTAATTGTGAAGATCCTTGATCGGAAGAATTACATCATTCGAAAATCATCCAACTTATCAAAACACAGTCAGATAATTGCATCGAATATAGATCAGGCGTTTTTAATTGTCACGGTTAATTATCCGTTAACAACAACAACTTTTATCGATCGTTTTCTAGCAGCGGCTGAAGCTTATCGGATTCCTGTCAATCTTATTTTCAATAAAATTGACAGATACCGGCCAAATGATTTAGTACGCTTGGAAGAATTAAAATTCACCTACGAAAGAATTGGCTACAAGTGTTTTGAGATTTCTGCTAAACAGGGAACTCATCTGGATATCATTAAAAAAACTTTAAAGGGAAAAATAAACCTGCTTTCGGGACACTCAGGCGTTGGAAAATCAACTTTAATAAATGCAATTCAGCCTGATTTAGATCTAAAAACGGGCGAGATTTCTGAAGCACATTCTCAAGGGAAACACACAACAACTTTTTCAGAAATGTTCGAATTGGATTTTGATGGATATATTATTGATACTCCTGGTATTAGGGGTTTTGGAACAGTCGATATGAAAAAGGAAGAAATGTCACACTTTTTTCCTGAAATATTTAAAACTTCTGAGCATTGTCAATTTAACAATTGTACTCACGTACACGAACCAAAATGCGCAGTAAAAGGAGCTGTTGAAATTGGCGAAATCTGCATCACCCGATACGAAAGTTATTTGGGTATGATTATGGAAGATGAGGATAGCAAATACAGAATTTAAAGAATTATTAGTTCAAAACTATAAATTCTGGTAAGAAACTTGTGTTGTCGCCTTTGAGGAAGGAATATTTTTAGCAACACTGAAAGGAACAGGTAAAGTTTGGTTACAATTAATGCCAATTCGGAAATTGGTGAAAGCAATTGCTCCCAGAGGCGAAAATCGATCAAAGGGAGCCAGTTCAATACTCGGAGAGTTTCTCGAAGGATAGCTGAACTAATAATTTAAACATACAAGCACGTAATCATTACGTGCTCTTTTTATTGATATAAAACGAATAAATGGCTACAATACTTGATCCTAAAGAATTTCTTGAAATGGGTAAAACTTTACCCATGCTTGATGTTCGAACAGCAGCAGAATTTGATAATGGTCATATTCCAGAAGCTCAAAACCTACCAATTTTCTCAAACGAAGAAAGAGTTCTTGTCGGAACTAAATACAAGAGGGCAGGAAAGGATTCAGCTGTTTTATTGGGTTTGGAATTGGTGGGCCCAAAATTGGCCCGTTTTGTAAAGCAGGCTAAGAAAATTGCTCCAGAAAAAAAAATACTGATACATTGTTGGAGAGGCGGAATGCGAAGTGGAAGTATGGCTTGGCTGTTCGAGACTGCCGGATTCACAGTTTATCTGTTAAAAGGCGGTTATAAAGCTTACAGAGCCTACAATCGGGAACAGTTTCTTAAAAAAGCGGAAATTATTGTACTGGGTGGAATGACAGGAAGTGGTAAAACGGAAGTTTTACATGAAATGATAAAAATGGGGCATCAGGTTTTGGATTTGGAAGGTGTTGCAAATCATAAAGGATCTGTTTTTGGAGCATTGGGGCAAGCCGATCAGCCTACAAGTGAAAATTTTGAAAATGAATTGGCTGAAATTTGGTCAGATTTTGATTTCAACCGCACAATTTGGATTGAAGATGAAAGTAATTCAGTTGGAGCCGTATGGATCAATGAAGGTTTATTTCTTCGTATGAGAAAAGCTGATGTAATTAAAATGGACATTCCCAAAGAAGAGCGAATCGGGAGATTGGTTAAAGAGTACGCCTGTTTCGATATTGCAGTTTTAAAAGAGCTTGTTTTAAAGATTGAGAAGCGATTGGGAGGACTGAATGTGAAAAATGCTTTTGAAAGTCTTGAGAAAGGAGATTTTCATACAGTTGCGGATATTACATTAACATACTACGATAAAGCCTATCAGCATGGTCAAGAGAAGCGCAAAGGTCAGACTATTCACACGATAGAATTAGAAAAAGATAATCCTAAAGAAAATGCGAAAGCCATACTTGAATTCTACATTAACCTAAAGAAGTAGTTTCGCTTGCATAAGAAATCAAAAGATTTGTCGTTATCTTTATGTGAAACCTTAGAACTCGAAAATCTTGGATATCTATCTGAAAAACCGTCATTGGAAACTATATTTTTCAATAATTGCTATTACAATTGTTTTTGGCTCTATTCTGTATACCAATAATTTGGTTGGAAAGCTGGCCAATGAGGAAGTGAAGAAAATTGAATTGTGGGCTGAAGGAATTCGAAGCCTGCATTTAAATCCCGATCAGGATGTTTCTCTTATTAATCGTATTTTAGAACAAAATGAGACCATTCCGGTTATTCTTATCGATGATAATGGGAACTTGATTGATTATAGGAATATTAAACTACCGAAAAGGAATAGAGATGAGGTTTTAAAGGAAAAACTTCAGGACATGAAGGATCAGAATCGCTCGATAGAAATAGAGCTTGTAAATGGCAAAAACTACATCTATTTCGATGATTCGAGTCTGTTGAAGAGGTTAGCGTGGTATCCTTTTGTTCAATTAGGAGCCATTATTACCTTTATTTTAATTGCATATTTGGCTTTTTCCTATTCAAAATCAGCAGAACAAAATCAGGTTTGGGTAGGAATGTCGAAGGAAACTGCTCATCAATTGGGAACACCTATTAGTTCATTAATGGCATGGATGGAACTCATTAAGGCAGGTGAAATTAATCCGGAATTTGCCATTGAAATGGCAAAGGATGTAAATCGATTAGAAGTAATTGCCGAACGTTTCTCGAAAATAGGATCGAAACCTGTTTTAAAGTTTACAAATATCTTTGACGTATTGGAAAGCAGTATCGAATACTTAAAAAAGAGAACTTCCGATAAAGTGGAGTTTAGTTTAGATGTTAAAGAGGTTGATACTGCTGTCGTTCCATTAAATAAGGAGTTGTTTTCCTGGGTAATTGAGAATTTATCGAAGAATGCAGTTGATGCGATGGAGGGGAAGGGAGAATTGAAATTTTTGGTTTCAAGCAAAGCA
Organism: Labilibaculum sp.; assembly: GCA_016760525.1. Lineage (GTDB taxonomy): Bacteria > Bacteroidota > Bacteroidia > Bacteroidales > Marinifilaceae > Labilibaculum. The sequence goes on from JAESUW010000007.1 coordinate 4,368, forward strand.
AATCAATTCATAATTGATATCAGCGATACAGGAAAAGGAATAGCAAGAAATCAATTTAAGACTATTTTTAAGCCAGGATTTACCTCAAAAAAGCGAGGATGGGGTCTTGGATTATCTCTTTCGAAAAGAATTATTGAAAAATATCATCGTGGAAAAATATTTGTTGTTAGCTCAGAAATGGGCAGTGGTGCGGTTTTCAGGATTATTTTACCTTTAAATTGAATCAATTGATTTTCAAATACCTGATTTTTTTTTGAAACCACCAAAGAACTACCTATTTTTGCACCCCCGTTTTCAACGGAATATCATCATTGAAACTGTAATTCAGTTTCCTAATTGGTTTTTTTGCCAAAAAAAGATGTTGGAATTTATGAAAACGTATGATTAATTTTTATACTTTTGCAAAGTTTTATTAGAATATTTTGGATTATCTAGCAAAATATACGATTCCTTTTAAAGGATTGGAAGATGGTAAACATGAATTTGATTTTACCATCGATCAGAAATTTTTTGAGCATTTTCAAAAGGAAGATGCATATCAAGTTGATGCTTCAGTGAAAGTAATACTGGAGAAGAAGACTTTGGTTATGACTCTTACCATTAAATTGGATGGTAAAATGAATGTGCCTTGCGATCGTTGTCTTGAGCAATTTGATTTGAAGGTAAGCGGAGAAAGCTCTGTTTACGTGAAATTTGGAGATGAAAACGAAGAGCTGGCAGAAGATGTGATTGTGATTTCAGAAGCGGTAAACGAACTTGAAGCTGCACATTACATTTATGAGTTATTTTCACTTAGCTTACCTTTAAGCTTTGTTCATCCAGAAGATGAAAACGGAGATAGCACTTGTAACGAAGAAATGATTCAGAAATTGAATGACCATACTGAGAAAGATGAAGAGATCATCGATCCAAGATGGAATGATTTAAGAAAATTGATTGATAATAATTAGTTAAATAGGTTGAAAAATGGCACATCCAAAACACAGAACGTCGAAGCAGAGAAGAAATAAGAGAAGAACTCATATTAAAGCAACTCCAGCTACTTTAGCATCTTGCTCAAATTGTGGAGTAACTGTTAAATATCATACTGTTTGCCCTGAGTGCGGTTATTACAGAGGTAAATTGGCGATCGAAAAACAAGTTACGGCATAACCTAAGTCAAATTATTTAGGTTGAACGCACTACGTAAATTTGCTCCTCAGGTTTAACTTGGGAGCAATTTTGCTTATTATACAGTTTCATTTGCATATTTTGTTTCAATCAACTTGTTGATTGAAGCTTAATTATGCCACTATTTTATTTGTGTAGAATTGAATACTGTATAATTTGGAAGCGCAATCTATCTGATAAACACTAAGCAAGCTAGAAGAATGTCAAAAATTAATGCAGTAATTACTGGTGTTGGAGCTTACGTTCCAGACTATGTTCTTACCAATGAGGAATTGAGCACCATGGTTAATACAACCGATGAGTGGATCATGACTCGTATTGGTATTAAGGAAAGAAGAATTCTAAAAGGCGAAGGGAAAGGATCTTCTGATTTAGGAGCAAAAGCTGTTGAAGAGCTTTTGAAAAAAACAGATACTTCTCCTGAGGATGTTGATTTGTTGATTTGCGCCACAGTAACTCCTGATATGCAATTTCCGGCAACAGCTAATATCATTAGCGACAAACTGGGAATTAATGATGCATTTAGTTTCGATTTAAATGCAGGATGTTCAGGTTTCTTATTTGCATTGGCTACAGGCTCTAAATATATTCAATCAGGAATGTACAAAAAAGTTGTGATCGTTGGTGCTGAGAAAATGTCATCCATAGTTGACTATACTGATCGTCAGACATGTGCAATATTTGGTGATGGTGCCGCAGCAGTAATGTTGGAGCCTACCACCGAAGATATTGGTATTATTGATGAAATGTTACATACTCAAGGTTTTGGAAGAAAACATTTGCATCAGAAAGCAGGTGGATCTTGTAAGCCTGCAAGTCATGAAACAATTGATTCTCGTGAGCATTTCATTTATCAGGAAGGAAATCATGTGTTTAAGCATGCTGTTTCCAACATGGCTGATGTTTCTGTCGAAATGATGGAAAAACACAACATAACTGCTGATGATTTAGCATGGTTGGTTCCGCATCAGGCAAATAACCGTATTATTGAAGCCACAGCTAAACGTATGGGATTGGCAAAAGAGAAAGTGATGATTAATATTGAAAAATATGGCAACACTACTTCGGCTACTATTCCTTTGTGTTTATGGGAATGGGAAAATCAATTAAGTAAAGGCGACAATCTAATCCTTTCAGGCTTTGGTGCCGGGTTTACTTGGGGTTCCATACTCGTGAAATGGGGTTACGATTCAAAATAAAACAATAACAAAGTAAATTATATAATAAGGCCTCCAGTTTGGAGGCCTTTTTTTTGTTGTAATAGTGTGATGTGAGTGGTTTTTCTCATCCAATTTTTTACATTTGTATAGCCTGAGAAACGTTCCGGTGAGTTCTTTTCCTTTATGGAAATACTATTTTTAATAAAAATGAGTTGATTTAGTATTGCTAATTTAAAATAGACTTCGGGTGAAGCTTACCTAAATTAAAGAACATTTCGTATTTTAAATTGTGAGAAAGTACCTTTCACCATGATTTTTTGTTAGTAAAGAACAATTTTCAATTCAGGTTTATAATCTCAATTAGAGTTTAACATGTTTAGTAAAAGAAATAAAATGAGCAAAAACAATGAAGTACAGCCAACAGCAGTCAATCTTGTCTGCGATGGCACATCAATAAAAGGTGATATTCAGGCATCTAGAGATATTAGAATTGATGGATTTCTTAACGGTAAAATAGTGGTGAACGGGAAAGTTGTGATTGGGAATACAGGTAAAATAGAAGGGGATGTTCAGTGCAAAACAATTGATGTTTCGGGAAGAGTAGAAGGTAATATTACAGCCTCGGAAATGGTCAATTTAAAAAACACTGCAATTATTCATGGGAATATCACTACTGATAAAATTACAGTTGAGCCTGGAGCCAAATTTACAGGTTCATGTAAAATGGGGGATGTCGCTCCTAAAAAAGATGAAAAAAAATAAAGAGGATCTCACTGATTCTTTCGAAAAGAGAAAAAAGAAAACGACCAGTCTTGCAAAATATTCAGGTCTTGCATTTCAAATGATAGCAATTATTCTTCTTGTTTTGTTTGGAGGCATTAAAATGGATGAATATCTGGGAAATGAATTTCCATTATTCACAATAATTGGAGCTTTTGGAGGTGTTGTTTTATCCCTGTATTTTGCGTTAAAAGATTTATTTAAAAATAATTGAGCGCATTTAAATTAAAATATGGAAAAATCAATTAAAAAATACATTCTAAATCTGGGAATCATATCTGGAGTATTATTGGTATTATCAGTTTTGATGTATTTGACGATATTAAAACCTTGGTTTAACTATATTTTCCCTTTCGTAATTTTATATTTTTTTCTGCTTAGTTCCTTGCAGTACTACAAGTTGATCAATTCAATTAAGAATAATCCTCGGGTTTTCAATACAAACTATATGGCTTGGTTCGGAATTAAGTTATTTCTGCATCTAAGTTTTATTATTGTTTACGTCTTGTTGAATAGACCGCAGGCATTGAGTTTTGTCTTGTTTTTTGGATTCTGTTATGTGGTATATACAGTTTATGATGTTGTGTCTTTATCCAATACTTTAAGGTCAGGAAATGTTAAATGATCTTAAAAAGCCACAGGCAATAGTTTTTTTATTAAATTTGGGTGTCAAAATTAAAAAATACTAATGTTTTATTGGGAAAAACTAAGTAGGAAGTGAATGAGTAATCATTCTAGAAAACATTGTTGGTTCAAAAGGTTTTGGGTTAACACTTTAAGCAAACAGATCGAATAAATCCCAAAAAAAAATAGATTGGGTTTAATTTCAAACCAAATTATTTGGTAGTTATTAAAAGTAAGTCTTTTACGTATGAAATATATTTACCGATTACTGTTGATTTTCTTCTTTGCAGGCACCGTATTACCGGTTTTTGCTTCTGATGATGAACATGCCGAGCATGATTCTCACAATACACATCAAAAAGAAAAGTTCGAGCCAGGAAGTTTTATAATGGATCATATTGCTGATTCTTACGATTGGCATATTTTTACTGTTGGTGATTTTCATGCAACAGTACCTTTACCAGTGATTGTTCATTCACAGAATTCGGGATTTCATATTTTCATGTCCAGTAATTTTCATCATGGACATTCAGCTTACAAAGGATTTTCAATCGCTAAGGAAGGTAAATACAAAGGGAAAGTTGTAGAAATGGTCAAAGGACATGAAGTACGTCCATTTGATATCTCAATGACGAAGAATGTCGTTGCTATGCTTGTAAGTATGTTTATTCTACTTTGGGTATTTATTTCTGTAGCAAAAGCATATACGACGCGACAAGGAAAAGCACCTAAAGGAATGCAATCACTGGTTGAGCCTATCATTATATTCGTTCGTGATGAAGTTGCAAAACCTGCAATCGGAGAAAAGAAATACGAAAAATACATGCCTTATTTGCTGACCATTTTCTTTTTCATCTGGTTGAACAATCTAATGGGCATGGTTCCATTTTTACCCGGGGGCGCAAATGTGACAGGAAATATTACCATAACAATGGTGTTGGCACTGTTCACCTTCGTAATTACCACAATTAATGGAAACAAAGCATACTGGAAAGATATTTTCAACACACCGGGAGTACCATGGTGGTTGAAATTTCCGATACCATTGATGCCTTTGGTTGAAGTAATGGGAGTTTTTACAAAACCATTTGTTTTAATGGTTCGACTCTTTGCCAACATTACTGCAGGACATATGATTGTTTTGGCTTTTGTTAGTTTGATTTTCATTTTCGGACAAATGAGCCCGGGCTTAGGATACGGAACGTCAGTTGTTTCTGTACTTTTTATTGTATTTATGGATATGCTTGAGCTTTTAGTCGCATTGATTCAGGCTTACGTATTTACACTTCTTTCTGCTCTTTATTTCGGTATGGCAACAGAAGAACATCACTAAGAATTTTCTACTCCCAGTTGGGAGCTTTAATAGTTTTTAATCAATTAATAAAAACGCTATGATTACATTATCAATTCTTCTTCAAGCTGCAGCCAGTTTGGGTATTGCTAAAATGGGTGCTGCTTTAGGAGCAGGTTTAGCTGCTATTGGTGCTGGTATCGGTATCGGTAAAATTGGTGGTAGTGCTCTTGAGAGTATTGCTCGTCAGCCAGAAGCTTCTGGAGATATTCGTTCAAACATGATTGTTGCTGCTGCTCTTATTGAAGGTGCAGCCTTTTTCGCGATTATCATTTGTTTGTTGGCTATCGTATTGTAATAGAATTCCACAATTTGCCACAAGAGATTGTCTGAGGCAAATTGTGGTATCTGTTTTTGGATGTTAACATCACTTTAAGTGACTTAAAATAGAATATCATGGGTTTGGTAACACCTGAATTAGGAACCTTTATATGGATGCTTTTATCATTTGGTATTGTTTTGCTTATCCTTGCAAAGTATGCTTGGAAACCAATTCTAAATGCCTTAAAGGAAAGAGAAGAATCCATTGAGGATGCACTTAGTTCCGCAGAGCACGCAAAAGAAGAAATGGCCGAATTACAGGCCGATAATGAAAGAATTCTTCAAGAAGCAAGAAAAGAGCGTGAAGCAATGCTAAAGGAGGCAAAAGAGATGGGAAGTAAATTGGTTAGTGAAGCCAAACAAAAAGCTACTCTTGAGGCCGATAAAGTAATTGAATCGGCTCGTCTTAACATTGAGAGTGAAAAGTTAGCTGCATTAAGTGAAATTAAAGTGCAGGTTGCAAATCTTTCAGTTGAAATAGCAGAGAAAATTCTTCGTCAGCAATTTGCCGATGATCAGCAACAAAAGAATTACTTCAAAAAGTTAATGGACGAAGTGAAGCTGAATTAGTCAAGGAGTTGAGGAAACGGGACATTTTTTTATCTCTTATCTGATATCTCACATCTAATAATCTAATAGAATATGAACGAAAGTAAAATCTCGGTTCGTTATGCCAAAGCTCTTTTCGAATTAGGAAAAGAGGAGAACTTAATTGAGACCGTAATTAAAGATATTCAACTGGTTGATGAGGTTTGTAAAACAATTTCTGACTTTTGGCTTATGGTTGAAAGTCCGGTTGTTCAAACATCTCAGAAACGGGCTTCGGTAAAGCTGATATTTGGTGAACGAATCAATGCAATAAGTCTGAAATTTCTGGATTTAGTAGTCCAAAATCGTCGTGAAATTTACCTGAAGGATATTTCAAGAAATTTTTTGGCATTGTGCCGAAAGGATAAAGGTATTTTAGCCGCAAAATTAACCTCTGCATCAGCTATCGAAAAGGATAGTAGTAAGAAGTTGAGTGAGTTACTTTCAAAATCTTTCAATGCAAAAATTGAATTAGAGGAAGTCGTTGACAAGGACATTATAGGGGGATTTGTGCTTCGAATTGAAGATCAGCAACTGGATGCCAGCGTTAGTAACCAGTTGAATCAAATTAAGCGTGAATTACTTTCAAATCATATTAAATAGAATTTCAAATCGGATTAAACTCTGACTAAATAAAAATTAAATATGGCTAGTATTAAACCTGCAGAAGTTTCGGAAATCCTAAAGCAGCAATTACAAGGATTAAAAACCGAGGCAGAATTGGAAGAAGTCGGAACCGTATTGCAAGTTGGGGATGGTATCGCCCGCATTTACGGTTTATCGCACGTTGAATCCAACGAGTTGATTGAATTCCAAAATGGTGTTTTAGGTATTGTATTAAACCTTGAAGAAGACAATGTTGGAGCTGTACTATTGGGTGAATCTCAAGGTATTAAGGAAGGAGATGTTGTAAAACGTACCAAACGAATTGCCTCAATCAATGTTGGAGAGGGAATGTTAGGACGTGTAATCAATACCATTGGTGAGCCTCTTGATGGAAAAGGTGAAATAAAAGGTGTGACATACGAAATGCCATTGGAACGTAAAGCTCCTGGTGTACTTTATCGTCAGCCGGTAACAGAGCCTTTGCAAACAGGATTAAAGTCGATTGATGCGATGATTCCTATTGGACGTGGACAGCGAGAATTAATCATTGGTGACCGTCAAACTGGTAAAACAGCAATTGCAATTGATACCATTATCAATCAAAAAGAATTTTACGATAAAGGAGAGCCGGTTTATTGTATCTATGTTGCCATAGGTCAGAAAGGCTCTACTGTAGCGAATATTGCCAGAACATTGGAGGAGCATGGAGCAATGGCCTATACGGTTATTGTGATGGCAACAGCTGCTGATCCTGCTGCATTGCAGTTTTACGCACCTTTCGCAGGAGCTTGCATTGGTGAGTTTTTTCGCGATACAGGTCGTCCTGCATTGATTATTTATGATGATTTATCGAAACAAGCGGTATCATACCGTGAGGTTTCTCTGCTACTTCGTCGTCCACCAGGACGTGAAGCATATCCAGGTGATGTATTTTATCTGCACTCAAGATTATTAGAACGTGCAGCTAAAATTATTAATTCAGATGACATTGCCCGTCAGATGAATGATTTACCTGAAAGTTTGAAAAATGCCAAGGATGAGAATGGTGAATCAATTATTAGAGGAGGTGGTTCTTTAACTGCACTTCCAATTATCGAAACGCAGGCTGGTGACGTATCAGCATACATTCCAACCAATGTAATTTCGATTACTGATGGTCAGATTTTCTTGGAATCGGATCTTTTCAACGCAGGTATTCGTCCTGCAATTAACGTAGGTATCTCGGTATCTCGCGTGGGGGGTAATGCTCAGATCAAATCTATGAAGAAAGTAGCAGGTACTTTGAAGCTGGATCAAGCTCAATATCGTGAACTGGAGGCATTTAGCAAGTTTGGTTCAGATATGGATGCGGCGACCCGTACTATTTTAGATAAAGGTTCGAAAAATGTTGAAATTTTGAAGCAAGGACAATATTCTCCTTACACAGTTGATAAGCAGGTAGCTATTTTGTTCTGCGGATCGCAAGGATTATTGCGTAATGTTCCCGTTAATAAGATTAAAGAATTTGAAGTTGATTTCCTTGATCTTATGGCAATGAAACACAAAGATGTTTTAGCTGAACTTGGATCAGGAAAATATACCAAAGAAGCACAGGATATTATGAAATCTGTGGTTATTGAGGTGTCTGCGAAATATAAAAATTAATTTAAAGGGACGAAGCAATTCGTCCCAACTCAATAAAAGAGTTGTAAATGGCTAATTTAAAAGAAATTCGTACTCGTATTTCATCAGTTCAGAAAACCAAACAGGTTACTGCAGCGATGAAAATGGTTTCTGCTGCCAAATTAAAAAAAGCTCAGGATTCTATTGTGAAAATTCGTCCATTCGCGAATAAACTTCATGATATATTATCAAACTTAACTGGTAGTTTGACTAATTCTGATGATAATTTATACGGCGAGGAGAGAAAACCTGAAAAGATTTTGTTGGTTGCGATAACTTCTAACAAAGGTTTGTGTGGTGCTTTTAATGCAAATGTAATTAAGCGGGTTACTATTTTGGCTGGTACTACCTATGCCGAACAAAGCCGACGAGGTTCATTGCACATATTAGCAATTGGAAAACAAGGATTTAAAATTCTTAAGAAGACTTACAATGTTGTTGGAGAATTCAATCATGTGTACGATAATTTAAGTTTTGAAAATGTTTCAGCTATATCTTCTTCGGTTATGGAGGAATTTGTAGATGGAAAATACGACAAAGTAGAATTAGTTTACAATCAGTTTAAAAATGCAGGAGTTCAAATATTAACAACCGAACAATTTTTGCCTGTTGATCAGCCTGAAGAGGAGAAGAGTAGCCGGACAGAGTATATTTTTGAACCAAACCAGGAAGAAATTCTCGGAGAATTGATTCCAAAATCATTAAAAATACAATTTTTTAAGGCCTTGTTGGATTCATTTGCATCGGAACACGGAGCAAGAATGACTGCTATGCATAAGGCTACAGATAATGCTTCTGATTTAATTCAGGATCTGAATCTGACGTACAATAAAGCTCGACAGGCTGCAATTACCAACGAAATTTTGGAGATTGTATCAGGAGCAAATGCATTGGCTGACTAAAGCCATTTTAAAGACCATATTTAAACGATTTATAATTGTTGCAAGCTCACCCTTAGGGTGAGCTTTTTTTGTCCCTTAATTTCAAAAACTGAATTTTAATTGCAGACTAAAAAATATTTTATAAATTCGTATGTTCAAACATATGCACAAAGATGGAATTAAAAATAAATCATAACAGTCCGCTTCCTTTACATGCTCAGGTAGAATCACTTTTAAGGAAGATGATAGAACTTCCGGATTACAAAAATGGTGGTTTTTTACCCAGGGAGCTTGATTTGGCAAAGCGCCTGGGAATTTCAAGAAACACATTACGACAAGCAACAAATAAATTGGAATATGAGGGATTGCTGATAAGAAAAAAGGGGGTAGGTACTAAAGTTGCTGAAAAAAGAATTACAACAAACCTTGATAACTGGCAAAGTTTTACTCAGGAAATGTCGGATAAAGGAGTTGAGTTTGTAAACTTCTTAAGAGAGGCAAAGTGGGTAAAAGCCAATGAGAAAATTGCAGGTTTTTTTAACATTCAGGTCGATGAAAAGATACTCTGTCTATCAAGGTTAAGAGGATTTATTGATGGTCCGTTTGTTTATTTTGAGAGTTATTTTCATCCAAGGATTGGTCTTACAGGTAAGGAGGATTTTAAGAAACCATTGTACAGTATTTTAGAAAACGAGTACAATGTAGTGCCGTCTATTTCAAAAGAAGAAATTAAAGCAAAGCTGGCTTCAAAGATTACTGCCGATCGCCTGCAAATTAAACAAGGAGATCCTGTCTTGGTTCGGGAGCGTTTTGTATCAGATCCAGGCGAGCGTCCATTGGAATATAATATTGGTTTTTATATCGCCGAAAAATTCACCTACTCAATAACTATTACAAGATAATCCATATCAAATGAAAAATTTATCTCTTTTAGTACTCATTACCAGTATACTTTTGGGTTCTTGTACACCCAAGAGTAGAATTATATGGCAGATTGGTGAGAATGACAATTCAGGATCTGAGTTTACTTTGGCACCCAATGGTTATCAGGAATACATAGCTAATGACTTTGGCTGGGAGGATAAATTTTATTTGATTGGTACATCAGATCCCCAAAAGGATTGGCCTTATATTATTCCGGGCATAAGTGATACCTGGGGAGGAACCTGGGGAACTGCCGGATGGAGATCAAGCACGCTGAATATACTATTTGGTGTTGTTGATATACCTGGAGCTGGAAATTGGAAACTAACTATTGATGTATTGGATTATAACTCTAAAGATTTACCTCTGTTTAAAGTAAATATCAATGGTAAATTATGGAAATACAAACTTCCGGAAAAGAGTAAAATAAGCAACATTGATTCCTTACCGAGTGCTGCTTCCGGATATTTAATTGAGATTCCAATACCAAAAGGATTACTGGTAAAAGGAGGTAATGAGATTAGTCTGTCAACAATTGGAGGTTCCTGGATCAAGTTCGATCAAGTAAAATTAGAGGGACCCGAAAGTGTTCGTTTAACTAAAAATGAGTCGCTTTTTTTAAGAAGTGTAAAAGCTGCTGATTATGAGATGAAAGAAGGACAAGCTCTTTTGATTGATGTGGAGCATTTGTCAGGGAAACCAGAAGTAAAAGTTTTGCTCGATGGAGAGGAGATATTTCGGGATAATGTTGAAAAAGGAAGATATTTGTTTGAGGCTCCAATGCCTGCTGTCGATTCTCGAATATCAAGCAAATATGAAGTTTGGGACGATGACCGGTTAATTCAATCTGGAAAGGTAAAAAGAGAAGCCAAAAAAGAGATTACTCCTGCCGGATATGTAGATACGAAAATTGGAACCGGTCATTCACGTTGGATGATTGCTCCAGGACCGTGGATGCCATTTAGCATGGTAAAACTAAGTCCTGATAATCAGAATGCAAGTTGGCAGGCAGGTTACGAGCCTAATTTTGAATCAATAGGATGTTTTAGTCACATACACGAGTGGACTGTTGCAGGTTTGGGTATTATGCCTGCAAATGGGATACTAAAAATTCAGGTAGGAGATGAAAAAGATCCTGATAGCGGATATCGATCCCGAATTGATAAGGCAAGCGAAAAGGCACCTTTAGGGTATTACAGTGTTGATTTAACCGATTATAACATCAAAGCTGAGTTAACTTCTACAACACGATGTGGTTTTCAGAGGTATACATTTCCAGATTCTACCGGCTCAAGAATTTTAATCGATTTGCAGATTCCTTGCGAATATACCTATCAAAACAAGGAAATAGAACTTACTCAAGTAAATGATCATCGAATTGAAGGTTACAGTCACCAAATAACAGAGAATACCTGGGCTGGCGGAATTGATCAGGAATACACCATTTATTTTGTGATTGAGTTTGATGAACCAATAATCGGAGGTGGCATTTGGGTAAATGATGAAATTCGTAAGTCTACTCATATTAAATACCGAGGCGCCGAAGATGTTGGATGTTTTCTCAAGTTCGATACAAAAGGAGGTAAAACCGTTCAGCTTCGTTCCGGAATTTCATACGTGAGTATTCAGAATGCAGCAGAGAATTTAAAGAAGGAAATAAGTGATCCTTTCGATTGGGATTTTGATGCGATTAAAGACTATCATGTATCCGAATGGAATCAATTATTGGGTCGTGTAAAGATATCCAGTACCAACAGGCTCGAAAAAGTACGTTTTTACAACAACATGTACCGTTCGTTGTGCAGTCGTAATATCTATAGTGATGTGAATGGAGAGTGGAGAGATGCAGATGAGAAAATTCAGAAATTGAAAGATCCTTCATCACCAGCTTTAGGTTGTGATGCGTTTTGGAATACCTTCTGGAATCTCAATCAATTTTGGAATTTGCTTACACCCGAATGGAGTAATCGTTGGGTAAAATCTCAATTGGCCATGTATGATTCCAATGGCTGGCTGGCAAAAGGACCTGCAGGTATGGAATATGTGCCGGTAATGGTCGCAGAACATGAAATACCGATGATTGTAGGAGCTTATCAAATGGGAATTCGTGATTACGATGTTGACAAAGCGTTTGAAGCAGTAAAAAAAATGCAAACTACACCTGCGCAGAAAGTTGGTGGAGGACTTGCCGGAAACAGAGATTTGGTGAGCTATCTGAAACATGGCTATGTTCCTTACGATAAGGGGCGTTTTTCTAATTCTTTGGAGTACTCTTACGATGATTGGACAGTTTCACAGTTTGCGAAAGCACTTGGTAAAGATTCCGATTATCAGAATTTCCTGAAGCGAGGGTATTATTGGAAAAATATCATCGATCCGGAAAGTGGTTATGCACGAATGAAAGATTCAAAAGGTGAATGGTTTCCCGATTTTGATCCGTATAAATCCGGAGCCAATCACCATTATGTAGAAGGAAATGCATGGCAACTGACTTATTTCGTTCCGCAAGATGTGCCTGCTTTGGCCAATATAATTGGTAAAAATCGTTTTATTGAACGTTTAGACTGGGGATTTGGTGAGAGTGATAAAACAAGGTTCAATGGAATGAATGACCAGTATTGGAATTACCCGGTTATTCAGGGAAACCAGCAATCAATGCATTTTTCTTTTCTTTTTAATTGGGTAGATCAGCCGTGGCTTACACAAAAATGGAGTCGTGCAATAATGGATCGTTATTATGGTTACGGAATCTCGAATGCCTATTTGGGCGATGAGGATCAAGGGCAAATGAGCGCTTGGTTTGTAATGGCATCAATCGGTCTGTTTCAAACCGATGGCGGATGTAGAGTTGATCCGGTTTACGAGATTGGCAGTCCTTTATACGAAAAAATAGAGATTGATTTAGGAAAACAATTTGGGAGAGGAGAAAAGTTCGTGATTGAAGCAAAGAATGCATCTCGTTTGAACAAATATGTGCAGTCTGCCAAACTTAATGGCAAGCCATTACAAGACTTTAAATTTCCAGCAAGTGAATTATTGAAAGGCGGTAAGTTAGAGCTTAAAATGGGAGATGAGCCTAATAAGAAATGGGGTGTTAATTAGGCATGTAGAATCAATCTGTAATTATTGAAAAGCTCACCTTCGGGTGAGCTTTTCAATGAGGAATATGCCTATCTTTATTGCCAATCAAATTAAATTACTGCAAACTTCGTCAGATGAAAGAAATTGAAGAAAAAGCCATTCATTCGTTTTACAATGGAATGAATTGTGCCCAATCGGTATTAACAGCTTATGCAGATCATTTGAAATTCGATCCTGACTTTGCCTTATCTGTATCGAATGGTTTTGGTGGAGGAATGGGGAAAATGCAAAAGACTTGTGGTGCAGTTACGGGATCTTTTATGGTATTGGGTATGTACAATTCTAAGAGGCACGTAGAAAATATTAACGCCAGAAATGCAACAAATGAAATGATTCAAAAGTTTACGGTTGATTTTACCGCTTTGTATGATTCACTTGACTGTAAGGCCCTTTTAAATTGTGATTTTACAACAGAAGAAGGAGAGAAGCAATTTAAGGATTTGGATCTAAAAAAGAATATTTGTTCGAAGTGCATTTCCGATTCGATTAAATTAATTGAGGCTCTGGTAAAAGAGTAACTAACCGAAATATTAAATCTGCACATCTAATTTCAAACAGTGAGTTTTTGAGTCCCCTTTACGGGGATTTAGAGGTGTGTAATAAAAACAAAAAAATCCTCACCCATTGGGTAAGGATTTTTTATATTGATATAAGCCAAAAGCTTAATTATTCCTTAATCTCGTCAAGAGCTTCACTTACGTTGATACAGTAATCACCGATTCTTTCACATTCAGAGAACATATCGTTGTAAATAATACCAGCTTGATACTTGTATTTATTTTCCTCAACATTTGCTAAATGCTCAGTTTTTAACAAAGTTCTGTAATCATTAATTTCGCGTTCGGCTTCCCATGCTTTCTTAATTTTTACTTCCGCAAATTCCAGTTTTGTATTCTCATGCATCACTTCAAGAGCCTCATCAACCAATTTGAACATTTTGTTGATATTATCTCTTAATTCCTGTGGAAACCATGCATTTTGTTCACGTTTTCTCTTCATCGCCTTAGCAAGATTAAGAGTTGAATCACCGACACTCTCAATATCACTTACCATTTTAAAATAAGCACGAACACGTTCAGAATTTTCAGTACTCAAGCGAGTTTCAGAAACAGAGGTTAAGAAATTAGCAATTTCTACTTCCATATCATCACTTTCATCTTCGCGCTGAGAAATTTTATCGAATAGTTTATTGAAAGACTTATCATTAGTTTCGTTAAATGCTTGTTTAGTATAGTTAAACATTTTTTTAGTACTCTTTACATAAGTACTAATTTCTTGTTTAGCCAGAAATAATGATGCTTCAGGTGTTGAAAGAGTTCCGGTTTTTATGTGTTGAAGCTTAAATTCTTCTTCTACATCTTCTCGAACAGGAACCAATTTAGTAACAATCCTCACAATTAAATTGGCAAACCAAATAAGAAATACCACATTTAAAATATTGAATGCTGTATGGAATAAAGATAAAGAAATAGGAACATCAGCAGCATTTACAAATGGATTTCCACCACCCAAAAGATTCATGTTTACCCAAGCAATCAATTTTAAAAAGTATGGTAATGAAATAAGCATCCAAAGAACACCAAATGTATTAAAGATAAGGTGAGCTCTGGCTGCTCTTTTTGCAGATGTATTAGCAATCATTGCCGCAAGGTTAGCAGTAATTGTTGTTCCAATATTTTCACCAAGAACCATTGCTGCAGCCATTTCGAAACTAATCCATCCGCTGTTGCACATTACAAGAGTAAGTGCCATAGTTGCTGATGAAGATTGAATTAGAATGGTTAATAAAGTTCCAAGCCCCAGAAATAAAAGGGTTGAAGCGAATCCCATATCAGTATAACTGGTCAGGAAAGTTAGAATTTCCGGATTGTTTTTGATATCTGGCATTGATGTTTTCAGAAATTGCAGGCCAATAAACAGCAATGCAAAACCCATTATCAATTCCCCCCAGTTCTTTCTTGAACGATTTTGTGAAAATAAGAATGGTAGTCCCAAGCCAATAAGTGGAAGAGAAATAGCACTCATACTTACTTTAAATCCCAAAAGTGAGATCAACCAAGCTGTAACTGTTGTACCAATATTGGCACCCATAATTAT
Organism: Labilibaculum sp.; assembly: GCA_016760525.1. Classification (GTDB taxonomy): domain Bacteria; phylum Bacteroidota; class Bacteroidia; order Bacteroidales; family Marinifilaceae; genus Labilibaculum. Next base: position 19,673 of record JAESUW010000007.1, read on the forward strand.
ACCTACCGATTCCACCAGTGATAGCAAGCCGGCATTAACAAAACTTACCACCATCACAGTAGTTGCAGATGATGACTGAATAAGTGCAGTAATTAAAACTCCGGTGAACACACCCTTTACACGGTTCGATGTCATTGCCGCAAGAATGGTTCTCATTTTATCCCCAGCCACTTTTTGAAGAGATTCACTCATCAACTTCATTCCATATAGGAATAATCCTAAAGATCCTATAAGCCTTAAAATATCGGCCAATCCGTAATCCATAACTTGATTTATTTTATTTTATTTGTTATTCAATAGAATTAGTACCCGTTAAGTCGGCAAAAATAGAAGATATTTACAAATTCTCTAATTTTTTTTGATGTTAATTGAGTATTAAGAAAAAGTAAAAATAAGATTAATAAATTGTTACAAAAAATGACTGAATGTATTATTTATAGATTTTTAACGTTAAAAAACAAGGCTGAAAATAAGTTGATTACGACTTATTTTTGTATTTAAAGAGCTTATTTTCTTCAATTTTGCATTGAAATTTTCAAATAAGTGAGAGGTTTCCATCAAATACAAAACATATTTTTGTAATTAATTTGTTAAAACCCAGCTGCTTTCAATCAATTTCCGTAATTTTATTTGTTATTTTTACCAAAATAAGTGTATTTGGATTCTACATAGTGATCATCTTTTGAAAAAATGATTATATGTCGTATTTTCGCCGGAATCTATAATAAAAAGATATCTCTTTAGCAGGATAATAGTATGTGGAATAGAATTGCAGGATTAATTCTTAGGAATAGAATTTTACTTTTGGTGATAATTGGACTTATCACAATATTTATGGGTTACAAAGCTCAATTTGTGGAGATGTCCTATCAGTATGCTGCACTTCTGCCTGATGATGATCCTGCATCGGTTGAATACGAACGTTTCAAAAATACTTTTGGGCAAGAAGGAAATGTAATGTTTTTTGCGGTTCAGGATCCGGAATTTTACCAGCTTGATAAATTCAATGATTGGATTGCCTTAGGAGACAGTTTGAAAGCTTTGGATGGAATTGATGCAGTTGTTTCCATTGCTCATACTTATAATATCAACAAAAATAAAGAAGCGAGAAGGTTTGAATTTCAATCGATATTTCCCAAAAAAGTAAGTTCGCAATTGGAGTTGGATAGTCTTGCTGCTATTGCAGAATCATTGCCATTTTACCAAGGCAGTTTAATTAATAAGGAGAGCAATACATTTTTAATGGGAATTACGGTAAACGCGAGAATTATTAATTCGAAAGCGCGCGAGCCTATGGTTGTTAAGGTGCGTGAAATTACCGACCGTTTTACTGCGAAGTACAAGTTGGAAATGAAATACTCGGGACTACCTTATATTAGAGTGGTTACCGCGCAGATGATTAAAAAGGAGATGAACATGTTCATTTACCTTTCTCTTTTAGTCACCGCAATTATCTTGTTCATGTTCTTTCGCTCCTTTAAAGTAGTGTTCTTTTGCATGTTGGTAGTTGGTTTAAGTGTGATTTGGGCAGTAGGTTCCATGGTTTTGTTCGATTACAAAATTACATTGCTTACAGCAATGCTTCCTCCCTTACTGGTTGTGATAGGGATTCCGAATTCCGTTTTTCTCATCAATAAATACCACGGAGAATATATTCGTCATAACAACAAAATAAAAGCCTTGCAACGCGTAGTTTCAAAAATTGGGAACGCAACATTTTTAACCAATTTAACTACAGCGTCCGGTTTTGCCACTTTTATTGTGACTTCAAGTCAGATATTAAAAGAGTTTGGTGTGATTGCCGCTTTAAATATCATGGTGGTTTTTGTTCTTTCTTTACTATTGATTCCAATCATATTTAGTTTCTTAAATCCTCCGGATCAAAAGGCGACACGTCATTTAGATAATAGGTTGACAGTTTGGTTTGTTGATAAATTAGTGAAGATTGTATTGAATCGTCGTACCATAGTTTATACAGTAAGTATTATTTTTCTTGTTCTTGGAGCTTTTGGAATCAGCAAAATGAAGAGTACCGGTTATATGGTTGATGATCTGCCGCATGACAACGTGATTTTTCAGGATTTGAAATTCTTCGAGAAAAATATGGATGGAATTATGCCATTGGAAGTGATGGTTGAAACTAAGAAAAAGGCAGGAATCCTAAAGTTATCCACTTTAAAACGATTAAATGCTTTTAACGATACTTTAAGTTCATATCCTGAAATTTCCTCTTCTGTTTCGATTGTTGAAGCGGCAAAATTTGCCAATCAAGCATACTTCAATGGCAAAGAGAAATACTATAAGTTACCTGGTAGTCAGACCCGAAATGTAATTATGTCTTATTTGGCCAAGGCCGATACGGGTGACGATTCTAAGTTGTTTAGCACTTTTGTGGATTCTACTCAGTCACTTACCCGAATGAGTTTCAGAATGAAAGATATCGGAACTACAAGAATGGAGGAAATGGAGAAAAAAATTCTGGCACATGTAAGTAATATTTTCCCTGAGGACAAATACAATGTTTACGTAACAGGATCTAGCATTATCTTTTTTAAAGGGAATAAATATCTGATTAAAAACCTTTTTATTAGTCTTGCTTTGGCAATTTTTCTAATTGCGTCGTTCATGGCATGGATGTTTTCCTCTAAAAGAATGGTTGTAGTTGCTTTATTGCCTAACCTTCTGCCCTTGATAATTACTGCCGCTTTAATGGGCTTTTTCGGAATTCCGATTAAGGCATCAACAATCCTTGTGTTTAGTATTGCCTTTGGTATTTCTGTCGACGATACAATTCACTATTTGGCAAAGTACCGTCAAGAGTTGAAAGCAACCAATTGGAGCATTCGTTCATCAGTAGTTCTGGCTCTGCGTGAAACAGGTCAAAGTATGATGTACACTTCTATTATCCTATTCTTTGGATTTGGTATTTTTGTACTGTCCGATTTTGGAGGAACCGTTTCTTTAGGGATATTGGTGTCTGTAACTTTATTTTCAGCATTACTCTCTAATCTGATATTATTGCCATCATTATTACTAACTCTTGAGAAATTTATTACTAATCGTTCATTCAAAGAACCTCTGCTTCAAATTTTCGATGAAGAAGAAGATATTGAACTGGATGATCTTAGAATTGCGACTACGGAAAACAAAGAGAAAAAAGAGAGCCTTGTGAATTGATTTTTTTTATATTTTAGTCAGCTGTATAAAATACGCACTAAAATTGTTTTTAAATCATGCATAGTTTTAATGAACTTCAGAAAATCATTGAAAAAGAGATAGATGGCCTGGAGTTTTCCGCTCCTCCGGAAGGTCTTTTCGAACCGATGAAATATATTTTGGACATTGGAGGTAAACGACTTCGTCCTATATTGGTACTTTTTGGTGCCAATTTATACAAGGATGACCTTTCAAAAGTTTGTTTGCCCGCTATTGGAATAGAAATATTCCACAATTTTACGCTCTTGCACGATGATGTAATGGACAATGCTCCAATACGAAGAAGTAAGAAAACTGTGCACGAAAAATGGAACAGTAATGTAGCCATCCTTTCCGGAGATGCCATGTCTATTAAGGCCTATCAATACATTGGATCTTGCGAAGACAAATACTTGCGTGGTGTGCTTACCGTGTTTAATCAAACGGCTTTAGAGGTTTGTGAAGGTCAGCAGTTCGACATGGAATTTGAGGATAGAAATGATGTTGAAATTGAAGAGTACCTTAATATGATTCGATTGAAAACAGCAGTTCTGTTAGGTGGAAGTCTTAAAATGGGAGCAATAATGGGCGATGCCAGCTCAACCGATTCTGAATTACTATATCATTTTGGAGTGAATCTTGGAATGGCATTTCAACTTCAGGATGATTTGTTAGATGTTTTTGGTGATGAGGCCGTTTTCGGAAAGAAAATTGGTGGGGATATCCTATCCAATAAGAAAACCTTTCTTTTAATCAAAGCCTTGGAAACTGCTTCAGGAGATGTTGAAAAAGAATTAAAATCCTGGATAACAGCAAAAGATTTTAATCCGAAAGAAAAAATAAAAGCTGTAAGAGTTATTTATGAGCAATTAAATGTTCGTAAATATTCTCAGAAAAAAATAGAAAACTATTTTTCTTTGTGCTTGGAATACTTGGATAAAGTGAATGTTGCAGCCGAAATGAAAAAGGAACTCTATACTTTGGTGAAGGGTTTAGTTAATCGTTCTGTTTAAGAATGTTAAATTTTCAGATAAGATTCTCCTTTATTGGCAAAAAATTTTAAATTTGTTGTCATGCGAGAGTAATGATCCAAAAAATTAATGTAAATGTCACAAAATACAGGTAAAATTGTACAGGTTATCGGACCTGTTATCGATGTAAGTTTTGATAAGGAAGGAACCAAGCTTCCTGAAATTTACGATTCTTTAGAGGTCGTGATTGAAAATGGTAAAAATTTGGTTGTTGAATGTCAGCAACACATTGGTGAGAACACTGTTCGTGCCATTGCAATGGATTCAACCGATGGTTTACGCCGTGGAATGGATGTAATTGCAACAGGTTCGCCTATTATGATGCCTCCCGGAGACAAACTTAAAGGTAGATTGCTTAACGTTGTTGGAGAAACCATTGATGGAATTGGACCTGTTAGTAAAGAAGGTGGAAATGGGATTCATAGAATTCCTCCGGCATTCGATCAGCTAAGTACTGAATCAGAAGTTTTCTTTACCGGAATTAAAGTAATTGACCTTATTGAGCCATATGCAAAAGGTGGTAAAATTGGTTTGTTTGGAGGTGCAGGTGTTGGTAAAACAGTATTGATTCAGGAATTAATAAATAACATTGCCGTTGGTCAAGACGGTTTATCCGTATTTGCCGGTGTTGGTGAGCGTACCCGTGAAGGAAATGACTTGCTTCGTGAAATGATCGAATCAAGGGTAATTCAATACGGAGAAGCGTTTGAAAAAGATATGGAAAAGGGAGGATGGGATCTTTCTTTAGTTGATAAAAAGGCTTTGGATAACTCTCAGGTATCTCTGGTTTTTGGACAGATGAATGAACCACCAGGAGCACGTGCCCGTGTTGCGCTTTCCGGACTAACTGTTGCGGAAAGTTTACGCGATGGAGATGAAAAATCAGGAGGACGTGATATTCTTTTCTTTGTAGATAATATTTTTCGATTTACTCAGGCTGGTTCAGAGGTTTCGGCATTGCTTGGGCGTATGCCTTCTGCTGTAGGATATCAGCCAACTCTATCAACAGAGATGGGTGTAATGCAGGAAAGAATTACTTCAACAAAAAGAGGTTCAATTACATCTGTACAGGCGGTTTACGTTCCTGCGGATGACTTGACTGACCCTGCTCCGGCTACAACATTTGCTCACCTGGATGCAACAACGGTACTAAATCGTAAGATTGCTGAACTGGGTATTTATCCGGCAGTAGATCCATTGGATTCTACTTCCCGTATTCTTACTGTAGATGTTGTTGGTCAAGCTCACTATACATGTGCTACAGATGTAAAAGAGATTCTTCAGCGTTACAAAGAATTGCAGGATATCATTGCAATTTTGGGTATGGAAGAGCTTTCTGAAGAAGATAAGCTGATTGTACATCGCGCTCGTCGTGTGCAGCGGTTTTTATCACAACCATTTCACGTTGCGGAACAATTTACCGGTTTAAAAGGATGTTTGGTTTCCATTGAAGATACCATTAAAGGCTTTAATATGATTATGGATGGAGAAGTTGATCAATATCCTGAAGCAGCCTTTAACCTTGTTGGTACAATTGAAGAAGCCATTGAAAAAGGTGAAAAATTGTTAGCAGAAGCAGAACAAGAATAAGCATTAAAAGTGCTTAAATTACTTGAAGTATTTGCAACTTATAATTTTTAATTATGCATTTGGAAATTGTTACGCCCGAAAAGAGTTTGTATTCCGGAGAAGTTGAATTGGTTCAGCTGCCAGGAAAAGATGGATCTTTTGAGATATTGAAAAATCATGCTTCAATCGTTTCTACTCTGGTGAAAGGAATGATTAAACTGAAACCAGTTGGAGGAGATGAAATTTTCTTTGAAGTCAACGGAGGTGTTGTTGAATGTAAGAAAAATATGATTTCGGTATTGGCAGATAAATAGATAATAATTGCTGGGAATAGTCACCAGTGAATAGAATAATAAGAAGCCCGGAAATCATTCCGGGCTTTTTTTTGGGTTCGCATTTGATTTTTTACTTTTGTAAGTGCAAATTTCTTTGTGCCAAACAAGAACTGGTTTATTTACTTTTTATTCGATATTAGCATGCCTAAAAAATTCCTAATCATTCGATTTTCTTCCATAGGTGATATTATTCAATGCATGACAGCTGTTGATGGTATTTTAAACCATTATCCGGATGCTGAAATACATTGGATTGCCCGAAAGGATATGTCTTCTTTTTTGGCTATGGATCAGCGTATTTACAAAGTCTGGGGATTTGATAGAGGTCAGGGATTTAAGGGTCTTTTAAAGCAGGCACAAGAGCTTAAAAAGGAAAAGTTCGATTACGTTTATGATGCGCATAGCAATATCCGATCGATTGTACTAAAAACTATTTTGGTGCCACGATGGAAACGTTGGTTTGGCATTGGAGCTAAGTATACCATGCGAAGTAAAGATAGAATCAAAAGAATTTTGTTGTTCAAGTTAGGTATTGATCGTTTTCCAATGCCTTTTAAAGGAATGCTTTCGTATCGAAAACCACTTGAAAAATGGGGTTTAACTGATTATTCAAAAGTCAATACCAATTGGTATTTTCCTGAAGAGTTAAAGCAGAAAATGGACGGGAAGGTTTTTGCAAATCTAAAGGGTGAACCATCCAAATTGGTTACTTTGGTTCCTTCTGCAGCCTGGAGGATGAAACGTTGGCCGGTTTCTCACTGGCAAAAATTGGTGCAGCAATTGCCAGATTATCATTTTATGATTTTGGCTGGTCCGGATGATGTTTTCTGTGATGAAATAGAGGCTGTTGCAAAAGAAAGAGTACTGAACCTGAGTGGAAAAACAAATTTACTGGAATCCTGTTATTTGGTGCAGAAATCAAACTTGGTAATTTCCGGTGATACGGGGTTTTTGCATGCAGCAGATAAGTTTAGTACTCCTGCCTTATCCTTAATGGGCCCAACAGCATTTGGATTTACAACGGGAGAACACATTAAAACTCTGGAAGTAGATATGAAATGCCGTCCATGTACAAAAGATGGTTCAGGAAAATGTTCTCAAGAGGTTTATCAGCAATGTATGGTCGATATAACACCTGAATGGATAGCTAAAGAAGTGATTGAACACATGCAATAACTTAGCTGTTTTGAATTCAAATTTATAATTAACAGGCATTTAACATTTTTTATTAGTTAAGAGTAAATAAAAAATTTATATTTGTATCGCACGCGACATAAAATCACAAAGGATTTTTTCGAAATGCAATACAAACAATTAAAATACTTGAAATGAAAAGAATTGCCTTACTATTAATTTTTGCTGCAAGTCTGGTATCTACTCAGACAATAGCACAAACAGAAAAAAAGAAAGCCTGCAAGAAGGAATGTTGTTCAAAAGAAAAATGTATAAAAGAGAACGTGTATGGCTTTAAAATGGCTTCTTTAACCGGAGATGAAGTTAATTTGAGTCAGTATAAGGGGAAAGTTGTTTTGCTTGTTAATACGGCAAGTAAATGCGGTTTAACACCACAATACAAAGGTTTGGAAGCGATGTATCAGAAATACAAAGATCAAGGTTTGGTTATTTTGGGTTTTCCGAGTAATCAGTTCCTGAAACAAGAACCTGGAACATCGGAAGAAATTGCTGCTTTTTGTGAGAAAAATTACGGCGTGAGCTTTCCAATGTTCGAAAAAATTGAAGTTCGTGGAGAAAATGCTCATCCTCTTTATAAAATGCTTTCCGAAGAAAAACCATTTTTAGGTTTTGATAATTCAGAATCAGGACAAAAATTCAAGAGATTTATCAGTGAAAAATTTCCTGAAATTTATGCAGGAAACGGTATCAAATGGAATTTCACTAAATTTCTTATCGATAGAAATGGAAAAGTGGTAAAACGAATTGAGCCGAATATTGCTCCAGAAGCTTTTGAAGACGAAATTAAAGGAATGTTATAATTTCGATAACAGATCAAATAAATATGAAAAGAGGGTGTCCGAAAAGTTTTGTTTTATTGTCATTCTGATCCCGGTAGCAATCGGGATCGCTCAACATGACGTTTTTAAGTGAGACTTTATTTTTCGGACACTTTCTTTTTTATGTATTAATTTTTGTCTGATTTCTTTATTATCGAACCAGGTAACAAAGCGTTTAATTCCTTCTTCGAAGCTGACTTTTGGATTGTAGCCAATTAGTTCTTTTGCACGGGAAATATCTGCATAAGTTTGATCCACATCACCTGCTTGCATAGGCAAATGATTAATTTGGGGTTTGCATTTGGCAGTTTTGGCAATGATATCAATCATATCACGTAAAAGAATTGGGTAGCTGTTCCCCAAATTAATAGTTTCAAAAACCTGTTCGTGATTGAAAAGATAATTGCAGCTTTTTACAATTCCTTCTACTGTATCATCAATGTAGGTGTAATCTCTTGCAGTTGAACCATCGCCAAACATAGGAATAGGCTGCTTATTTCGAAATAGTTTCAGAAATTTGTGAATGGCCAAATCAGGACGCTGACGCGGACCAAAAACAGTGAAAAATCTCATGTTAATGATATCTAAATCATACAAATGGTGATAGCTGTGGTTTAAAACTTCACAGGATTTTTTTGAAAAAGCATAAGGAGAAATGATATGATCTACATTGTGGCTTTCTGAAAAAGGAACTTCTTTGTTGTTGCCGTAAACCGATGAGGAAGATGCAAAAGCCAGTTTTATAACTCCTTTTTTTCGCATGAAATCCAATACATTTCTAGTTGCAGAAATATTACTGTCGATGTATCCTTGCGGATCTTCAATCGAAGGTCGAACCCCTGCTTTACCCGCCAAATGCACCACCAAATCAATCTGATCTTCGATACAGTCCAGACTCGAATCAATCCGTAAATCCAGTTCGTGAAATGCAAAAGAGGGATTCTGAATAAAAGTGTTTAGATTTTCTTCTTTCACTTTTTTCGGGTAGAAAGTGTCGAAATTATCGATCCCAATAACTTTATATCCTTGCTTTAAAAGCTTTTCAGTTAGGTGAGAACCTATAAAACCGGCACATCCTGTGACTAATATTGATCTCATTGCAAATTACTTTTATGTTAATTAGGTGGTGTTTGTTTAGGACTAATTACCGATAGATATTTTGTACTTAAAACAATCCATATTTAAGTAGTTTTCTAACAACCAAACAGATTGTAAGGACTTCTGCTGAAGCGACTCCAATAATCCACCAAACGCTTCTGTAATCGATATTTTTAAGCTTTTGCCCTACCTTTATATTTGATAATTTGTATTTTGAAATCCCCCATTTTGTAAGACGATAAACACCATAACCTATCAATAGTCCTAATAGTATTCCGCCTAATACATCTCCAGGAAAGTGAACACCCAGATAGATGCGGGAGTAGATGATAAGCAAAGACCAGATGAAGATAAAAAAGGTGTAAAGTTTATTTTTAAACAGGAGTGATGAAAATATAGCAAACCCAAAAGAATTTGTTGCATGTGAAGATACAAAGCCATATTTGCCTCCTCGATAATTACCAACTAAATTAATAATCCCTTGCAAACTTGGATCATGACTTGGTCGAAAGCGTTCAAATACATGTTTGAATAATTGCGTGGAAATCTGATCACACAAAGCAATCAAAACGAACAAGCCAATAATCCACAACAAAGCTTCTTTTCCTCTGAATTTATAAATCTGATAAAGTAATATCATGTAGAATGGAATCCAGAATTCTTTCCTTGTAAAAATCATCATAATCACATCCCAGAAGGGGGTATGAAAACTATTTAACCACAGCAATAATTCCTTATCAATTTGTATGAGAGTATCCATAATGTAAAAAACGATATAATCCAAATTGATTTTTTAAAGCTATTTACTTGTGGCCAATTTGGTATAACTCCACTTTTAAATAGCTGAATGACTCGCAATTACAGCTACCTTTGATTAGGATAAATTATTGAAACGTATTTTTGAAAATGTTCTTTGTTTCGTCTTTTCCCTTTTCTATGGCGATTGTAATTGTAGTGCTCAATAATTTCAATCTCCATATTCTGAAGCTGAAACTCTGAAAACAATTCATTAGGATTTTCGGTAGAAAAAACGACAAACGAACCCTTTTCAGGAAACTCAGGACTTGTTTTAGGATTCCATATTTTTACTTTCTTACCCACTTCATATACAAGCTCTATTCTAAAACCATATTCCCCAATACTGTAATAATTTAATGAGTTAAGTTTTGGTTTATGCCGAACTTCACTAATGTTTCGAAAATCAGGGTTTTTGTTGAGCAGATCATCGATATTTGGAATTACAAAGAGTTCAGTAAGAAGCATTAAACTAACCATTCCGATAAGCATGTTTAAAACGTTTCTGTTTTTCCAGGCCTTTAGCAGAAGCAGAAAAACAATTTCGGAAAGCAGGCTAAAGAGTATAAATGCTGTTAGAGAAATCTGATTGTCTCGATAAAAAAAGATAAAAACTACAACAGGCATAACAAGGGCAATAATGGCTATTAGCCAGAGGTTAGCGCCAAAAATGATATGATCCTGCTTATTGGCTGTTTTGTTCTTAAATACCTGAAATAAGTGTTGTAATAATTGGCCGGCTAATAAAGCACTTGGAATTAATACAGGAAGTAAATATCTATCCTTTTTTTCTGGAATAAGAGACAGTAAAACAACAGATGTAAGGGTCCATATTAATGCAAATTTGTATTCTTTTTTGGCCTCGAATCGTTTAAAGGCATATGGGAAAAGTAATGCGGAGAAAATGACAAGTGTCCAGATGCCAGACTGAATAGGAAAATTCCAATAGTAATAAAATGGACGAACATGTCGATTCATCCATGAGCCGGATTCCAGCTTAGCAATCGCAGCAGCTTCTTCTGCATGAGTGAAAGAGATAAAGACAGGCCACCAAAAGCTGATTACAATAAATATTCCAATGGCTAATAAAAGTGGTTGCCATTTTTGTAGAATTACTTTTCCATCGTATACCCAGGCATAGGCAACTAGAAATGGAATTAAAAGGGCAAAAAATGCAACCGGACCTTTGCTTAAAAAAGATAAACCCAATAGAATACCAGCAACTATAAATAATCCCCGGTTTTTATTTTCTGTTTTCCATGCTTTGTGAAAAAAGAGAATAGCTCCAAGCATAAAACTATGACAGTAAATATCCCAGGTTCCCGTTCTTCCCATATACACAATATAGAAACTGGTGGCTAAAACAAGACTATTACATAAAGCTGCTATTTTATTTTTATTTAAGGAGATGGTGAAGAAATACATCAGTAACACCATAAGTGAACTGATTATTGCAGCGGGAAACCGCAGCATGCTAACATTTTCTATTCCAAACCAACTTCCAAATAATGCCGTAATCCAAGTAGGAAGTGGTGGTTTTGCCAAACGTAATTCTCCATTCATTGTTGGTATCAGCCAATTTCCTTTTTCGATCATTTCACGGGCTGTCACAAAGTTTCTAGCTTCCATGATATTTACAAAAAAACTACTGTTTGCGTAGAAAAATGCAAAATAGCACACAATCAGTAAAAAGAGAATATGAACGGAAGTTTTGTTCTCAAATAGAAGACGTTGAATCATTTTTATCTGAGTTTAGTGATCTAATTTGTGAGATTGTTTTCGGATAAGCACAATGTTTCTGGAGTAAACCAATAGGCCAAAACCCTGACCAAAGAAAAGAACAGGATCCCTTCGGTAAATGGCATAAAACAATATCATGATCGATCCGATGATGCTGATGATCCAAAATCCCATAGGAAGTACCGATTCTCCTTTGCGTTCAGAGTATATCCATTGATATACAAAACGGAAGGTAAACGTAATTTGCCCGGCTACACCCCAAAGTAACAGGAGTGTTGGAATATCTTCATTTTTAAATAACTGCTGATAATGGAATCCCCAGTTTTTCAGCATAAAAAGCAAAACAACAACAGGGGTTGTTATAGCAATTATCCTTGTTATAATTGGAAGACTCTTCCAATTGTTCTGAATATGCAGATTTCTGATATAAATGGAATAAGCGATTACTTGTCCAATAATAATTGCAAAGTCATCGCGCAGTAAACCATAAATAAACAGCATCCAGGAAGCCAGAATACTGAGTTGCCAAAATAATAACGGAGATAATGTTTTTCCAGCTTTTTCAGATTTTATCCATTGCACAATTAATCGGGCAGAGAATAAAACTTGTGCAATAAATCCAACGGCGTAAATATATATACTGTCCATTAGTTATGAGAAATAATTTCGTAATTGATGTAGCGTTTTTTCATCCAGCGATAAGCGAAACAATCTTTGAACGGACCCACCAAACGATTAAAAAGATGGTATTTGGCTTCACCGGCAATTCTAGGAAAATGGCGAACCGGTATTTGCTTTATTTCTCCTTCCTGTAACATGATAAGAGCAGGAATAAAGCGGTGCATTCCAGTAAAGAAAGGCATCTTTTTAGCGTAATCGGTTTTCATTATTTTTAACGGACATCCTGTATCTTCGGCAGTATCTTTTGTCATGTATCTGCGAAAGCCATTTGCAATTTTAGAGCTCATGTTTTTTACAAAGCTGTCTTTACGATTTTGACGAACTCCTGTTACTAAAGCAAACTCATTTCGATGTTCCATCAACAAATCAAAATCGAATGGAGTGGTTTGAAGATCTGAATCGATGTAGCCTACAAAAGGAGTTGTGGTATTATCAAAACCAGCTTTAATTGCAGTACTTAAACCATGATTTTTATTCAATTCCAAATATGAAAACTGATTAGAATCCTTACAAATTTCCTCAATTATTTTTTGACTTCCGTCAGATGATCCATCGTTTACAAACAGGACTTTTGAAGCATATTTTGAGCTTGCAAAATAGGCTGTAAAGTCTTCTTTTACACGCTTTATATTATCTTCCTCGTTATAAACAGGAACAATAATGGTTAATTCATACTTTACATTTGGTTGATACATTGGGTAGTCTGTTAAATACTCGGTTCCTATAAAAAACATAGAATAAAAGTCTGCAACGGATCTAACAAAAATCTAACAATTCTTTAAGTTGAATGTGAATAAATGTTTAAAATCCTTAAATGAATAATTAATATTAATTTTATAATGGTCCGCTATCTTTTTTACAATGGACAAACCAATTCCTGTTAATCCAATATTTTGAAGCGATCTTATATTTTCAATGCCGACACCTTAAAAAAAACGGACATCTCTTGATTGAGAATTACTGGAAATAAGCAATCAATCAAATTTATATAGCTTATTATTAAACAGATAGCTTGCTGTTTGATAGTAGGTAATTGCATCTTTTAGCTCCTGCTTATTCAACGAGTCAATTTCCTGATCATGTTTTGTAATGCGATAAGCTTCGGTACGTTTGGTAGGTACTTGAACCGTTAATTGTTCATTTCTTAAAAGACCAATTTTTTGGTAGGTGCCAAGTAGGGCCCGATTTGGGTTTTCCAATAGAATATCTTTGCCAAAAAATTTGGATGTGTAATCCATATTTAAAAGTCCCATTATGGTCGGAGCTAAATCTATTTGGGAAGCCAAAGCGTTATTTTCAGATGCCTGAATAATATGCGGGGCATAAATAATTAATGGAATGTGATATTTATTTACAGGAAGAGAGGTTTTTCCTGCACTTGAAGCACAATGGTCTGCAACAATTACAAAAATGGTGTTGTTGAACCATGGATGACTTTTGGCTTCCCTAAGAAATTTGGCAATGGCAAAATCGGTGTATTTTACCGCTCCATTTCTTCCGGTATGTGAAGGAATATCAATTTTTCCATCAGGATAAGTATAAGGACGATGATTGGAAGTTGTCATGATGAAATTATGGAACGGTTTTCCTTTGGCATATGCCTTATCCGCAACCTGGCTTGCTTTGGCAAGCAAATCTTCATCACATACGCCCCAAGCATTATCAAAACTAATTTCGTTTTTTTCGAAATCAGCCTTATCTACAATTTTATAACCACTGTTACCAAAAAAGTAGTTCATGTTGTCGAAGTAACCATTTCCAGCGTAAATAAAGTTGGTATCGTATCCTTTTGATTTAAGAACACTTCCAAGAGTAAACAAGCCTTCATTATTTGGCCGTTTTACAATTGAATAACCAGGTGTTGGAGGTAGAGAAAGAGTTAAAGCTTCCATTCCACGAACTGTTCTTGTACCGGTAGCGTAAAAATTAGTGAAGAAAAGGGATTGAGAGGCAATTGTATCCATATTGGGAGTGATGTTATTTTTATTACCAAATTTTGTAAAGAAGGATGCACTTAAACTCTCTACGGTAATCATCATTACATTGTATTTCTTGTCATTGCCCGGATAGCTTATTTTTCTTCGTATATCGAACACATTGTCACTTAAAAACTCGCTGTTCGAGGTTTTAATTAGCTTACGCAGATTCGTAAAAGCTTCTCTGTCATCCAAAGATTGATAGAATGATTTGTAATCCAATTCGTTATTTCTAAAGGCCGAGAATATTTGATAGATTCCATTGTGAGCCAATTCATTGGAGTAAGTGTTTTCGGTTATTTCAGCCGAACTTTTATTGATTGTTAAAAATGCCGTGAGAGCAAGAGTTAATAAAATAAGACCTGTGCCAAGGCGTGAAACAAAACGGGATTTTGAATGGAAGATAGGGTCGAAATGTTTTTTAACAAGAGCAAAAATTCCTGCTGAAACCAATAACATTCCAACAATGATCATTGGCATTGGATAGGATTCGCGAATATTGGAAATAACTTCGTGAGTATAAACCAGATAATCAACAGCAATAAAATTGTATCGTACACTGAACTCTTCCCAGAAGAACCATTCGCCAATTCCCGAAAAAACAAGAATACCAATGCTTGTAATGAAAAATGCATATGAAATCCAACGGTGAATTTTGGAGTTAAATATTTTATCGGGAATAAACAGCAAATAGATTGTAAATGGAACGATAAAGTAGGAAATGGTTACCAAATCGTAAAATAAGCCTATGCTGTAAATTTGGATAAATCGTATAAAGTTTAGATCTGCATTTTGCAGATCAGTAATTAATAGAATTGTTCGGATGAGAAAAGAAATGGCCAGGAAAATAAAACTAAATATTACAAGACCACCAAATCGACTGCGCAGGATGTTTTTGAACTTCATATTTTATAAATTATAATATGGGTCAAAAAAACAACCTGATTCTAACAAAAAGCTAACAATCCTGTAACTTGAATGTAAATAAGTGTTTAAAATCCTTAAATGAATAATTAATATCAATTTTGTAATGGTCTGCTATCTTTTTTACAATGGCCAAACCAATTCCTGTCGATCCAATATTTTGGCTTTCGGTATAAAAACGATTAAAGATCATATCGGGTTGATTGATGGCCTTTTCACCCGAGTTGGTAATTGTGAAATAATCTTTAGCAAGACAAATAGATATTTCTTCACCAATATTGCTGTGTTTTATTGAGTTTGCAAAAATATTCTGAATCAGCAGATTCGCTAATCTCTTATCCATCAGTAATTGGCAATTATCCGTAGCTGAAATTGAAACAATTAAGTTTCTATCTTGTATTACATCGATGAATGAATTTATCCAATATTTGAAAATTTGATTAAGAGAAACATGATCTTTTTCATTGAATTGTCCATGATCAATTTTTGCAAGCAGGAGTAATGCTTTGGTAATGCCGGAAAGTTTATCTGTTGAGAGATAAATCTCTCGGATGGTTTCGATTGTATTCTTATCCAGTTTTGAGTTTGAGAATAAATTTTCACATTTATTTCGAATAACAGCAAGAGGAGTTTGCAGTTCGTGAGCGGCATTAGCCGAGAATTCTTTAGTTGCTGTATAGTCCTTTTCCAAACGACTAGACATCATTGAAAGGACGTGGTTTAAATCATCAAATTCATTTATTCCGGTAGCTGTTAATTCCAATTTAGAAGGAGAATTAAAAGAGTAAGATCGTAATCTTTCTATATTCTTGTTAAAGGTTTCCCAAAGCATTGTATTTAGCTTTTGAGTAAACAATAAAAAACCTAAGAAGACAAGAAAAAGAACAACAGAGATTAGCACCGTAAAAAGTGCAAAAATATCATTGAATTCCATTAACATATGCCTTGTGGTAACTCGATAATTGATGCCATTGATGATTTTACTTTTTGAAAATTCCCGAAATGGAATCATTACATCCTGAATCGCATCATAAATTATAGTATCCTTAGGCTGATAGACTTTTTCTTCACTTTTATCTGTTTTTTGTGCTATTGCAGTTGGATAGATATTTTGAAAATTTCCTGTTTCTTCTAAATTCCGGACAATTTCTTTAGTCTCCAGCCTTAACTGTTGATCTATTTCATCTTTTAAAATGTAATTAATCATTAAAATAATGATCACATCAGCAATAAGAAATACCAAAAGTCCATATTTCAGGTAGGATCTGTTAATTTTTGTAAGAAGTTTCATATTTAATGAATATCGAGTTTATAGCCGAAACCATGTACTGTTTTAATGTAGTTGTCACCTGTACTTTTTTTAATTTTATTTCGTAAGCGGTTGATGTGCGTGTAAATAAAATCGGAGTTATCCATAAAAACCGAGTTCTCGCCCCACACGTGTTCAAATAAGCTCTCTTTAGTAAGAACCCTATTTTTGTTTTCGATAAAATACAGCAGTAAATCAAATTCTTTACGGCTAAAATCTATTTGTTCGTTCCCTATTTTTACTTGATTAAAGAAAGTATCAATTTCGATCTCGCCAAAGCTTAAAACCTGATTTTCCGGTTGAAGGTTCCTCCGCAAAAGCGCATTAATTCGAGCATTTAGTTCTGAAAGGTGAAATGGTTTTACTAAATAATCATCAGCACCTAAATTAAGACCATCAACCCGGTCTTCGAGTTTATCACGAGCAGAGATAATGATCACACCTGTATCAGCCCAAATTGATTTGATAAAAGAGATACAATCCAATCCATCACCATCGGGCAGTCCTAAATCAAGAAGTACGATATGGAAAAATTTTTTATCGAAAAGAGATTTACCTTCCTTAATAAGCTCAACACATGTACATCGAAATCCACAATTTGAAAGATAATCTGCTAAGATTTTTTGTAAGGAAAAGTCATCTTCAATAATTAGAACTTCTTTTTTCATGATGATGTGATAAGAGGTAAGTTTTTACAAACTTAAAAAAAGAGACGAATATTTCTTACTTGATAAAGCTTTTTTACTTTATTGAGTTCAATACAAATGGTAAGATTTTGAAAATATTGGTAAATCTTTGTCTTTTATGTAAATTTGAATTTGTAAATCCGTTCATAAAATAGCAAGAAATGAAGAGCCTTCGTAATTATTTCGATATCGTAATGAATTTTTTAAGTCGTGGAGTATGGAATATGCGCTTAAAAGAATTGTCGGGACATCGTTATTTTTTAATCCGTCAGTTGCGAATTTATTTGTTGGCAATAAAAGGATTTTACGAGGATAAATGTCAGTTACGTGCCTCAGCTTTAACATTTTATTCTATTTTATCGGTTGTGCCAATGTTGGCTATGGCCTTTGGAATTGCGAAAGGATTTGATTTGGATGATAAGTTGGAAAATCAATTGGTTGAAAATTTATCCGGACAACAGGAGGTTTTGAACTTTTTAATTGATTTTGCCAATAAAATGTTGGAAAATACCAAAGGGTCATTGATTGCCGGTCTGGGATTCGTTATTTTATTTTGGTCTGTAATAAAAATGCTGAGCAATATTGAGGAATCATTTAATGATGTGTGGCAAATTAAGAAAGCTCGCACCTGGGGACGGAAATTTAGTGATTACACAGCAATTATGATTTTTGCACCAATCCTTTTGATTGGTTCCAGTGCTGGAACTGTGGTTCTAAAAACAATGATTAAGGATTTTACTGCGGGGAATACTTTGCTTGAAGCAGTTGGTCCATACCTTACTTTTTTAATCAATTTAGCACCTTTCTTTTTAGTTTGGGTACTGTTTACCATGTTGTATACCTTCATGCCCAATACGCATGTAAAATTTAAGTCGGGCTTGATTGCCGGAATTATTGCCGGAACAATCTATCAGTTATTTCAAGTTCTTTACATCGAGTTTCAGGGAATGGTAACCACTTACAATGCTGTGTACGGTAGTTTTGCCGCTTTACCATTGTTTCTAATTTGGTTGCAGCTAAGTTGGTTGGTAGTATTATTTGGTGCCGAGATCTCTTTTGCCGAGCAAAATGTGGAAAATTACGAATATGAAGCAGAAACAACTCAGATATCTTACGATTATAAGCGTTTATTGACTTTATACATTCTTCACTTAATTGTTCACAATTTTAGACAAAGTCAGGCTCCTCTTCATTCACAGGATATTTCTCATCGGCTTGAAATGCCAATTCGCCTGGTACGTGACATTCTATTCAATATGACTACTGCAGGTTTAATTTCCGAATTGCTGACTGATACCGATAAGCAAATGGCCTATCAGCCTGCTTTCGATATTAATGAAATGACGCTTAACAATGTTATTGATGCTTTGGAAAGAACAGGATCCGATAAAATTCCGGTTTTGGAAAACGAAAGTTATTCTGAGATTAAATCCCTTTTGCAGGAGTATCGAACCTCAGTATTGCAAAATAAGAAAGAAATACTTTTGAAGGATATTAAATTGGCAGTTGAATAATTTTAATAGAAGTTAGACTATGATCTTCATTTTCGGAGCAAACGATAAAGTAATGGAACAGCAACAATGCCGGACACAGGAGCATTGCTGCAATTGTAATAACACAACCAACTGGATATTGGAGAAGAATGCCACTTTTGCCAGCTTCTTTTTTATTTCTGTACTTCCAATTAAAACACGATATGTTCATTACTGTCCAATTTGTAAAAATGGAAATCAATTGAATAAAGATGAATACAACTGGAAAAAAAATTCGTAGTGATCAAGTACAAGGAAATAACATTTTGGAGTTCTCGCGGTCTGCATTGGGTGGTATTGAAATAAAGCAATAATAAAAAGTTGTATTTTTTAGTATACAAAATTGTTTACCATGAGATTCTTACTAGTCATCGGTCTGCTATTAGCAACATTTTCCTGTTCAAATAATACAGAAAAGGGAAGAATAATTGATTCTAAAAAGTTAAATTATTTAATTTCTCAAAAGGACAAGACACTGGTATATGTTTGGACAACCTGGTGCAGTGGTTGTCGCGAAACATTGGCCGAAACCCTTCCTAAACTTCAGGAAGATATCGACACCTCTGAATATCAAATTATTCTAATTGCAGCGAGTAAAAACAAAGCAGAAGTTGATTCATTAGTCTCAACCAATACTCTAAAAGAGAATTCCTATTTTCTCGATTTCACAGGACCCGATAAAGGAGTGTTCCAAAATTTGGGCATTCAATTGTTGCTGGATGCAAGCTTCCCTGATGAAGATATATTTACCCGTGCCATTCCCGTATTCTTTCTGGTTGATAAAAAAGGAAAAGTATTGAACAAAAAACTTCCGCATTCTTACGATGAGGCTATTCGCCTGTTAATAAAGCAGTTGTGTCCGAGTCATAATATTTTACTGTTGTTAAATTCATTCTAAATAGAATAAACACAATAAATAATTTATTAATGTTAAGTAACAAAATTG
>JAESUW010000196.1 GCA_016760525.1 Labilibaculum sp.
AGGAGCCATCATGGTAAAAGGGAAAAATGGATTTAAAAGAAGAGGTGTTTGGTTGATGATGATAGGTTTTATCATACCTGTTCTTTTGTTTTTTTATACCTAGTTTAGCTAAGTTGATTTGTAATTTTTGATTTTTTTAAGACCTTCCCGTAATGAAATGAACCCCAAAAGGTGGATGGTTATAAAATAAATTAATGAGATTGAGTTCGGTATTTTACCAGACTCAATCCGTTTAAATGAGTTTTTATCCTGATATTATTGTAGTATTCCATATACAATTCCAGTTCTTTTAGGAAATATTCCATAAAACTAAATTCTTGTAATTATAACAACTCAGATTTTACAAGTCCAAAAAAGTTTTCTATTAACTGCATTATCCTGGCAGTTCCCCTTTCGTGACATACTTTGTATGACACTTTTTTATTAAGTTTATGCCTGTAGGTAACATGCTGACATCACCACTCTTAATCATAATTAAAAGTGGTGTTTGTATTGTTTGGGATCATCTCGAATGCAGTATCAATCATATCTGTAACCAGATCAAGAGTTGGTAAGTCCCTGACTATGGTTTTCTTTGGCCTTCCTTGCTGATGCAATCAATTCATAAAAAACAAGAATTAAAAAACATTTTCATAACTTTGAATTTACGTGTTCTTCATTTTTATCTGTTAATCTTGCATAAATGACCAAACCCGAGGAAATGATAATTCAACAAATTAACCAAAAGAAATTTGAAGGATATGAATACATATACGATAATTATTATTCTTCCCTTTGCAGTTTCTCTTCCCGTTTCTTTAAATCTAAATCAGATGCTGAAGATGTGGTGCAAGATGTTATTTTAAGGCTGTGGAAAAGTAATTCAAATTTTAATTCTACAAAAGCATTAACATCCTACTTGTTTTTTTCTGTCAAAAATGCCAGCCTAAATGCAATCAGAAATGACTCCAAATGGTCCAATATTGATATCAATCATCATGATATAAAGATTGATGACAAATCCATAGACCAGGTTCTTATTGAAGAAGAATACTACAGACAAATACACCTTGCAATAAACAAGCTTGGTCCCGAAAGAAAAAGAGTTATTCTACTCAGTATGGAAGGTCTTTCAAATAAAGAAATTGCTGAAAAAACAGGTGTTTCGGTAAATACAGTTAAAACTTTAAAATTAAAGGCTTACCGTTTTTTACGGGAAGAACTGGAACTTCCTGCATTGCTGTTTTTACTACATCTAATCAATTAATTTGTTGAATCGGTAAACTGTACCAACACATTGTAATTTCCTGCCTTTCGTAAAAAAAAACAGAACACCATCACCCATATCTTCTGCATCTGTGTTTCTTAATAGTATAACACCGATTGCTAATTTGTATGAACCATTTGTGCGCTTCCAATGCCTAATACCGATTGTTATTTCGTATAAACCATAGAATTGCAAACAATCCTATAGTTCAACTCAATATACATCGGCACTATATCAGCTCACATTACGAGTTAACAGGAATAGCAATATGTATCGGTATTATACCTTAATAATTTTAGGCTGTAAACAGCCCAAATCTTTTAATAAAATGGTATAAGAAGTAATTAGATATGACCAATTTTGAGAAAACAGATCAGATTGTAAACCTCTTGCTAACCGAAAGGAAAAGAGAGTTAAGTAAAAATGAACAAGCCATTCTTAATGAATGGCTCCAAAAAGATAAAGGCAATCCTACTCTATACAAATCATTAAAAAATGATGCCAATATTCCTGTAAAATTAAAAATATTATCTGAATTTGATAAAGACAAAGCATTTACAAATTTTAAACAGATTGCTGACCGTAAAAAGAAACTTTCTATCTACGCCTATAAAAAAATACTGCGCTACGCGGCTCTTCTAATTCCATTTGCATTTGCTTTTTGGTTCATTTACCAGGAAATTCCAAGCCTTACAACTCCCCAAAAATCTGTCAATACTGAAATTCATCCCGGTACAAGTAAAGCCATTCTTAAATTAGCCGATGGAACAAGTATAAATTTAGATGAAGAAAAGAATTTTAATGCTACGTACAATGGCACTACAATTAGCAACAAGCAAAAAGAGATCGTTTATAAATCTGCAAAAAAGCCATCTCGTTCTCTAAAAATAGAATACAATACAATAGAGATTCCAAGAGGAGGAGAATATCAGTTAACTCTATCAGACGGAACAAAAGTATGGCTAAACTCCGAAACAGTTATAAAATATCCTGTCGCATTTTCTTCTGTAAAACGAGAAGTGCAGCTAACAGGAGAAGCTTATTTTGAAGTAACTGAAAATAAAGCAAGTCCTTTTATTGTAACAACTGCAAAAATGAAAGTAAATGTATTTGGAACTTCCTTTAATGTAAGGGCATACAATAACGAAGACATTACCACCACTTTAGTAAGTGGAAGTGTTTCAATCAATCAGACTGCAAACCTAAAAGAATACAAATTGCGGCCTAACGAACAAGCTATTGTTTCAGATCAAAAAACTACAATAAAAAATGTAATTGTCGATCAGTACATTGCCTGGAAAGACGGGCGCATTTTATTCGAAGAAAATACGCTTGAAGAGATATTTAGTAATCTATCAAGATGGTACAATATAGATGTAGTTTACACCAATACTGAAATAAAAAAATTACGATTTTCGGTTGATGTAAAAAGATACGATGACTTTAATGAAATACTGGAAATATTGGAATTAACAAAAAAAGTGAAGTTTGAAATACAAAATGATACACTTTTAATCATGAGAAATTAATTATAAAAAAGCGGAAAATGCAGCAACATTTTCCGCTTGGAATTAGCTGTAAATTCCTAACACTCTCGAAGGAATTAATTTATGAACTAAAACTTTTCAAAGTTATGAAAAAAAAACGTATGCCTGACCAAACAGGATGGGTGCAAAAATCTTTTTTAACTATGGGCTTATCTGTACTAATGATTTTATCATGTCTGTTTCAGGTTTCTGCAAGTACAAATTTGCGTACCTCCAAGCTGAGTATTAAGCTTGAAGAAGCTAGCATAAGGGAGGTATTTAAAACCATTAAAGAGCAGAGTGAATTTACTTTTGTTTACAATATCGATGACCTTGAGGATTTTAAAGCAATCGATTGTGAGTTTTTACACTCTACTGTTGAGGAAATATTAGATCATTGTCTCAAAGAGACAAATATGTCCTACAAAATTAGAGGCAAAGTAATCGTAATTGTACCAAAAGAAGAACTGGAAAACAACAAAAAAACAATAACAACACAAGAACAAAAGAAAACAATTACAGGAACAGTAACTGATGAAAATGGGGAACCATTGCCGGGAGTTTCTGTCGTAGTGAAAGGTACTACACTTGGGGTTATTACTGATATTGATGGAGATTTTAGTATCGAAGCTCCGGTATCTGTCGAATCACTTACATTTTCATTTATAGGTATGAAAAGTCAGGAGGTTCTCGTAAATGAACAAAGTATTGTAAGTATACAATTACAACAAGATATCGCTATGTTGGGTGAAGTTGTTGTTCGAATTGGATATGGCTTTCAGAAGAAAATAAAGTTAACGGGGGCTATTGCGCAGGCTTCACTGGGAGAAATTCAGGATTTTCCAACTTCTAATTTTGATCAGGCATTAGCAGGTAAATTAGCTGGTGTGCAGGTATTGCAAACCACAGGAGAGCCTGGCAGAGAGTTAGATATAAGAATAAGAGGAACAGGAACAATTACAGCAGGAGCATCTCCACTTTACGTGGTAGACGGAGTACCGGTAGAAAGTTCAGGTCAGGTTACAGAAGTAGTAAATATGGAAGACATTGAGTCAATCCAAATATTAAAAGATGCTTCTTCTGCTTCAATATACGGATCAAGGGGAGGTAACGGAGTTGTTCTTATTAGCACAAAAAAAGGGAAACAAGGTGAAATGAAAGTTAATTTCAATAGTTCCTATGGTATTCAATCAGTTTCTAAAAAAATAGATATGATGAATGCTTATGAATATGCTCAGTTATCTAAAGACGGTCATGATGCTGCATATTTATTTGAAGTACCTACGGGAAGTGCAGATGATCCGAATTCAATCAGGACAAAAGGATATTACAAAACACCAGAAGAACTACTACCCTATTTAAATGGTGAAGCCGGATTAACAGATACGGATTGGCAAGATGCTATTTTTAGATCAGCAACTATAGAGCGTTATAATTTGTCTGTAAGCGGAGGAGATGAAAAATGGAATTATTTTGTCTCTGCAAATCATTCGTTTCAGGAAGGAATTGTAATCAATTCTGATTATCGAAAAACAGGAATAAGAGCAAACATTAATTTAACTTCCGGCAAGTTTAAAGTTGGTTTAAATTTAAGTCCATCTTATACTTTTGAAAATAGAGTAAATGCATCTGGTCCTTATTTTGACGATGGAATAGTCGCATCGGCATTAAAAATGTCTCCAACATGGTCGGTATATAATGAAGATGGAACTTATAATTTTAGAGGAAATGGACTTTGGAGATTAGGAACAGACTATCAGCACAATGAAATTTTAAACCCTGTAGCTTTAGCAAATGAGATTACAAACGAAATTGAGCATTTTAATTTATTTGGTAATCTATTTGTAGAATATGAAGTACTTAAAGATTTAAAGCTAAAATCTTCTTTCGGATTTAAGTACAATGAGTATCAAGGTGAATATTATCGTCCATCATCCTTACAAAAAAGGGGTGTGAATTTCTACAATCAGCTATCAAATCCAGCAGCACGTATCAGTACTACAAATATTTACGATTGGGTTTTAGAAAACACAGTTAATTATAAAAAAGAAATAAATCTTCATCATTTTGATATTTTAGGTGGTGTTACTGCCCAGAAAAACAGAAGAAACTTACAAAGATCAGAAAATGAAGTAACTCCGGATATTGTATCGAGTACAAATGCAGCACAGGTATTAAATACTCCAAGCGAAAACAGCGACATAGATATCAGTAAAAGTGAATGGTCTTTATATTCTTTTTTAGCTCGTGTTCAGTATGATTTCGATAGTAAATACCTATTGTCAGCATCTTACAGAGCGGATGCTTCATCTCGATTTGGAAAAGATACCAAATGGGGATATTTCCCTTCAGTATCGGCGGGGTGGAGAATTTCGCAAGAAGATTTTTTAAAAAGTACAGATTGGTTAAGTGAACTAAAAGTAAGAACTAGTTTTGGATATACCGGAAACTTTAACATAGGGAACTACGAACATATCTCAACCCTTAACAGCGACCAATACGTTACAGGATCATCTTTGCAAATTGGATTAAAACCTGAAAAAATTGCAAATGCCAATATTGGATGGGAAACAACAAGTATGTTTAATATTGGAATAGATGTTGATCTTTTTAAGCATCAACTTGGTTTTACTATGGAATATTACGATAGCAATACAAAAGATTTGCTATTAGAAGTTCCGGTTCCTCTGGTAACAGGTTTTTCAAGATCATTACAAAATATAGGGGAAGTAAATAATAAAGGATTTGAGTTTTCGGTAAAAGTAAGTCCGGATTTAGGAGAGTTTAAATGGACAAGCAATTTTAATATTGCAGCAAATAGGAATAAAGTAGTAGCCTTAGGCCCTAAAAATGCAGACATTATAACTTCATCGGGTACCGGACATGCCTATTTTATTACACGTATTGGAGAAGCTGTTGGCTCTTATTATGTATTGGTGCAAGACGGGATCTTTTCAACTCAAGCAGAATTAGACCAATATCCTCATTTTGGAAATGCAGAAGTAGGTGATTTTAGGTTTGTAGATGTTGACGGAGATGGTGTTTTGGATGTAAACAAAGATCGGGCTATTGTTGGTAATTATCAACCGGATTTCACTTATGGTTTCTTTAATTCTTTCAGATACAAAGGATTTGATTTGAATATTGCTTTGCAAGGAAGTTATGGATCTGAAATTTTAAACCTTCAAAGAAGATATATTGCCAATGGCGAAGGAAATTTCAACAATACCAGGGAATTGTTAAATAGATGGAGATCTGAAGCCAATCCTGGCGATGGAAATACAAATAGGGCAAACAGAAAATCGAAAGGGAATAACGGGCGTACTTCTACATGGCATATCGAAGATGGTTCTTACCTAAGACTTCAAAGTATTTCTCTAGGCTATACTTTACCGCAAAGAATAGTTGAAAAAATTAAGTTTTCTAAAATCAGAGTTTTTGCAACAGGTAACAATCTTTATACATGGACAAATTATTCCGGTTTTAACCCGGAAGTAAATAGAGAAGGAAACCAATTAACTCCGGGTTTAGATTACGGAACCTATCCATTAGCAACTACCATTTCTTTAGGAATTAATCTGTCATTTTAGAAATATACAATGATGAAAAAAATACTATATATTTTAATCGCAACACTTGTATTCACAAGCTGTTCTAGTGATTTTGTAGAAATTGCTCCTGTTGATGATTTAAATTCTTTGGATTTTTACAAGTCAAAAGACGATTTTAATTCAGCAGTAATAGCAACCTATGCAAAAATGCAAAGCCAAGTAGGAGATATTTATTTTGAAATGTCAGAATGGCGTTCGGATAATCTGGATTTAGCGTCTCCTACTTCGGGTACCCAAGACAGGTTTAATATTAATAAATTTGTTGAAACATCGGCAAATTCAGAAGTAAATAGTGCCTGGGCAAATTGTTACCACAGCATATTCAGATGCAATGTAATTACAGATCAAATAGGAGGAGTTGATTTTGATACTTCTTTAAAAAAGCAATACGAGGCAGAAGCCCGCTTTATCAGAGCTTTCAATTATTTTAACATTGTAAGATTGTGGGGAAAGGCGCCAATTGTTTTAACGCAGATTTCACCAGAAGAATCTTTAACCATTGTACGTAGCCCTGTAAATGAGGTATATGAAGCCATTGAAGCTGATTTAGAATTTGCATCTCAAAATTTACCGAACAGCTATAGTTATGACGATTTTGGGAGAGCAACTTCTGGCGCAGCAAAAGCCTTGTTAGGTAAAGTTTTGTTAACAGAAAAAAAATATTCTGAAGCAATTACTATTTTAACTGATTTAATAGGAGAGTACAGCTTGCTGAATAATGTTGCAGATGTATTTGATCCTTCAAATAAAACGAACAATGAAATTATTTTTTCGATTCGATTTGATAACGGAATCGATGGAGAAGGGCATGGTTTGTGGTTTGGATTGAGTGATATTTCTATATCATCTTTCACTCAAAAATTACAAGATGCTTATGAACTAGCAGATTCTCGTAAGGCATTACTCGATTATCAGGCTGTGGGAGGTTTGTTTGCTCCGGGAAAATTTGTAGATGCAGAAGACGCAGGAACAAAAAAATACGGGAACGATTATATTTTATTACGATATGCAGATGTTCTGTTAATGTTGTCTGAAGCCATCAACGAACAAGCTTATACCACAAGTGGTAACGCATATACCTATTTAAATGATGTTCGGGGCAGGGCTGGTTTTACAACGCCTTTAACCAGTGTAGATCTTTCGGATCAGACCAGTTTTAGAAATGCAATTCTGCAAGAACGTTTTTTAGAATTTCCTTTGGAAGAACATCGTTGGTTCGATTTACTTAGAATGGGTGCTGCAACATCTGAAATTAAATCAGGAATAGGAGTGGATATTTTTACTACACAACTACTGTATCCTGTTCCACAATCCGAAGTTGAAAAAATCAATGACGATTCCATATTTCCACAAAATAATGGCTATTAAACCATAAGATAAACAACAGTAGTCGTTTCGTTTTTATAATTCTACTGTTGCTTTATTTTACACCCTTTTACTTAATTAAGTATGAAAGCAATTAATTATTTTTTGATTTTTATAACAGTATTTGTTATGACCTGTTGCGGTTCTTCAATAGCAGATCCTGTTGAAACCGAAACAGAGAATAAAAACCAGATTGTAGAATTTAATGCCAATCATGAATTAATTTGGAGTTCATCCAAAGTACAAGACCGAAATTTTTATTTACTTACTTTATTTGAAGAAGTAAACAAGATGTCCCAAGTACTGGAAACAGACCCAGTATTTACCCAGTTTCTGGCAACGAGTAAAGCCAGATTAAGTGCAATTTCAAAAGCATCAAATCCAAGTGCTCAAAACTATGCAGATGCCCTAAAATTTAATACAGATGAAATTGAATTCCTGTCGGACAGGTTTAAGTATTTGCT
This sequence comes from Labilibaculum sp., assembly GCA_016760525.1. Lineage (GTDB taxonomy): Bacteria > Bacteroidota > Bacteroidia > Bacteroidales > Marinifilaceae > Labilibaculum. Next base: position 8,213 of record JAESUW010000196.1, read on the forward strand.
TGATAATTCTGCTGAAATGCAGGATTTAGTATCGAAACACATGAGGCCTTCCGGAACATTTCAACAGTTTTCTGAAGTTACGGATGATTACCGTTTGGTACAACTGGCTTTTATCGAGGCTGTAGAGGGAATCAATAATATTTTGGATGTATATATAGCAGGTGCTGATCCTTTATATGAGGATATTGATAAAGTAAGTTTTGATGTAAATAGTTCGACCTATCTAAACTTATTAAATACCGAAATAGATAAACTAAACAACAGTGAATTCACATTATTTTTTCAGCCTTTTTTAAAAGCAGCACTAAAAGCTTTGGAGTTGAATAGCCGTGATGAAGCAGGCAGATACTTCCCGATGGAAGAAAACATAAATAAAGCTACCTGCGAATACATTAAGACTATTGATTTTGATGCCTTTAATTATTCTGTGATACTCGTATTGGGCGATTCTCCAAACTCAGATGGAGATTTGGAGAATATTAGCATAGGAGGAATGCAAAGAGCAGATCATGGAGTAGACTTGTATAAACAAGGAAAAGCACCATTACTTGCTTTTACAGGAGGTCATTTGTGTCCCATTCATACAATCTATAGTGAAGCTATTGAAATGAAAAAGTATGTTATGAAAAAATACAATATTCCTGAAAACAGGATATTGGTCGACCCTCATTCAAGACACACAACAACTAATTTACGAAATATTGGGAGGCAGATATTCCGATATGGAATACCTACAGATAAAAAAGCCATTGTAAGTACATCTGAATCACATAGCGAATATGTCGCTTCAGATAGGTTTCAAACCCGGTCAATAAGAGAAATGAAACATATTCCATTAGAGTTATATGAGAGGCTTTCGAAATTTGATTTGGAGTTTACATCTAAAATTGAGGTTCTGCATTTAGATGCTTCGGACCCCTTAGATCCTTAAATTAAAAACAATTAAAAAATGAAAAAAATAGCATTTAAAACAATTTTCACTCTTATTGCAGCTATAGTAGTTGTTATAGGTTGTCAGGATAACGATTTACCCGAAGCTAATTTTAGCCTTGGTGTAATTACGAATATTGATGCGGTAGAAGGCCATGAAAAAGTTACTTTATCTTGGGCGAAACCTGTAAATGATACACCTGAAGGATATAGAATAAGCTGGGTTCCCGACGGAGAGCAAATTGATGTAGCATCAGATATTGCCAGCTATGAGATTACTGGTCTGGAAACAGAAAAAAACTATACATTTTCGATACAAGCGACTTACGGATCTGTCGGGATTTCCGGCAAAACCGAAATAGATGTTTCTACACCTGATCAACTTAATTTTAATGTGTTTCCGGGAGATCAATTTGCCATAGCAAAATGGGAAAAGCCTGATAGAACAGACATTACAGGATATCTGTTATCGTGGATTCCCGGAGGAGAAACACCAATTGAGTTAGGAAGTGATATTACAGTTTATCAAATTACAGGTTTGGAAAACAACGTAGAATACACCATAGATTTAAAAATTGTATATGACGATGAGGTTTCTCCAACAAAAGTAGCCTTATCCACAACTCCGGGCGAAGTCAGCCCTTTTACTACCGGAGGCGTTGTTTCTCCTATGAGTACCGAAGAAATATCATTTGCTTTTAACCCTGCATTTTTACCGCAAAGCATTGCTGTTTCCTGGGTATGGAATTTTGGAGATACAAACACATCAACAAGCGAAACGCCAAAACACACCTATACTGCACCAGGTAAATATACAATAGAACTTACAGTTACTGACAATCAAGGATTTACATTTATTACAACAAGCGATTTGTATGTGTGGGGAGAAAAATGGGCTTATGATTTAGGTGCCCAAATCAAGACACAATCACCCGCAATTGCATCCGATGGAACAATCTACATTGGTTCCGAAAACAATACCAGTTTACATGCAATAAACCCAAATGGGACATTAAAATGGACTTATGATGGATTTGGAGATAACACCTATTCTTCTGCCTCTATAGGTAGCGATGGTACTATTTATATCGGTTCAAAAGATGATAATTTACATGCGATAAATCCTGACGGAACTCAAAAATGGAAATCTCCGGTAGGCAGTAACGTAATTTATTCAACACCTGCTATAGCTGCTGACGGAACAGTTTACATAGGTTCCGATGACGACAATTTATACGCGTTTAATACAGATGGAACTGAAAAATGGAAATTTGCAGCAACAGAAAATTTCAGATCCTCTCCGGCAATTGGTAATGACGGAACAATTTATGCCGGTTCTGATGATGACAATTTATATGCGATTAACCCTGACGGCTCCTTACTTTGGTCTTTCCCTGTGGGTGGAAATATTCAATCAGGAGTTTCAATTGATACCGATGGAACAATCATTGTTGGTGTTGATCAGGGAGGTTCGTCCGGAGTTGTATTTGCTATAAATCCAGATGGAACCGAAAAATGGAGTATATCTGTAACAGGGAGAATTTCCGTATGCTCTCCTGCACTCGCTAACGGTACCATATATGTAGGAACTAAAGAAGGAAATAATCTGTTAGCATTAAATGCAGTTACGGGAACTCAAGTTTGGTCTTTTTCTACTCCCGGAGCAATTGTGAATTCCTCTCCTGCTGTTGATAAAAACGGAGTTATTTATTTTGGATCATGGGATAACCACGTATATGCCATAAATCCTGATGGAACATTAAAATATAAGTTCTTAACAGGAGGCGATGTTTGGTCATCACCAGCTATTGGATCAGATGGCACAATTTACATAGGCTCTTACGATAATAAATTGCATGCCTTAGAAATGTTCGCAGAAGGATTAGCTGATGATGCTTGGCCAATGTTTGGAAAGGATAATATGCATACATCAAGATAACTTAAGAGATTTAAAAAGAAGAAGGTATCCTAAAAGGTTAAGTTCCATGCAAAATGCGTAAAACTTGTATTTTACTTTTTGGATATCTTCTTTTTCCTCTTTACACCATTTAAAACAGTTTAGACTATTTATAGTCTGAAAATTAATATTAGATGGTGGTATTTCGAATAATAAACCGTAAAACAATGAGAAATATACTAATAATGATTGCATGCATTTTCGTTTTTTTTTACGCATGTAAAGAATCCCATTCGCCTTTAAATTCACAAGCAGGTATAGAAAATACACCACTTAAAAATACTTCCGTTGACGAATTACTGAAAGAATTACATTATTCTGAAAGCAAAAACATAATGGTTATCTCTCATCGCGGAGACTGGCGGAATGCACCTGAAAATTCGTTACAGGCAATACAGAACTGTATTGATATGGGTGTTGATATGGTAGAAATTGATGTGCGAAAAACAAAGGACAATCAATTGGTTATTATTCATGATAATACTTTGGATAGAACAACAACAGGAAAGGGTTTGGTATCGGACTGGACTTTGGATTCTTTAAAAACATTGAGGTTGAAAAATGGATTAGGACACCCTCAACATCATAAAATTCCAACACTCGAAGAAGCTTTACTAACAGCAAAAGGGAAAATATTAATCAATCTGGATAAATGCTATGACTATTTTGATGAAGCGTTTACAATTATTCAAAAAACAGGGACTTCAAAACAAGTAATTATTAAAGGGTTTAATAAAACGGCAAAAGAGGTTAGGTCTGATTTAGGAACAAAATTAGATTCCATTGTTTTTATGCCGGTAATAAATTTAAACAAGCAAAAAAATGCAAGTACTGTAATTGAGGCGTTTCAACAACAGTTAAAACCAGTAGCTTTTGAAATTGTTTTTTCTAAGGATACATCAAAAGTAATCAATCAGTTTTCTCAAATAAAAAAGAGAGGCAGCAGGGTTTGGGTAAATTCTTTATGGGAGTCTTTAAATGCAGGCTACGACGATGAAATGGCAGTTAACCACACAGATAGTATTTATGGATGGTATGTTGAAAAAGGAGTAAATATGATTCAGACCGACAGACCGGAGTTGCTATTAAACTATTTGAGAAGTAAAGGCTTGCATAAATAATAATTGTGGGAAATTAAATTTACAAAATGATAAAAAAAATATTTCAATTTTATTTTGCACTAGCACCTTCTGCAAGGATACAAAACACAGAAAAGATAAAAGAAAAATACAATAGAATGCGCTGGTCGGTATTTTTATCGGCCACCATTGGATATAGTCTGTTTTACGTCTGTCGGTTAAGCCTTAGTGTTGTTAAAAAGCCAATTGTAGATTCTGGAATTTTAAATGAATCGGAATTGGGGATGATAGGATCTGCATTATTTTTTGCCTATGCAATAGGAAAATTAACCAATGGCTTTTTGGCCGACAGAAGTAATATTCGCCGTTTTATGGCAACAGGTTTGTTATTAACAGCCCTTATAAATTTAATTTTAGGTTTTACAAGTTCCTTTATGATTTTTACAATACTATGGGGATTTAGCGGTTGGTTTCAGTCTATGGGTGCCGCACCAAGTGTTGTGTCTTTATCCCGTTGGTTTAGTAATAAAGAACGAGGAACCTACTATGGAATTTGGAGTGCCAGTCATGGTTTGGGAAAAGCCATTACATTTATTGGAGTTGCCTTTATTGTAAGCATCTCTGGTTGGCAATGGGGTTTTTGGGGAGCAGGAATCATAGGACTTGCAGGAGCAATTATTGTGGCCTTATTTTTATACGATTCTCCCGAAAGCAAAGGCCTGCCTTCTGTTGCAGACTATAAAAATGACCACTCAGCAATTTCTACCAAAGGTAAATCGGTAGGAGCATTACAAAAAGAAGTATTAAAAAACCCTTACATCTGGATTTTGGCATTGGCTAGTGCATTAATGTATGTTAGCAGGTATGGAATTGAAAGTTGGGGAATTTATTATTTGGAAGCACAAAAAGGATATTCCACACTGGAAGCAAGCACAGTTGTTTCCGTTAGTGCAGTAAGTGGTATTATTGGAACCATAATATCAGGTTTTATTTCCGATCGTTTTTTCAAAGGAAGCAGAAATGTACCTGTCTTAGTTGCAGGAATATTAAATGTAACAGCCATCTCTCTTTTTCTGTTCTATCCCGACGGGCATATCTGGATGGACACTTTTAGCATGGTATTGTTTGGTTTTGCCATCGGAATTCTGATTACTTTTTTGGGTGGTTTAATGGCAGTAGACATTGCTTCAAAAAAAGCATCGGGAGCAGCACTGGGACTCATTGGAATTGCAAGTTATATTGGAGCCGGAATTCAAGATATTGTAAGTGGATTCCTAATTGGGAATAGTCGTACAACACTAAACGGCGTAGAAACCTATGATTTTACGATGGTAAAAACATTCTGGTTGGGAGCTGCTGTATTATCACTTGTGTGTGCCCTTTTTGTATGGAATGCGAAAGCTAAAGATTAATAATTTCCGTATAAAAAAGGTGTAAGGATGATATCTGTGCAATAATCGGATATCATCCTTTCATTCATAAAAAAGGAATAATGCGAATCAAGAGTTAAAAAGCTAATGATATAAAAGCCGCTGCTAGTCTTCCAAAAGCATGAACCATCAATCCTTTAATTGACCTTACTTTGCTAG
>JAESUW010000127.1 GCA_016760525.1 Labilibaculum sp.
AATGGTAATACGTACGGAACAAGAAGAACCGTATTAAATGGCACTTCGGGCAGAAGGTCTACTTACGGAACAACTCCTGCTAAAAGAACCAGCACCAATACAAGAAGTAGTTATACGAACCGAAACAATAATCAAACGAACAAAAGCAACTACTCCAATACACGTAGAAGCTCATCACCAAGCTACAATAAACCAAAAACGAATACGCGACCTTCTTATAACAGATCTTCAAATACCCGTAGTTCAAACTATTCGAAATCAGCAACAAGATCGTCTTATTCCAAAGTAAAAAGTAAATCGTCTAAGCCGACATACAGATCAGGTTCTTCCAAATCCAAGTCAAGTTACAGTAGTGGCAGTTCAAGAAGATCATCCAGTTCGTCTGTTCGATCTTCCGGAAGCAGATCATCCAGTTCATCTGTTCGATCATCATCAGGAAGTTCAAGATCGTCAAGCGGAAGTTCGAGATCATCATCAGGGAACTCATCCGGTAGTACAAGAAGACGATAAAATATAATCACCGGAGTTTCGTTCTCCACTCTCCGGTGGATATAATAAGAACTAACGAAAACAAAATTTACAATTATCCTAAATTTGATATAATTTTTCGGCTCACTCTCTTACTGAATAGCTGTAATTTTTATCAGAATAACATGAGACATATTAAAAATACATTTTTATGAAACGATATACTTTTTTGCTCATCTTGTCCCTAATAGCAGGAACTTCATATTCTCAGAGTGTAGATAATGCACTAAAATATTCGAGACAAGAGTTTAGTGGAACCGCGCGTTCAACAGCCATGGGAGGAGCTTTCGGAGCCTTAGGCGGCGATTTTTCAAGTCTAAGTATTAATCCGGCAGGTATTGGTGTTTACCGAAGTTCTGAATTTACGTTTACTCCATCCATTGAATATACTGAATCAAAAAACAGTGGCTTTTCTGAGGATAAGTACAGCTTTACAATCGGAAATATTGGCTATGTAGCAAGTTTTATTCCAAGAATGGCACCTGAAAAAGGATGGCAAAATTTCAATTTTGGGGTTGGCTACAATCGAATTGCTAATTTCAATAGGGAGGGATATTTATTCAATTTAAATTCAGAAACATCCCTGCTTGATGAATGGGCTGGCTTGGCATCTGGTTCTCCCGACAATCTTTATTCTTTCGAAGAAAAACTTGCTTACGATACTTACCTTATAAACCAAGATGATGATTTGAACTATCAATCTGTCCTTTCCGGTGGTGATAGAATGGATCAACAAAAAAGAATTGACGAAAAAGGCTATATTGGTGAGTACGTGTTATCTTTTGGTGCTAATTATGGGCATAAATTGTACTTAGGAGCAACTCTTGGAATTCAGGATTTATATCACAAGACAACAACATCTTACTCCGAATTTTCTCTTGTTGATAACATTACATCCTTAAATGAATTTACTTTTAGTGAGTACATGACAACATCTGGTGTTGGTGTTAATTTTAAATTTGGAGCTATTTATAAAGTTACAAATCAATTAAGAGTGGGTGCGGCAATTCATACCCCTACATTTTACAATCTTGACGAGACCTACGATACTTCTGTAAGTTCAGAATTTGAACCTACTATTCCTGATGGATTTCCGGAAGACGGAGAAGCATATCATTCTTACAACTCTGAATTCGTATCTAGAACTAATTATGATTTTGAAACTCCATTTAGAACAATTCTTAGTGCTGCCTATTTATTTGGAAAAAAAGGTATTCTTAGTGTAGATTACGAAATGATAGATTACTCCAATTCAGAATTCAGCGATAGTGATGCAGGGAATATGATGCTTGAAAATCAAGATATTTCAAACTCTTACCAATCAACATCCAACTTAAGAATTGGTGCCGAATATCGTCTTACACCTCACTTAAGTTTACGCGGAGGATTTGCTAAAATTGGTGATCCTTACAAAAGTTTTATAGATGAAGGCTATAACATATATTCAGGAGGTTTCGGAATCAAACAAAATAACTTCTTTTTCGATATGGCCTATCAGTACAAAGAATATGACGAAGATTTCGTACTATATTCAGGCAGTAATGATATCGTAAGCTTGAACAATACAAACCATCAGGTTCGAATGACCTTTGGATTTAAATTTTAATACCGATTAGTAAAATGGTATAAGAACACTACTATTACATTCAAAAAGAGATTGCTGTTATGGCAATCTCTTTTTTATTGCAAAAAAAATGGCTGAAACAATTGTTTCAGCCATTTTGTATGGCTAACCAGTAGATTTTATAAGATCATACCTGCAGCAACCGTCTCATTAGTTCCTTCATCAATAAGAATAAAACTACCTGTTAAGCGGTTCTTTTTATAAGAATCGAAAAATAAAGGTTTTGCAGCTTTAAAAGATACGCATGCAATATCATTTAATCCTACCAACTTATCGTCTGTATCCTCATTTAAAGTATCAATATTCACCTTAAAGTGAATGTCGCCAATCATACAACGAGTTTCATTAGTAGTGTGCTTAATTGTGTATTTTCCTCGTGGCATCATAGCCCGTTCGTTCATCCAGCAAAGCATTGCTTTGAATTCCCGACCTACATTTGGAACATTATTAGCATCAACAATCATATCTCCTCTTGAGAGATCAATATCATCACTTAAACTCACCGTTACCGACTGTGGAGTAAATGCAACCTCTTGTTCTCCATCAAAAGAATCAATCGACTTAATGGAAGTTTCAATACCTGAAGGCAATACTTTCACCTTATCTCCCGGGCGAAAAACACCACTTGCAACTCTACCGGCATATCCGCGATAATCGTGATACTTATCAGATTGTGGGCGAATTACGTACTGAACAGGTAATCTTGCATCACCATGGTTACGGTCATCAACGATTTTAATATTTTCTAAAAGATCCAACAAAGGTGAACCGGAATACCAATCCATATTTGTTGAAGCATCCACTACATTATCACCTAATTTCGCAGAGATAGGAATAAAACGAACATCTTTGATATTCAATTTATCCACAACCATTTTCTGGTAATCGGCCTTAATTTTATCGTAAGTTTCCTGAGAGTAATCAACCAAATCCATTTTATTGATACACACAATAATATGTGGTATTTGCAATAAATTGGCAATGTATGAATGGCGCAGTGTTTGCTCAATAACACCATTACGTGCATCAACCAGGATCAATGCAGCATTTGCTGTAGATGCACCCGTTACCATATTTCGGGTATACTGAATGTGACCCGGTGTATCAGCAATAATAAATTTACGCTTTGGGGTTGCAAAATATCTGTAAGCAACATCAATAGTAATTCCCTGCTCACGTTCGGCACGTAATCCGTCAGTTAATAATGCAAGATCTACTTCTTCATCACCTCTTTTTTTACTGCTAATTTCAATAGCTTCCATTTGATCTTCAAAAATGGCTTTACTATCGTATAATAGTCTTCCAATAAGGGTACTCTTACCATCATCAACACTACCTGCAGTGGTGAATCGTAACAGTTCCATATCTAAATATCCTGATGCTTTCTCTGACATATCTTTTTTATTTGCTGTTAGCTTTAGCCTTTAGCCTATCGTTCAAATTAATCGTCGTTAGTACTCAAATATTCTACTAACAATATTCTGTATTCTAGAAGTACCCTTCTTTCTTACGATCTTCCATTGCAGCTTCTGATCTTTTATCATCAGATCTGGTTCCACGCTCGGTTGTTCTTGTAGCAGCAACTTCGTCAATAATATCTTCTAAAGTGTTAGCCTTCGATTCAATAGCTCCGGTACAGGTAGCATCTCCAATGGTACGGAATCTAACGATTCTTTTCTCAATTTTCTCATCAGCGCGCATAGGAATACAGTCGCTTTTTGCTAAAAGAGTTCCATCTCTTTGAAATACTTCACGTTCATGAGAAAAGTACAAATTAGGAATCTCAATATTTTCGAGGTAGATGTATTGCCATACGTCCATTTCTGTCCAATTAGATATTGGGAACACTCTAAAATGTTCTCCCATATTCTTTTTTCCATTAAACAAATTCCATAATTCAGGACGCTGATTTTTTGGATCCCACTGACCAAACTCATCTCTATGAGAGAAAAAACGCTCTTTTGCTCTGGCTTTTTCTTCATCGCGACGACCACCGCCCATGGCACAATCTATTTTTAAATCTTCAAGACCATCTAAAAGAGTAACTGTTTGCAACTTATTTCTACTTGCATTATAACCGGTTTCTTCAACAACTTTTCCCTGATTGATAGAATCCTGAACGTAACGTATAATAATACGGGTTCCCGTTTTTTCCATCAACATATCTCTAAACTCGATAGTTTCTTTAAAATTATGCCCAGTATCGATATGCATCATTGGAAAAGGAACCTTTGCAGGTGCAAAAGCCTTACGGGCCAAATGAAACATGATAATAGAATCTTTTCCTCCGGAAAATAACATGACCGGATTTTCAAATTGAGCAGCAACTTCACGAATCACAAAAATAGATTCAGCTTCCAGTTCTCTTAAATGATTAATATTGTATTCCTTCATTCGAAAATAATTTATTTGCTTTCTAATAGGCTATCTCTTGCAATAGCCATATACAATAAAGTCTACTTAATTTTCAACTTCACTAATTCCTTATTAACCGAGGTAAAATAGCATTCACTACTTTTTCTACCGATTCCTCAGGTGTTAAATCAGAGGTTTTGATTTCCAAAAAAGGATTCTCAGGTGCCTCAAAAGGTGCATCAAGACCAGTGAAGTTTTTAATTTCTCCATTACGGGCTTTTTTATACAATCCTTTTACGTCTCTCTCTTCACAAACTTTATAAGATGCATTTACATACACCTCTAAAAAATCATCTCTCCCAATTATTTCCTTTGCTACTTCTCTGATATCAATAGTAGGACTTACAAAACAATTTATTGTAATAAGCCCGCAATTCAAAAACAACTTAGATACCTCAGCAATTCTTCGAATATTTTCTGTTCTATCTTCATCAGAAAAACCTAAATTTTTATTGATCCCTGTACGGATATTATCGCCATCGAGAATTTGGGTTAAAAATCCCCGTTTCTGAAGCTCTTTCTCCAATCCTATAGCAATTGTAGTTTTACCTGATCCGGAAAGACCAGTCATCCAAATAACCTTAGAATTTTGATTTAAAAACCCCTCCTTATCTTTCCTTCCTAAAATCCGATCAAACACAGGATGGATATTTGTTGCTTTTGCGGTCATCAACTATTTTTATTTTGCTTTTTTACTACGATTCAATTTTTTGAAAAGTAAGGGCAAATGTACATATTATCAGTAGATTTTAAAAATCTATGTATTTCTCAATTCAGGATATTTTGCAAAAAAAAATCCGGATTTTTCAATCCGGATTTAAAAGATAATATTCAGCTTTTTATTATTCTTTACAATCGCAAGGATTAAAACTCTTATTGTATTGGCTCATAGCTCTATAACTCATACCCATACTTGAGAAACCTCCATCATGAAATAAATTCTGCATGGTAACTTTCCTGGTTAAATCTGAGAACAAAGTGATACAATAATTAGCACATTCTTCAGCGGAAGCATTCCCAAGAGGCGACATTCGCTCCGAGAAATCAATTAATGAATCGAATCCTTTCACTCCACTACCAGCAGTAGTCATGGTTGGCGATTGCGAAATGGTATTGATACGTACACTTTTTTCACGTCCGTAGATGTAACCAAAACTTCTGGCAATCGATTCTAACATCGATTTAGCATCAGCCATATCGTTGTACTCGTACATGGTTCTTTGTGCCGCTGCATAAGATAAAGCAACTACCGATCCCCACTCAGCCATTGCATCCAACTTTTTAGCTGTTTGTAATACTTTGTGGAAAGAAATAGCCGAAATATCTAATGTTTTTTTCAAGTACTCGTAATTCAATTCATCGTAAGCACGTCCCTTTCGAACATTTGGTGACATACCAATTGAGTGAAGAACGAAATCGATTTTACCACCCATAATCTCCATTGATTTGGTAAACAACACTTCCAAATCCTCAGGACTGGTAGCATCAGCAGGAATTACCTGAGCATTGCATTTTTTAGCCAATTCATCAATTGTACCCATTCGGATAGAAACAAGAGTATTTGTTAAAACAATCTCAGCTCCTTCTGCCACGGCAAGTTCTGCAACTTTCCATGCAATAGACATTTCATTTAAGGCACCAAAAATAATCCCTCTTTTTCCTTTTAATAAATTATACGACATACTTTATAATTATCATTTTTTTCAGCTACAAAGATAACACATTAAATTAAGACTGATCCTAAATAAGATCATTAATTAAGACTGAATAAATTCTTTAATGAGATTCGCTGAGGCGTAATCAATTATCCAGCAACACCTTAGCGTTCGCCAAGGCTGCCTGAGTGAGATCTGCTCCGCTAAGCATTTTGGCAAGCTCTTCTATTCGGCTTTGGTGATCGAGAAGTACAATGTTTGAATAGGTTTCAAGCTCATCATCTGCCTTGTAAACCATGTAGTGATTTTTTCCTTTTCCTGCGATCTGAGGAAGGTGAGTAATACTAATTACTTGAATATTTTCTGCCATTTTATTCATCATGGTTCCCATTTTGTCTGCTATTTCACCGGAAACCCCAGTATCAATTTCATCAAAAACGATAGATGGCAATGCGGTAGATGAGGACACTAAATACTTAATACTGAGCATTAACCGAGACAACTCACCACCTGATGCAACCTTCTGCACTTCCTCTACATGACCATTCTTATTGGCACAGAACAAGAAACTTAAATAATCGCGCCCTAAATACTGAAAATCTTCTTTAATCTGAATATCAACTTTAAAATTTGCATTAGGAATACCAAGCTGTACCAGCTGAGCCACGATTGTTTTTTCGATAGCTGGAATCACCTTCATCCTACTATTGGTAAGCTTTTCAGCAGATTTAAGAACTAATTCTTCCTGGATTTCCAATTGCTTCTTCAAATCTTCAATAAAATCATCACTCGAAACAATCTTATCTATTTTTTGTATTAATTCTTCCCGAATCATAATCAATTCCTCCACAGAACTTACATGATGTTTCTGTTGCAAGGAATAAATAGCATCTAATTTCTGATTTAGAAACTCTATTCTTGAAGGGTCTAATTCAATGGATTCGTTACTTCGATCCAATTCCTGAGCCAAATCCTGCAATTCGATATATGTACTATCTATGCGTTCAAAGAAACTTTTTGCATCGGTATATACATTTTGAATTTGAGAAATTGCGTTGCGTGCCTCTTTCAATTGTGTAACGACAGAAAATTCACCTTCTGAAAGATTTTCATATGCTTTAACTAAGCCCGACTTAATTTCCTCGGCATGAGTAAGGGTTCCTAACTCCTCCTCCATTTCTACTTGTTCTCCTGCAACTAATTTTGCATCGGTCAATTGCTCCAACTGAAACTGGAAATAATCTAAATCAGCTTTTTCCTTGGCCGCTGCTTCTTCTTGTTTACGAAGCTCCTGCTTAAGCTTCTGAAATTGATCGAAGTATTCCTGATATTTTTTTAAGACCTTGGAGTTTCCTGCATAAGTATCAACAATACCAACCTGATACTCAAAACTTCCAATTACTAAATTCTGATTTTGGCTATGTACATCAATCAGGCGAAGACCTAAGTCTTTTAAAATTTTTGCGCTAACGGGAGAATCGTTTATAAAAGCCCTGCTTTTGCCATTAGGAAGAATCTCCCTTCGCAATAAGGTCTCCTCTTCATAATCCAATTCATTGTCATCAAAAAATGGTTCCAGCTTATATCTGGCAATGGAAAATGAGCTTTCTATAATGCACTTCTGCTTTTTATCTTTTAGCACATTCGCTTCTGCTCTTTGCCCCAAAACTAAAGATAAAGCTCCTAAAAGAATTGATTTCCCGGAACCTGTTTCCCCTGTAATCACAGAGAAACCATCTGAAAATTCAATCTCTAACCTGGTAATTAAAGCATAATTCTGAATCGATATAGATTGAAGCATAAGTATCTAAAAATGATAATGATAAATTGGCAAAACAAATTGATTCCAATTGAAATCATTTCCCTTTTTGCCCGATTATTTTATTGTATTTTGAAATATTGGCAGGATCTATTTCGCTGAGAATATTAAAAACTCTTTTCTTTTCGTCCGTAAAGGATTCAGAAAAAATATTTACCAACTCATCGGCTTTTGCATCAAAAAATATTTGAAGAATAAAAGATCCTGGCTTTGCGCGATATGCTTTCTGAAGCAAACGTAAACTCTCGGCTATTTCTGCTCTTGATTCAGTCAAACGCTCGGCCATATTATCCAATCCTAATCGATGATAGCGGTAAAGACACTCCCGAACAGGACTATAGGCATTGTTTAATATATTCTCAACTAACCAATATCTGTTTTTTCTGCTTTCGAATGCTTTCCAACCTTTCACGTTGGAATTCTGCATTTTATTAACAATCGCTTCGGCCTTTGCAAAGTAAACACTGCCACCGTCCATCGAATAGGTATCGTAATCCAAACCTAAAATAATATAAGCGTAATATGATAACAATGCAGTTAAACTGGAAGGTGTAGTTGCTTCATTAAACTCTAAAGGTTGATATTCTACATATTTAAATTGAACATCGTCATCCTTATAATTTAGCAATACACTATTATACGATGAATTGTGTACCGGCCGACTTACCTGAACTTGAACGGTTCCTTTAAACTCATCAGATGATAACTGACTGGTTAGGTTGATTAGAATCGTACATTCAATTCTCTCATCATAAGTATAAACATGATCTGTCCATCGTTTTGTATTCATAAACTCATAAGCAGAGCTTTGAAGCGTTCTAAAAACCTGCTTATTAGTTCCCTGAATTTGCTGACTTACAATTTGGACATTACATCTTAATTCCTGAGAGAACAAAGGAATTGAGATAAAAAAAGCAAGTACTAATATAAAGAGTTTTCGCATAATCGGATTTCAAAAAGATTAACAGCTAAAGTTAAAAATTTAAACGGAAGTGAACCAATATTTATTCTTCATAATATGCAATCAGTTCATTTACGATATCTTTTGCAACCTCCGTTTTGCTTTTCAACTCAAATTTTTTGCACTCTCCAAGCTTATTGATTACCGTTATCTTATTGGTATCAAACTGAAATCCGGCTCCTTTATCATTCAGTGAATTCAAAACAATAAAATCCAGATTTTTCTTTTCCAATTTCACTTTGGCATTCGATTCTTCATTATTCGTTTCTAATGCAAAACCGAGTAAAAATTGATTTGTAGTTTTAATTTTGCCTAGAGATGCGGCAATATCTTTCGTAGGAGTTAATTCGATGAAGTAGTTTTCCTTCCCTCTTTTTACTTTCTTGCTTTCGATGATTACCGGCGAAAAGTCAGCTACAGCTGCTGTCATAATTCCCCCATCACAAGCCGGAAAAAATTGCAGCGATGCCTCATACATTTCCTGAGCGGAAACAACATCAATACGTTCAATGTTTGGATTTTGAGTATTTAAAGCGGTAGGTCCACTAACCAGCACAACCTGAGCTCCTTGAGAAGCCAATTCTTCGGCAATTGAGAAACCCATTTTTCCGGATGAAAAATTACCGATAAAACGTACAGGATCAATTTTCTCGTAAGTTGGCCCTGCAGTAATTAAGATCTTCTTATTTGTTAGCTTTTTTTTTTAGAATCGAAAAACTCAACTATTTTCTTAACAATTATTTCCGGTTCTTCCATTCTGCCTTTTCCATACAAGCCACTAGCCAATTCGCCACTTGATGGTTCAATAAACAAATCGCCGTAAGATTTTAAAATATCCATATTACGAAGGGTTGCGGGATGCTTAAACATATCCAAATCCATTGCAGGAGTATGAATAACCGGACATTTTGCTGAAAGGTAAGTTGTTAAAAGCAAATTATCACAAATACCATGAGCCATTTTAGCCATTGTATTCGCTGTAGTTGGTGCAACAATCAACAAATCAGCCCAAATTCCAAGATCGACATGACTATTCCATGAACCATCATCATGTTTAAAAAAATCGGATAAGACTGAATTTTTAGATAGAGTTGCCATAGTTACAGGAGAGATAAACTCCTTGGCATAGGTCGTCATGATCACCTTTACATTTGCTCCTTCTTTTACTAATAAACGTACTAAAGAAGCAGCTTTATAAGCAGCAATACTTGCAGTAACTCCAAGAATAATGTTTTTATCTTTTAACATAAACCAGACTTAAAAATAAAAAGTTCCCTTTTATGACAAAGGGAACTAATAAACTATTTAGTAACTAATCTACTGTTTTTGGCTCTTTTGCAGGATTTCTGTAATAGATCTCTCCATTAATAAATTCCTCAACTGCAATTAAAGATGGCTTTGGCAATCTCTCGTAATATTTAGAGATTTCAATCTGCTCGCGATTTTCAAAAACCTCTTCCAAGTTATCTGTATAAGATGCAAACTCCTGCAACTTCTTATTCAGTTCACTTTTCAGTTCAACAGCAATTTGATTAGAACGCTTTGCCATAATCACCACAGATTCGTAAACATTACCTACTTCCGCACTTAACTCAGTCATGTTACGGGTAATTGTAGAATTTGCTGCATTTGTTTTTTTGTAATCCATACTATAAAAGAATTAGATCTATTTTAAATATTCGTATTAAACTTGCTCAAGTACGCTTCGATACCTTCAATCATTTTTTCAGCACGCTTTTGGTACTCACTTCCAGGGTATTCATCTACAAAAGAAAAATATTCTTCTTTTGCCAGATTATATCTTTCTCTTTTCTTATCGGCAACACTTTTTACTGCCAATTGGTAACGTGATTCTAACAACATAAACATCAGATCTTCACGATATGATGAACCAGGGTAATCTTTCAAGCCATTCTGCAAAGAAACAATTGCTGCAGGAAAACGTTCTCTGTCGTAATAGTTACTTGCGCTTAAGTAAGATTTATACACCAACTTATCCTGCATTTCATCAATATAATCATTACATTTTGGAATTCTTGTTGAATTCGGGTAACGATTGATATACAACTGTAAAGCTTCAATAGCATCTTGAGTTGGTGACTGGTCTAATCTCGGCTTAGGAGATTCCAAATAGTAACAATAGGCACTCATGTACAAACTCTCTTCTGAATATGGACTATCCGGAAAAGTTTTCAAGAAATTTCTAAAATAGTATCCCGCACCGATATAATCCCCTGAACCATATGAACAGTAAGAAATATAATAGCTAATTGTTTCCGCCTTACTCGTTCCTCGATAGATTGGTAATAACTCCTCAAAAAGAGTTGCAGCTTTTACGTATTCTTCCGCATTATAGTATTCAACAGCCTTCTTGTATTTCAAAGGATTATCGCTACTTTTCAGCAATTTTTGGTATTCACTGCATCCACCTAAAACAAAGGAGAACAATAAAAAAACATAAACAATTTTCTTCATAGATATAGCTACTCTATTTTTTTGCATTTTGCAAAGATATATTTTTCAAGCGAAAAATAGGCTATTTTCCACTCATATTATACAAATCTCTATAATTTATTGCTAAAATTCCAAAAAACATTACTTTTGCACAGTTGCAACAAAAAAACATTTCAAAAAAAGCATAGACTGTGGATATATTTGACAAAGTTACTTCAAAAAGAGGAAATCTAGGGCAATACGCTAAGCAAGCTCATGGATATTTTGCATTTCCTAAATTGGAAGGCGAAATAGGATCAAGAATGAAATTTCGTGGAAAAGAGGTTTTAACATGGAGTTTGAATAACTATATAGGATTAGCAAATCACCCTGAAGTAAGAAAAGAAGATGCTGAAGCAGCTGCCAGATGGGGATTAGCATATCCAATGGGAGCTCGTATGATGTCCGGTCAAACAAGTCGCCACGAAGAGTTAGAAGCTCAATTGGCCGATTTCGTTAAAAAGCCAGATGCCTTTCTTTTAAATTTTGGATACCAGGGAATGGTTTCTATTATTGATGCCCTTGTAAATCGTCATGATGTGATTGTTTACGATTCTGAATCGCATGCATGTATCATGGATGGTTTGAGACTTCATGCTGGAAAACGTTTTGTTTTTCCACACAACGACATGGAAAATCTTACCAAACAATTGGAAAGAGCAACCAAATGGACTGAAAAAACCGGTGGTGGAATTCTTGTAATTACTGAAGGTGTATTCGGAATGGCTGGTGACCTTGGTAAATTAGATGAGATTTGTGCTCTTAAAGACAATTTCAATTTCCGTTTACTAGTTGATGATGCACACGGATTTGGTGTGATGGGAAAAACCGGTGCTGGTGCAATTGAGCATTTCGGTGTTGAAGACAAAGTAGATTTACACTTTAGTACTTTTGCTAAAGCTATGGCTGGTATTGGTGCTTTTATTGCTTGCAGCGAAGAAGTTGGTACTTACCTAAGATATACAATGAGATCTCAGATTTTTGCGAAATCATTGCCAATGCCTATTGTAGAAGGATCTTTGAAGCGTTTGGAGTTACTTAAAAAATCTCCGGAATTGCGTGAGAAACTTTGGAACGTAACCAATGCTTTGCAAAAAGGATTGACTAAAGCCGGATTAAACATTGGAGTAACAGAATCTCCTGTAACACCTGTTTATTTATCGGGTAGTGTTGCTGAAGGAACTCAGGTAACTATGGATTTAAGAGAGAATTACAATATTTTCTGTTCAATTGTGGTTTATCCTGTAATTCCAAAAGGACAATTACTACTTAGATTAATTCCTACTGCAATGCACACTTTAGAGGATGTTGAGTACACTGTTAATGCTTTTAAAGAGGTAGCTAAAAAACTGAACGATGGCAAATACAGCAACGAGAAATTTGCTGATATTTTCAATCAATAGTTTTCTAAACAATACAATCAAACGACATTCTTTCGAATGTCGTTTTTTTTGTGCAAAAAAATACCCGACTAATAAATAGTCGGGTAATCTATATCTAAAGAAATTTTCTTTTATTCTCTTTCAGAAAGGAATCTTTCAGCATCCATAGCTGCCATACATCCTGAACCTGCAGAAGTAATTGCCTGACGGTAGTGAGGATCTTTTAAATCACCAGCAGCAAATACTCCGGAAATATTTGTTTTGGTTGTATCCGGCTCGGTTAACACATAACCTTGCTCATCGGTTTTTAAATACTCACTAAATATCTTTGAATTAGGTGTATGCCCGATAGCCACAAAATAACCATCAATTTTAATATCCACTTCAGCCTCATCGGCCTCGCCCATTCTCTTTATCAACTTAATACCTTGTACTACTCCATCACCATAAAGCTCTTTGGTAGTGTGCTCGTAAAGTACTTCGATGTTTTCTGTGCGAGCAACACGATCCTGCATAGCCTTAGAGGCTCTTAAGAACGGCTTACGTACAATCAAATATACTTTCTTAGCCAATCCAGCCAGGTAAGTTGCTTCTTCGGCAGCAGTATC
>JAESUW010000128.1 GCA_016760525.1 Labilibaculum sp.
ACACTGTGTGCATGTGGCTCATTTTGACGTTTTGGATGAGTTCCGGAACCTGTGTGTTGCTGCACATCTAAAAGATCAGATAATTCTCCATTTTGATTAAGCTGTAAATAGCCAATATTCCCTCCAGTGTAGTTTGCTGCAAGCACAACACCAGCATCATTTGCCGTAACAAAACAGGGATGCGCTCCCCCACTTGGTTTGCGGCTAATCAACTTCAAAGAGTCCTTAACTTGATATGACTCAACTGTTCCCATATTATTATCTAAACTGATCTCATTAATCGCCAAAAGAGTTCTTTGATTGTTGGCAAAAGTCAAGAAGGAGGGATTTTTAGTTTTCGCCACCAACCCAAGCATTTTTATATGACCTGTTGTATCCATTTCAAGCTTGTAAATTCCTTTGGAATCACCATCGGTATAAGTTCCTAGAAAAAAGGAATATGTATTTTGATTCACAGAAATTTTGCTTTTCGTGTTTTGACATGCCCCAATTATCAGAATGGAAGCAATTAGAATAATATTTCGTTTGAACATGTGTATGTGTTTTGAGAAATCTAAAGATAATAATATATCCTAACTGGAAGGATTTATTAAATTACAAAACTAAATTCTATTTATATCAGCAAACAATATCGTACCTATGGCACTTTTGTTTAATTTGTTATTGATACTACCATAATACTGCTCCTCTGGAGCTTAATTAAAAAAATAAAGAATTATTGATGCTAAACTATAGCGAATTAGGGAAAAATTAAATAAAAGCTCCGCGAAACGAAATTATACCAACATCTAAATGCTGTTCTAATTAGAACTTAGCCAATAACAACAATCTTCTTCTTCACTGTTTTATCTAAAAAATGAATTAACAGAAAATAGATACCCGCTGATAAACCACTCATATCCATGTCTGATCTGGTACCAGAATTTTGATGCTGTGAAATCTTACGACCATTTGAATCATATACACTCACTTCAAACTCTGTTACTGTATCATCTTCAATAACAATCGAAAATTCACCATTATTGGGATTAGGATAAACCTTTACCTCGCCCGAAGGATCTTCTTCTGGATCTGGATCTGGATCAGGGTCAGGATCAGGGTCTGGGTCAGGATTGGGATCTGTTGCAATGGTATCACGCACAAGTATTGTATGATTTCCACTTGGCAATTCAACTGTAACTTTCAGTATTCCATCTGAGTTCGAATCACCTGAGAGCTCTAAAACACCATCAACAAACACTCCGAAAGATGTGTTGCTTTTTAAATCCAGAGCAAATATTTTCATTGTTCGATTACCCAAAATTTCAGAAACAGAATAAGACACAGATGCTGTATCTCCTTGTGCGTCGTATAAATACAAATGATTCTCCCAATCAACACCTATCGTACTTTCATTTAAAAAGAGTTTTCCTCCTGCAACTGCCGGATTGGAATTATCACCAATCTTAATGGTATGCAAAAAAACGGTGTTCTCTTTAACAGCAATTGGTTCTACTTCTATTCGCCAATATCCGGGATGCTCATTTTCCAGATCGACACTTCGGTTTGGAGGATAATTCGTACCATCAACCCAATATTCGTAACCACTACCTCCAACAAGAGTTGTTTTACTAACTTCGGGCAAGAGCGTTCTTATGGCCACACTTCCCTTTCCATTTGTTGTTTTATAATCCTTTCCATTATAGGTAATTATTTTGTTTGCCACCTGCGTATTTGTAACACTTCCGTTAATATCCGGGCGATTTACAAAATGATTGATGTATTTGGCTTTTCGTACTCTGGAACTTGTATTCAGCAAGTGAACATGATCCAAA
The DNA here is from genome assembly GCA_016760525.1 of Labilibaculum sp. Lineage (GTDB taxonomy): Bacteria > Bacteroidota > Bacteroidia > Bacteroidales > Marinifilaceae > Labilibaculum. Next base: position 1,815 of record JAESUW010000128.1, read on the forward strand.
ACAATCACCCGATCGGGCTTGTGATATAGTAAACGACGCTCAAATCGATCCAATTTGTTTGCTTGATAGGAATCTGCAGCATCTGCCACTTGATAGGAAAAATCTTCACCTGAGGCATAACGTATCCATTTTCCCCTGCTATGTTCTGATGAAAAAACATCATTTAAATTTTCCAATCTGTCCGATTCAATTTGTCCTCCATCATTGGAAACACTTCGCCCCAAGTTTCGATAACTTTCTGTTCCATCGTAAACACAAATTGAATTGTGAGCTATGGTTCGTGTGTAGTAATTATTATAATGAGATGTTGCAAAAGAATCGTAAAAACCTGCATCTACAATTAATGGCTTATCCTTAATTATAGTGAATGTATTGTTATCGCGATGTTCATGATCAGCTCGTTTAGCGGGCGCATTGTAAAACCAAAGCATTGTTGCATCTTCATTCCAAGAAGTACGGCTCACCGACAGACCTGTTTTATCGGCCCACCAATTGAGTGGTGGCTGAGGATGTGGTACATCTGAAGCTGTAAAATCCTTATACATCAACTTAATAAAAACCAATATACTGTTTCTAAGATATTGAGATTGATTGTATACCTGCACTAAATACTGACTCCGATCATCTTTAAATTCGGCTGCATGGCGATACATAACACGATCGGCCTGATCTAATTTCACAATGGCATCTCCCAAATGAATACAATGACTATCGGGACGAAAAAAGTACCAATACTGGTTGATCGACTCCTTTATCCATGGCTGACTTTCGTAATAGTTTCGATCAGTACCGTATTTCATGTCATCAAAAAACTGATACTGACGATGTAGATTTAGCATTCCGTAACCTGCGCCCCAGTTCCATCCACCATCATCATCACGAAAGTGTGCAAAAGCAGGTAGAATACCATTTTCCCATTTCCCAAGTAAGGTTTGATACCATGAATTGACTTGAGACAATTGCGAAGATGAGAGCCCATCGGCTCCATGCAGTGCAATTGCAGCATGCATAGTCATAATGCAATTTCGAATGTTATGACTGGACACATAGCTATTCCCCGAGCCTGTTAAAATGTAATTGTTCATGAAATACTCCAATACCCGATAAAATGAAACAGATAAATCCTGTCGTAAAGATGCAGGTATGTAATCATAAGTCCAATCGAGAAGAATAGCCCCATAATCACAATTTTCACGCAGTAAATTCTCTTGAGTATCTCCGGAATAATTATCAAAATTAATTCCATCGACATAAGTGATGTATTTTTCAATAATGAATTCACATCTTGCCTGGGCCAAATTATCAGTCCCGAGCTGCAGCAAAAATGCAGTCATTTTAGATAAAACAAATGCATCACCATTGTTCCAATCGTAGGTCCATTGACTTGAATTTGAGCCTGCTAAATAATGATCTGAATCGGTAATCCAATTATTATTGTAGTTGTTATTGAATGTATTGTAGGTATCACCACTATCTCCGCCCGAAATATTAGATTTCAGCCAATCGAATCTCTCTTTTCCCAACTCTAGTCTCGGTCTGTTTGCATTAACCTGAGAAAAGGCTTGGGTAAAGGAAGAAACAAGAAATAGTAATAATAGTAAAATTCTGAAGCGCTTCATTGTTCCCACCAATTTAGTACAAACTTCAAATTACAAAAAAATAGAGGAATTGAACTCTAAAAAGATACAACAGGGGCCTATTTAGAATCCAAAACTGTCTGCTTTTTAGTCGATAGAACGTATTAAAAGTAAGCTTTGTACAATATTAGGCCTGTTGAATTGCAATTTTTCGATTTAACTTTCGCAATTCTCTTATTAGAAACACAGCCGATAAAATTGCTGAACCAACATCGGAAATCGGACTTGCAAACCAAACACCATTCAAACCAAGGAAGGTTGGAAGAATAAAAAGAATCGGAATTAATAATATAACCTGTCGCATTAAAGTTAATACGACAGATATCCCCGCTTTACCTATGGACTGAAAATAATTTCCAATAATTATCTGAAATCCGACAATAGGCAAAGCAAGTAAAATAATCCGTAATCCGTAAGACCCAACTTCTAATAATTCGGCATTGGAATTATTGAAAGCCTTAACAATTAGTTCGGGAAACAGCTGTACTCCAAGAAAACCTACAATAACAATTCCTGTAGCTGCTTTTATACATAAAATAAGACATTCTTTAACTCTGGCAAAATTTTGTGCTCCGTAATTAAAGCCAAATATAGGCTGAGCAGCCATATTAATTGCCACAACAGTCATAACAATAAGCATTGCAACAGAATTGATTACCCCCATTGCAGCAATAGCAATATCGGTACTATACTGAACCAATTGGATATTAAATAGAGCCTGAACAAAACTACCCGCCAGTTGCATAGAAAATGGGGCAAAACCAATTGTTAAAATGTAAAAAACAATTTCCCAGTTCAATTTAAAATTTGAGAATCGAAGTTTTATTATTGATTTTTTACTTCTGAAATGGCTGATTACCCAAATACATAAAATAAATTGTGAGATAATAGTTGCATAAGCAGCTCCGGCAACTCCCATATCCAAAGCAAAAATAAAGATAGGATCGAGAATGATATTTGTACCGGCGCTAATCAGCATGGAATACATCGCTATTTTTGCGTTTCCTTCGGAACGAATCAAATTGTTAAGAGAAAAACCGACAACACTAAAAATTGCTCCGTAAAGAATGATGTTTAGATATTCGTTGGCAACCGACATCGTATCATCTCCAACTCCAAACATCCGAAGCAAGGGATCCTTTATTAAAAATCCAATTATGGTAATAATAACGGAAACGATGATCATGAGAACGAATGAATTTCCTAAAACCCATTCTGCTCTGCCCAAATCCCTTTTGCCCAGATTAATAGAAATTCGAACTCCTGCTCCAATCCCAATAAGCATTCCAAATGCCATCATGATCAGCATAATTGGAAACACAGCGCTTAAACCAGATAAAGCCTCTGCACCAACACCCTGACCAATAAAAATTCGATCGACAATATTGTACATTGAATTAATAACAACACCCGTAAAAGCGGGTAAAAAATATTTCCACAGCAAACTTTTTATGCTTGCACTCTCCAACTCATGCACATTTCTAATATTCCTATCCATAATTCTATTTGGTGTTGCAAATGTACCAATAATGAAGGCGTATGATTAGTTATTACTCTTAAAAATGTTTAAAAGTCGGTAAAAGCAATTAATTCTACGGGAAGACATCTAAATATTAACGAAAAGCAGTAGCTATCATCATTTCCCTTTCCTTCTTAAAGGAACCACTATCGGATCTATAAGTTAAGGCTTTATTGTATTAACAGATCATTATATTTTAGATATTAGGCATTAGACCAATCTACAAACAGCTTATTATCAGTATTTTAATCACCCCTAATCTTATTCCGCATCAGTATAAAAAAACAAATATTTACAAAAACTTAACGAATTATTGCTGTATAATAACATAAGTAAATTGTTTCAAAAAACAGTTAATATTCTCTTTGGTAATGCACTTCAAGCTTAAGAATATTTATTAATTTTATTATTTACGCCTTTTGTCAAATTTATATCCGAAAAGTGTAAAACTTTTACGAATTTGCCTGATGCCGTGAATAGATGGTAAACTGACGTCCTTATAACAAGAATAAATATGATTGAAACAATTACAAAAATATTAGAATTTGAAATTTTAAGTATTGCTAATCAGGAAATTAGAGTGCTTAGCTTCATCAGTATTTTATTAATATATGTTTTAACAAGAATAGCTCTTTACCTAATTAAAAAAGCTCTGTTTCATAAAACTAAAAATATAAAATTAGATGCTGGTAATACTTATGCTCTTTATAAAATTATAAAATACGTTATTTGGGTGATGGCGCTTGGGCTAATATTGGAAGCTATGAACATAAAAGTAACTGTTTTGATAGCAGGTTCGGCCGCCTTACTTGTTGGTGTTGGTTTAGGCTTACAGCAAACTTTTAACGACGTAGTTTCTGGAATTATTTTACTTTCCGAGCGATCGATTAAAATTGATGATGTGCTGGAAATTGACGGTGACGTTGTTAAAATACAGAGTATTGGATTGCGAACCTCAAAAGGATTAAACAGAGATGATATTTCCATTATTATTCCCAACTCTTTAATAACAACCAATAAAGTAATTAACTGGAGTCATCAATCAAAGAAAACCAGATTTAGAATAGATATTGGTGTGGCGTATGGCAGCGATGTTGATTTAATCATAAAAACTTTGGAAGAAAGTGCCTTTGAGCATCCAGATATTGATGAAAGACAATCAATTGAAGCTAGATTGATAAATTTCGGGAATTCATCATTAGATTTTCAACTTCTATTTTTCAGTAGGAATATTTTTAGAATCGGAAAAGTGAAAAGCGATATTCGAAGAATTATCAATAAAAAATTTACCGAAAAGAATATAACAATTCCTTTCCCACAAATGGATGTACATCTTCACAAAAAATAAACAACTCATTTAAGCATCGTGTTATTTTAGCAGCAAACAATTCAATTTAGAAATACTTACTACCTTCCCTAACACTTAAAGGCGATAGGGAATGTGTTGCTATAAATACTTTTACCCAATCGGCATTAAACTTTGAATATTGTCGCAAAGACCAACCAATTGCTTTGTTCAAAAAAAACTCCTTGCTCAGATTATTGGATAGAATCGCCTTTGTTAAAAATTCGGTATCCGTTTTATTCTTGTATTTTAATTGAAAGATAATTGTGACTCTTTTCAACCAAATATTTGAATTCATTATCCACCCTTCCAGCACTTCTTCCTTCAACTCAGGATATTTTTGACACAGAATACCTACCAAAGGAGCTAAAGCATCAACAGAATCCCACCATGATTTTGTGAGGATCAGTTTTTCCAGCATTTCAAGATCTGATTTTTGTAAATGTTTCTCTAATTTTCGTAAATACTCCATTGCCAGATACTGAAACTCTCTTTCGGGCATTTCAAACATTTTAAAAACAAAATCCCAATCAATGGTCTTAATTTTCATTATTTCTTTTAAAAATTCTTTACTTAATTCTGCTCTTAGTGGTTTAGAAATTCCTAAAAATGTAAAATGATTCTTCATGTAAGATTTCATTCTCAGCGCAGTATCCTTATTCGCATTCTCTTTGTAGATTTCTACAAGCTTATCTATTTCAATACTTTGTGTCTCCTTTAACATCTCGCCATTTTACGTTTTTTTCCTAAACTTCCTCTATCAATTATCTTTTGAATATAGTCCGAAGCAAATGGAACCTTACAGGATGTCCCTCCCATTTCAACATGTACTTTGCCAATTTTAGAGGCAACCTGTCTCGCCTTATCCGTAAGTGAGACAACTGATGCTGCTACAGCAATAACAAATCCATTCATAGTATACCTTACTCTATTTTTAGCTGTATGAACTTCTTTCTCGACCCGATATAGTAATTCTTCCAATTTGTTCAACTCCAATACCGTATCTTCTTTTACTGCAACCAGAGAAGAAAATGTTGACCAACCAGCCGAAGCAATCATTTCCTCATCAGATTCAATCCATTCCAGAGCCAGCTCAAAGCCAAAATTACCTTCTGCGGCAACCCATGGTACTGTGTATTCACTAATCATGTACCAATAGGCACCTTTCACCCAATTTTTCAGATCATCTTTTGTCATCACAATCGGATCTGCAATTAATCCAGCTAAATACATCGCATCCGAATTTCCTGTTTCATACAATTCCAGCGAGAGTTGATAATCCTTTTTTATTTTCTTCACTATCTTCTTTAAATCCTGAACCTTTACGCCATAGAAAGGTTCACGAGCTCCATGTTTGACAAAAACTTTCTTGGTTCCCTCATTTCCATACTCTTCCAATTCTTTAAAAACTTCTTCTTTGGTCATTTAAAATCAATTTTATCTTTATTTGGTGCATTTATTTTGAAAACATCGGCATAAACCATTCTTGCTTGGTTTTCTTCCGATATTTTTGACAAGCTGCTTGTTCTGTTTAAACTATTTGGTGAACCTTCGTACTCCTGTACAACTACTTGAAAAGGTTGATCTTTGTATTTTCGACTCAATTTAAACTCTCTGGATATGGTAAAATAATTATTAATCACCTGCTTACCCGAAATAGCTATTCGGACACCCTCCTCAGTTAAACTTTCTTCGTTACGACCATCGCCAACCATACCATAAATTGGTTGAACCAGTTGAGGATCGACAAAAGAAATACTAATAAAATTACCCGTATTACCATTTCGATCCAAAGCATTTGAAATAACTCCTTCAATTTGTAATGTAAACCGAGAATTCACATTGTCTTTTTTAAAGGTAAGAGTTGCTAATCGCTCCGGAACCAATTGTATGTAATCTGCCATTACCACAGAAGACAAACAGACATCACGATTTCCCTTTCTTACCGAATGTGGTTGATATCTTGCCAATGCAAGTTTTACAAATGGGAAATACATTTTACCATGATTAATGGCAAAATCGGCGAACCATAATTTACGTTTCTTATCAAATTCGACAGGATAAGCCACACAATTTACTTTTACGTCTTCCCTTCCGGGATATACCAATGCTTTGTCGACAGTAGGATTGTGCCTAAAATCATTAATAGCAGGGTAATTCATTGTTTCAGGTTTCGATGGACGAATTGGATCCAAAGCCCAATGCGAAACCATAGAATTAAATCCTGATGAACCTCCAACAGCCATAAGACTTTGTTTAAATTTTGATGGATCATTTCCGGGAAGCAAAACACCAAGCATTTCATCTTCGCCGGAAGAAAACCATGGTCGCTTTATATACACTCGTAAGCCACCTCCCAAACGATGTTGCCTCATCACATTTTGTGTCTTGGTCTTTCGCCACTCAAAAGTCGGAATCACATAATCCAACAAAGGTGCTTTTGGCCGGTCTGAGCTCAAAATATTCACTCTTTCCAGCCAATCTCCATCTCTGGAGAATTCCAATCCTTCAGCTTTGGCCAATTTATCGAACTGTTCCGAATATCGTGTTGTACCTTCGGGTTGATAATCTACATACCGATGTTTTGAATCACCAAATTTGTGTTTCAAAGCTCCGCTAAACTCACTGTTGAGTGTTACTTTTAACGGTTTAATTTCCATTTGATTTTGCCCTTGTATTTTAATCTGCTTCGAAGAGTCTTTCTTTTCGGGCAAATTGCCTTTTGTAATACTCTTGTCGTGATAATCGACCTGAACCTCCTTTATATTGCCGGAATTCTCTTTCCAGTCTGGTTGTGTTGATCTTGGATCATCAGTGGCATCGCGCCAACGTGCCAGGTATTCAACCTTATGCGTAGAAAAACCATGCACCGAGAAACGAGTATTTAACCAAGTGTAAGTATCGCTGTAATCTCTATCAGGAATAATTTCTTCGATTTGAGGTGCCACAACCGGCTGCAGAACAGCATGTGTTAATTCCAATTCCCTTGCCGGACTAATCATCCAATGTCTGCCTGTATGCACAAGTTCCCGAAGTTTTGAAATATTCACAGGATTCTCCTCCTTCAAGAGTTGCCACATTCCTGAAAATTCCTCTACATCTTTTGATCGCCAAAATGTCGAAAACTTTAATTTAATGCGTTCTCCTTTGGGTAAACTAACTCGTAATATTCGACCTGAAGCATTCCAATCAAAAGCTGTTTCTCCTTCTACTAATTGAATTCTAAGTGATTTAGCTTTGTACCATTCATCATCAGAAATATTAACATTGGTATCCGATGGACTCAATTCCGAATTCGTGAAAAAACTAAATAATCTTGGATTAAAGTTCTGTGAATGGGAATCATCATACCCATCAGCAAGAAATAAGGCTACACCAACTGCCGCCGGATCAGGCAAATAAATTAAATCAACTTTTTCTCCTTTGTAAACCTTTTCTTTCCCATTCTGCCCCTTTTCCAGCTGCACTTCATGCGAACTAATCAGCTGATAAATTTCTTTTGCAACTTGTGGATTTTCTCCAAACGCTTTATCGAACTTAGAATGCTGTTCTGCAATAAGCTGAGAATTTTTAGGAGGCAAGAAATGCCTTGCAGCTTTTGTATTTTCACTCAAATCGACAGCCCCATAAGCTTGTTGAAATTCTTCAGTACTCATATCGTGATTGCTTCTTATCACTAATTCTTCTAAAGCTTCTCCATCTTTTAATTCAGAACCCAAAAGCAAGACCGGTGTCATTAAAGCATCAAAACGATAGTACCTAAAACCTCTAATTACAGATTCAGTAACTTTCTCTGCTTGCAAATTTACAGACACGCTGTTTCCGGCCAAATCTACTGTTCGCACGCGAAGCATATAATCACGACCAAAACGTAAGCGAGGTAAACTTCCTTTTACAGCTTCTGTTCTGGCATGTAATCTAAATTCTCTTGTAGAATCAAACTGATACTTTTTAGCTTCTAAATTTTTGGAATTATTAACGTAATCAACCCTTTTCGACGGATCAATATTATCATCTTCCGATTCATTAATGGCAAAACCCGGTTTTGGAACCGAAAGACTCCAACCTTCCCATCGTATCATATTCTCCCCCACAAACAATTCATTGGCCTCTTCAGTATCTTCTGCTGCAGCCAATTGAATAAATCCTTCATCAGGTAAAATATCATCTATAAACTCTTCTGCATTGTCCGAATCGAAATAGGAGTAACTATCCTTTCTCATGTGCAAGGAATACCATTTTTCCGGTTCGGAAGAGTACGCAACATCCATACGATATCCTTGAACCAAATCTTCAGCATACAACACTTCTGTCGATAAAATCAATTTCAAATCAACATCTAATTCAGATGGATCGATTATTTTTGATTGCAATTGTTTTGCCTTAACAAAGCGTGCGTTGAGATGCTCTCCCATGCCATTGCGTGCAATTCCAATTCCTGCAGATCGTAATGTAGGTAATCCTTCTTTTTCTGGTGGATCTTTAGGCACAACACCATTGCTAAACTTTTTGCTTCGTCCCAAATCCAACTCAACAACCTTTAACTTTACGGCTTCTTGAATTTTATTATCCACCATTTGGTTTACCTTTAAAGCAATGCCATCGGTATCAATTTGGAATGCGGTAAATTGATCGGTATTAATTTTCACAAAGCCCATATTCACCTGACTATTCTCTTTTGCATCAGCATAAAAACCATTTGAAGTTAAGCGATAGGCCGACAATGGAACAGATACTTCTGTCTCAATTGTAAAATCCATCCCTTCCACAAGTAAACGAAACGCACTTTGTTTGGAGAAATTATTCGGTGTCTCAAAACTAAAATCGAGTATAAGCCCCAATTTTCTTTGAATTTGTGAATAGTTACTACTTACAGCCAAAATATCGTGAAACTCAAACTCAGGTTTCTTAATTTTCAAAAGAGGAACCTTACGTGTTGGTTTGTTCGTTTTATGAAAATCTTGAAATTGAGTAAAATCACTTTTAGGATCTGCCTGTTTTTGAAATGGAATAAAACCATTCTTTTTACGAATAGCATCCATGCGTTTACCTGTATCTTCATCAACATCTAAAAAATCGGACTCTTTATAAACAGGAACTTTTGCATAAGTACTACTGGATGCTTGCTGCTTAGGCGTGTCTCGTTCTTTATAACGTGATATTTGTCCTAAACCTTTGGGATCTCTAAGTACCGATGGATCAACTAAACGATCAGGACTCTCAATTCCCATTTTTTTATAGGTATCTAAAATAAAAGATTGAATGTGCTTTATTGGGTAAGAATGTATTCTTGCATCTGTTAAATCTTCCTGTTGAAAACCATCCACACGAATATCTTTATGCATTAGCTTCAAGCATAAATCTTCATCCAACTTACTTTCATCCAATTTTACAGGATATTCCTTCCCATTCTTCAAACGAATTCTATAATTGGCATCCATAATTTTCTTCACCCAATTCTCCATATCTGGATAAGAAGCCAAATCTGTTGACACAGCATTTTCCAAACGTAAGGAAACCAGAACCGAAAAATGCAAATTATTTTGCTCATCTATTCGATGCGGAAGACAGGTAAATATAATGGATTGCTTCATGTTGTATAAATTTGAAAATTAGAAACTAAGCATAAGCCTGACAATATTCCAACCAGTCATTTTCTTCCATAATCATTTGGAAAGTAGGATCGGCATCGGCACCTTTCAATTCTCTTCTGGCCGTTAGCGTAACTGTTTTGCTAAAGAAAAGGACTTCTACCTTCACCTTTACAATTGCTTCGCCATATAATTTTTCCACTTTCCCATTTTGGAACATGGCTACAAATGCCAAATATATTTCAATAGACAGGCTAATGATTCCCAAAATTGACAAATACCCATTAATTCTAATGTATCCGGTTAAAATCGTCTCGGTATGATCATCTACAATCTCCATGCTGAAATAGAATCCTCCCATTACCGAAACACCTCCGCTGGCAACACCAAAATTCATCGATAAAGCAGCTCCAAACTCAAAGGCTGCCTCCATTCCAACAAAACCTTTCACACTGGTTTTCATTAGAAAGAAACCTCCACCACCAAATGCCGAAACTGTAAGTAAAAAAGGAGCCTCTCGCTTACAAAAATTAAATTGAAGTGTTAGTGGAGCTCCTGTAAATGGCAAATGAACACCAGCTCCCAGTGTCATATTAGCAATGGTACATACGCCAATTTCAACACTGGGTATTGCTAAATCGAAACCTGCCTTTACTCCTGAAGGTGAAAGCTTTATGTAAGGACCATCAGCAAATCCATTGGATGGAATTAAATTTTGCAATTGATTAACAAAACTTAAGGGTCCCAAAAATACAATAGAATCATCTTCAGCCATCACAACCTTTACATCTGCCTTTTTACCAGAACCGGTGCTAAATTTTAAGGATTCAAAACTAACCCGAATCAATTCCTTGATCTCTACCGAAAAATTTGTAAAAGAAGCATCAACTCCAAACTGAGTTTTTTGTGAAGTATCAAAAGGTCTGTGCAGCTTACTCAAAACCTGCAATGCTTCCTTGGGTTTCTGAACATTAACAGTTAAAAAACCACCAAATAAAGATTTGCTTGCTTCCATTTCCGGGATCCATCGGTATTCTACCACAAAAGCTTTACTGGTTCGATATGTATTAAAATTTGGGATTCGTGGAACATGATCGCTTAGCTGTTGTTCCAATTCGTTTACCTTTGACGAAAGCTGCTCTTGAAGATTCTGAATTTCCTGTTGTATGGCTGCTTTCGCGTCGGTCGCCGCATTTTCAAGAATACTGGCAATGGCCCCCATGCTGTCATTCACCATTAACTGCCGCGAAATTGAAATCGCAGTGGCAAAGCTGGCCAGCGCAATGGTTTCTTTGTTTTCGCCAAAGGTGCCAAATTTGATTTCACCGTTTTCGCCAACCTTCTTAAGTGTCGGAAAATTGTCCGGGCGAATAACTTCATGATCGCGAAAGTCATTAAACGGCATCTCGCGGGAAAACTCATGGAAGGTCGGATCCACCATTTCATAGGCGTTCTCAATCACCCGGTTAAAGGCTTGGCCAAGAATAAACGGAAAGTCAGAGGTCGAGTGAAC
>JAESUW010000129.1 GCA_016760525.1 Labilibaculum sp.
GGGTGCAACCGAAAATCCAACTACTGCAGACTCTAAAAAAGTAGCTGACAGTGTAGAAAAAGCTGTTTATTGGGTAACTGTTGACGGTTTGGAGCACTTAACTACATATCATTACAGAGCCTATGTTATAACTAACGGAGGTACTACACTATATGGAAAAGATGATGTATTCGTAACATTAGCTCATAAGCCAACAGTTATTATCTCAAATTCTGCAACAGATATTACTGATATTGCAGTAAATATTACAGGAGAGGTTACTTATGATGGTAAAGCATTAGTTACAGCCAAGGGAATCTGTTGGAGCACCGAAGAAAATCCAACGGTAGAAAGTTTGCTTACAAATGAAGGTGAAGGAATGGGCGAATACACAAGCGCCTTAACTGGCCTTAGAGCAAAAACAGTCTATTATGCACGTGCTTATGCAACAAACTCAATTGCTACCGTTTATAGTCCTCAAATTACATTTACCACTCTGGTTGGTATTGCAACTGTTGAAACTGGAACTGCATCTGCAAAAGCTACAACAGCTCAAGTAACAGGAAACGTTATCTACAATGGAGGCTTAACAATTTCAGAGAGAGGGATTTGCTATAGCACAACTGAAAACCCAACAATTACTGATGGTAAAGTTACCAATACAGGAGATGAAGGGGAATTTACAGTTGATATAAGCGGATTAGAAACAAGTACTACTTATCATGCCAGAGCTTACGCAATAAATAGTGAAGGTATTGCTTATGGTGCGGAAGTCTTATTTTCAACTTTCCCAACAACCATGTACATTAATGGCAGCTTTACCGGTAATCCAAATTGGAGCTGGGATGATGCCGCAGTATTGGAAATGATTCCAGTACATAGTAACTCACATCTTTTCTGGAAAATTGCTTGGTTTGATGCTGATTCTGAATTAAAATTTAATTCAGCCAGAGCTTGGAATGGTTCTGAATTCGGAAAAACCGGCGACACAGCAGATGCTGATGGCGTATGGAATAAAGGTGGAGATAACATACCAAGTGGAACCGTAGGTTATAAAATGATTGTTGTAAATCTTTTAACTAATACGATTCAAATAACTGATCCTGTAATATATGCTCAGGGTAGTGCTTTTGGAAACTGGGATGGTGGACAATTCTTGTTTGTCCCTGATACAGATGCAAAGATTCTTGTTTCTCCGGCAGCAGTGGAGGATGATAATGCAAGAATGTATGTAACAGCTACTACTTTAACTAACACTGACAGTAATCCTGTTGATTGGTGGCAGGCAGAGTTTAGTGTGTTATCGGGTATAATTGAGTACAGAGGAGCAGGAAATGATTTAGCTGCAGCACCTATTACAACAGGTCAAAAAGTTAAACTAAACTTTAGTACTGAGTCCGGAACATTTGAATAATTTTAATAAAAATTATAAACTTCTAAAGCCACCCTTGGGAGGGTGGCTTTTTTTTCAAAATTTATTTGAATATCAATAAAAAAAACAATTAATACATCCCCTCGCGGGCAAAAGGATTTGATCTAAAAAACATTTTTAACTATGAAGAAACTATACACATATCTCCTTTCTTTTCTTCTGCTAATACCTTCCATAGGTATTGGACAGATAATTATTTCAGATCCTACATTTCCTACCGAAGATAAAGCTGTTACCATAACCTTTGATGCCTCATTAGGTACAGCCGGATTAAAAGATTACGCCGGAGATGTATATGCTCACACTGGTGTAATTACCGATCAAAGCACTTCCACCAGCGATTGGAAATACGCTCCAACATGGGGAGATAACAGTGAAAAATACAAATTAACATTCCTTGGGAACAACAAATGGCGCTTAAGTATTAAGCCAAACATACGCGATTACTATAGTGTTCCAACTGGTGAGAAAATATTACAAATGGCTTTCGTTTTTAGGAGTTCCGACAGTTCGAAAGAAGGAAAAGGAGACGGCGGAACAGACATATTTGTTGACCTAAGCGAAGGTGGACTTAATGTTGAATTTGCGAAACCTATTGACAATACCATTTTTGACAAGAGTGCTTCTGTATTAATTACAGCAAACTCTGAGGCAAGTGATAAGCTTGAGCTTTTAATCAATGGTGTGAGTATGACATCTACACCATCAACTCAATTGAATTTTTCCTATACTCCTAATGCTGCAGGAAATCACCAGTTAATTGCTATTGCAACTGCAGGTGGAGAGGAAGCAAGAGATACCGTAAATATAGTTCTTCGTGAAGATACGCCACTTGCATTAAAACCTGACGGAATTAAAGATGGAATCAACTACATCGATGATAATACAGTTACCCTATCACTTTATGCACCTAACAAAGAATATGTTTTTGCAATAGGTGATTTCAACGATTGGAAATTCGACAACACCTATCAGATGAACAAGGATGGGGATTATTTTTGGATTACTCTCGACAATCTTACTGCAGGAAAAGAATACATTTTTCAGTATGTTATCGACGGTAGTATCAAAATTGCAGATCCATATGCTGATAAATTACTTGATCCGTGGAATGACCAGTACATTTCCAGTACAACTTATCCTAATTTAATACCCTACCCTTCTGATAAAACAAGTGAAATTGCCAGTGTTTTTCAAACTGCACAAACCGCTTATACATGGTCCGATTCTCAGTTTACTGTTCCGGCAAAAGAAGATTTAGTAGTTTACGAACTTCATGTGCGTGATTTTACCGCAGCCGGAGATATTAAAACCGTAACCGATACCTTAGATTACCTGGAACGCTTGGGAGTAAATGCTATTGAATTAATGCCATTTAACGAATTTGAAGGAAACGATTCCTGGGGATACAATCCATCCTTTTATTTTGCAACCGATAAGGCATACGGAACAAAAGATGATTACAAAACCTTCGTAAATGAGTGCCACAAGCGAGGAATAGCTGTTTATATGGATATGGTTTTGAATCACAGCTTTGGTCAATCACCTTTCTTAAGGATGTATTTTGACGGTACAAATCCAACAGCAGACAACCCATGGTACAATCAGGAAAGCAATTTCGAAAACACAGATGCTCATTGGGGATACGATTTTAATCACGAAAGTGAAGCCACACAAAAACTGATTGACAGAATTAACACTTATTGGATGAACGAATACCATATTGACGGTTTTCGGTTCGACTTCACCAAAGGATTCTCGAACACTCCGTACAGCAACTCCACAGATCCTTGGGGAGGCAAATACGATGAAGACAGAATTAGGCTTTTAAAGCGTATGACTACCAAAATATGGGATGTAAAATCGGATGCGGTGGTAATTTTCGAACATTTATCGGATAATGATGAGGAAACCGAACTGGCTAATTATGGTATTCTGCTTTGGGGAAATGCCAATCATAATTACAGCGAAGCTTCAATGGGATATGCATCTGATTTCGTTTGGACTTCTTGGAAAGAAAGACAATGGGGAGGTCCTAATTTAGTGAGCTATATGGAAAGTCATGATGAAGAACGTATGATGTATCGCAATCTTAACTTTGGAGCTTCACTTGGTAGTTATAATGTTACAGACCTAAATACTGCACTATCGAGAGTTGAGCAGACTGCAGCTTTTTTCTTTACCGTGCCTGGCCCAAAAATGGTATGGCAATTTGGAGAATTAGGTTACGATATCTCGATTGACGAAAATGGTAGAGTTGGCAGAAAGCCTATTCATTGGGAATATCAGGATGATCCAAACAGAAAAAGACTTTACGAAGTTTTCTCAGCCCTAATTAAACTAAAAAAAGAAGAAATTGCCTTTGAGTCTGAAGATTTCACTTTAATTACGAATTCCGCTCTCAAAAGAATTGAAATTAATCACACTGATATGGATGTACGCATTATTGGAAACTTTGATGTCGTAGAAGGTTCAATTGCTCCAAATTTCAGTAAAAACGGTAATTGGTATGATTATTTTTCTGGTGAAACCATTAATGTAACAGATGTTTCAATGACCGTGAAGCTAGCTCCCGGAGAATATCATATCTACACCACCAAGCCATTAACAACACCCGATGTTAGTTCAGCACCAGTTGCATCAAATGTTGCACTAAGCGGAATATCTCAGGAAGATGAAACACTTACTGCCGGATATAACTATTTTGATTTGAATAGCGATTTAGAAGGCAATTCTGTTTACCAATGGTACAGAGCCGATGATATAAATGGAACAAACGAAGTAACCATACAATCTGCAACGGATTTAACCTACACTCCTGATGCTGATGATCGTAACAAATACATCCGCTTCTCTGTAACCCCTGTGGCACAAACCGGCAATTTGCTAACAGGAGAATTAGTTTACAGCAACTACACCGATGTCATTGTTTCTATTGTAAATGTACCTGTCGCCAGCAATGTATTCTTAAATGGAATTTTCAGAGAAGATGAAATACTAACAGCTAGTTACACCTACACCGATACTGAAAACGATATTGAAGGCAATTCTATTTACCAATGGTACCGAGCTGAAGATACGAATGGAACCAATGAAACTGTTATTAGCGGAGCCGATCAATTAACATATACACTTGTTAGAGCCGATCGTGGCAATTTTATTCGCTTTTCGGTAACTCCTGTTGCACAAACAGGTGGATTACTACAAGGTAATGTCGTTTATAGTTCATATAGTGAAGAAATTGCTTACTCTACAGGAATTAATGACATCTTAAATAAAGAATTACGTCTTTATCCAAACCCGGTTCGTGATATTCTTCATCTTGAAAATCTGAAACAAGTAAACAGATTACAGCTTTTTGATTTATCAGGAAAAGCAATTATAGTTGTAAATACGCCAAATGAATCTGCAAATTTAAACTTGAATAGTATAAGCAAAGGAACTTACATTTTAGTTTTTGAAATGGAAGATGGCTCGCAACTCAGTAAAAAGATAGTGAAGCAATAAACAGCGTTTTTTCATATAGTTTATAGATTAGATAGAATCCCGCTTTTGGAAATCCAAAAGCGGGATTTTTGACTATTTAATTATCAGCTCTATTCGATATTTTATTTCTGAATCCTGAGGTATCATTATCAATTGATAATCTCCAGGCGCTAGTGGATCATCTGGCATTGAAATTTCAAACACAAAAGGAGATTCCTCATAAATCCCATTTTGCTCCTTAACCAACAGCTTGTCACTATTCAGAATTTGTAATTTTAGATCTTTATTAAAAAATTGTCTCAAATGAAACTGGACAAATACATTTTCCGATTCTGAATAATAATAATTCTGATCGGCTCCCAGAAACTCATCTCTGTCTTGAATACGATTTTCATTTAAATCAATAAAGCCGGTAAAAATAAAGAAGCCCTCCTGCCCCTTCTTAAACTCCGGAGCAAGATTCTCTACATTCTCAGAAGATCCCATTGTAATTTCCGCTAACAATGGCAATGTCTCTTTTGTAACAACCAGTTCTGGCTGTATTTCTAAATTCGATTCAGCCTCTGCCACTATTGCTGGTTCTGATACAAGGGTTTGTGTTGTATCAACTATCTGAATTGGAATTTGATATTGTTTGACCTTCTCTCCCGCAACCGAAGCCGTAATAAGGTAATTTCCTACGGAAGCATCACATAATACCTTCAAAAAATCGTTTCCTTTTAGGAGAGTATCAACATCCATTGTGTAATACTGCAAGCTATCCAATTTAGAAATATTCATGCTCATCAGTTGATGCTTAGCATCCCAAACCTGATAAACAACTTGCCTGGAATTTGAAGGAAGATTTAAGCCCAATTCAAATTTCACATCACCCAAAAAGTACTCCTTCTGATTTAATGCAAGAACTTCAGAACTATCCATTCTCATATCTCCATCTTCATCTATCCACTGCTTAAATAAATGCAAATTTTCAGGAAGTATTTTTTTGCGAATTTTAGCATAGGCATTCCCATTTGGCTCTTTTAGAGAAAACCGAATTTGGTAGGTTGTTCCTGTTTCTTCCGGATTAATTGTAAAAATATAGTTTCCAACAGGTAAAAATGAATCGAAGCCTGAATAGGTAAACATAGGTGTTGAAGTATAATTCTTTTTAATCGTACGAATTAAATTACCACTGGTATCCCAAATTCTAAGTTTTAATTTTGTACGATCATTCAAATCCGGATCATGTAAAGATGCACTAATTGGCTCCCCTTTTGAAAAAGAATCTTTCCCTAAACCAAAAAATTCATTACTCTCAACAAGTCCATTTTCATTCAAATCAACCCATTTATTATAGGCGAACAATCCATTAGGAATTTGATTCTTCTCTTTTTCCTTTTTTTTAGGTTCTTGAATTATTTCAGACAAATCAATTTGATTCGTATGATCAAGTCTATCTGGTGGTTGTTCCTGACTTTTAACTAATAAGATACTAAAACAAATGAAGGTAAGCGATAACAAACACCTACCTGGTGTACGGATGTATTTTTGCAATGTCATGGCTATAATTTTAAAGCTGAATAAAAAGGTTTCTACCTATTAAGATACGATCTTAATAGAGTATTTGTTTTATTATCAAGCGTATAGTTTGACGAATTGCATGCTAAAATTGGTTAAAGGAATATAATACATGAAAAAAACTGAATGATCTTCAGCTCTCAAAGTACAGGTTTAACTTAGTTAATAGGATGAGTAAAATAAAAAGTAGATCCTTCGCCAGGCTTTGAATCAAACCATATTTTGCCACCCATTAGTTCCGTTAGACTCTTAGAAATGGATAAACCAATACCTACACCTTCATATTTTCGGGAAAGACTCTCATTTGCCTGTCTAAACAAACCGAAAATGCTCTCTTGAACTTCTTCAGGAATACCTATCCCAGTATCTTTCACAAAAAATTGCAGTGGTTTTTTCGAATTTAAATCCCTGTTTTTAAAACCATATTCAATACTTCCTGTATCAGTAAACTTCAAAGCATTTTTCAATAAATTCAAATATATCTGCTTAAAACGATGAGGATCTGTTTTTATAGAAAAATCTTTATAATCCAAAGGGAAATCTAACTTTAATTCAATATGCTCTTTATTAAGCACTTTCTGTTCTACATTAATTATTGCACTTATCTCGTAAAATAAATTAATCAAACTATAATTCAAATGTTTAATTTTAACAGCGCCCGATTGTATTAAACTAATATCGAACAGATCTTCAACAATATTTAGCAGATTCTGACCGCTCTGATTAATCAATTTACAATATTCAACTGCTGTTTCAATATCTATGTTATTATCTACTAATTCGGAAAACCCAATTACTGCATTTAAAGGCGTACGCAATTCATGTGACATTGTAGCTAAAAAAACAGACTTTAAACGATCAGATTCGGTGGCCTTACGTAAAGCTTTATGCAATTCCTGCTCGGTTCTTTTTTGCTCAATTGAGATACTTATTTGCTGAGAAACCAGCTCAAGCATTTCCTTATCCTCTTCGGTAACAACATTCTCGTTTTCGTAACTTTGAATAACCAGCACACCAATCACCTTTTCTTTTCCCCTAAGAGGCATTCCCAGCCAAATCTTCGATGGTTCACCTACAAGATCAATTTCGCCTTTAGCCTCCAACTCATCCAATTTTTCTTCTGTTGCTAAAAGTGACGTTTCATGATCAATAACCCAGCCCGAAATAGTCTTGTCTTTAGGGAATTTTTCATAAGAATCATGTTCGTCATCATGAAACGGCAGGCTAAACATTTCTGTTGCGTCATCATATAGAGCAACAAAAAAGTTAGTTGTATCAATTATAGAAGACAGCTCTTCCCTGATAAACTGAATAAATTCAAACAAGGTATTTTGAGAAAAAACAGCATTCGAAATATTTAATATTATTTTCTGAATTTGCTCTTGTCTCTTCCGTTCTGTAATGTCTTCTTTAACTGCAATAAAATTAATAATTTGCCCATTATCATCTTTTATAGGTGATATTGTTTCAAATTCCCAAAATAAATCACCGTTTTTCTTCTTGTTCTGAAACTCACCGCTCCATTCACCACCCGATTTAATCTCCTCCCACATAGCCCTATACAATTCAACCTCATTATTTCCAGAGCTTAAAATCCGAGGATTTTCTCCAATTACTTCTTCCAAAGAATAACCGGTAAGGTCATTAAATTTCGGATTAACATATTCAATATCCCCACCGCAATCGGTAATCACCACAGATACCGGACTTTGAATGATTGATTGAGATAATTTAAGTAACTCTGTCTTGGTATTTATGTAATTGGTAATATCCCTTATGGAGAGTAAACACACTACTTTACCTTTAAAGGTGGAATTTTTAATTCGAACAACAACATTTAAGTTTAAACCATTTTTAGTTACCCCTACTGCTTTTATTTTATGTCGAAATTTCCTGGATCCCTCATTGTATGAAGTAATCCAATATTCCTGTCCTATAAAACAATAAATTGACATACCTGATAATTCCATTTCGGAATATCCAGTCATTCTTTCAGCACGCTTGTTTACCTCAACTATTTTATCGCCTTCAACAATAAAAACAGCTTCATTGCCTGCATTTGCAAGAGTTTTAAATTTATTTTCACTTTCTTCCAATTGTTTTATAATACGATATCGATCAAGAACAATTGCGGTTAAGGCAGCCAATTCTTTAATAAAATCAATATCCTCCTTATTTGGAGAATGAACCGTTCGATGATAAATTGCTAATGTGCCTAATATTTTCTCAGAAGGATCTTTAATTGGTTCGGCCCAACACGAAGCCAGATCAGCTTTTTGTGCAAGCTCTTTAATATCCCTCCAATAAGGGTGACTTTCAATATCTTCAACAATCACTCTCTCTCCTCTGAATGCCGCAGTACCACATGAGCCACTTCCTTCAGCAATAGGAAAATAGTTTATTGCATTATTGTAAAAATCAGGTAAATCGGGAGCTGCACCCAATAACAAATGCTTTCCTTCCTCATCAACACACAGAATTGAACAAATTGAACCATGAGAAATATCCTGAGCTTGTTTTACAATTTCATTTAATAGTACTGCCTCAGATTCTCCTCGATACAACAACTCCAATATACTCGATCGTAGTGCGTTCTGCTCTTTCATTTCCCTAAAATATTATAAATTAGCTTTTATAAATACTTATAATTTAATTTATTTTAAATTTAAAAAAATTTAGGCATATTTATTACAAAATAATAATTCAACTTATTGTAAAATAAATGAATTAATTTTGAAACTCTGCTCTAAAAATTTATTACTGGATATTTCGAAATGAAATCGTCACCTTAGTCCCTTCGCCATACACAGATTCAAGGCTAATTTTGCCATCGTGCAAACGCATTATTGACCTTGCAATAGATAAACCAATACCCGATCCATTTTCTTTTGTTGTGAAAAATGGAATAAAAATATTATCCATATCTTCAGATTTAACACCTGAACCATTATCAGCAATCGATATCTGCACAAATTCCTCATCGTCATACTTAGCTTCAATATTTACAAATCCCTTTTCAAAAATTGCAAACTGTGCATTCTTAAGCAGATTCACAATCACCTGAACAATCAATTTCTCATCCATTGCGATTAACAAATCTTCATCCAAAATAGTAAACTGATAGGCTATATTAGTATCCTCATCTGAAGAAAGGAGTGCTTTTACATGCTCGAACAAATATTTTACCGCTACTTCCTTTATTTGTGGTTTCGGTATACGGGACAATTCACGGTAAGCTTCAACAAAATGCATCAAACCCTCTCCTTGTTCCCTAATTACCCGCAATCCAGTTTGTGTTTTTGTTAGTAATTTCTCAGATATCAATGTTCCGGAATCCATCTCTTTGTAGCTTTTCTCCAAACTTTCCGACAAGGATGTTAAGGGCGAAACAGAATTCATAATTTCATGTGTAAGAACATTAATCAAGCTCTGCCAAGACTCCAATTCCTTTGCATCCAGCTGATTCTTAATATCAGCAAAGGAAAGTAACTTATACCGATCTTCGCCTAACAACAATGCACTGCAATTAACCAACAAATGCATTTTTGCATGATTAATTTCCGTTTCGATAATGCGACTTTCCCCCGACTTTATCTGTTGAAAAAGTGAAACCAGTTTAGGATCCGATTTTAACAAGGCATTACTGGTAACCAAATGATGTACTCCAAGCAAGTCACGTCCTTTTCGATTGATGCATTCAACGATTCCAGAGGAGGTAAGCGTCAGAATTCCAACGGCTGCATTCTCAATTATTGCATTACTTACAATCTCTTGTTGCTGATATTTCAATCGTAAATCTTTAATTATTTGATTCACATTTTGCATACTGACCCGAAGTTCACAAAATGATTTCCCTTCAAATATTTTGGGTATTTTAAGGGTCGAATCTTCATTCTTTACGGATAAAAAAAACTGACTTAACAAACGGTTCGTAGAATTCAGAAAATAGATCAATTTAACAGCTTGCCAGCAAATAAGAATAAATACAACAAATGATAAATTCGAATAATTACTTTCCCAAAGCAACCAGCCAAAAAGAAATGAAAGAAGAACAATCCCAATAATCCGGATAATGATATGAACCAGTAATTTTTTATAAATCATACTTTTTAATTTTATGATATAAGGTTGGGCGAGTTACACCTAATTCCTTAGCAATATGACTCATATTCCCTTTGTGCCTGTCCATAGCAGAACTAATCAATTGCTTTTCCATCTCTTCGAATGAAACAGCTTCATTTTTCATTTCATTGATGCGTCTCTCTTTAAAAAGAAACTCATCAGCTAACAATTCCGAATTATCAGTTAAAATAACGGCCTTTTCAATTGTGTGCTACAGCTCCCTAACATTTCCCGGCCAAGAATAACTCATCAGCTTATCGATCGTATTTTGAGCAAATCGCAGATTTTCCTTATTGTACTTCACAGCATATTTTCTCAAGTAATATTCTGCCAACACAGCAACATCCCCATTTCGATACCTCAACTCAGGTACATCAATCTGAATGGTGTTAATTCGATATAGCAGGTCTTCCCGAAACTCTCCATCCATTACCATCTGCACCAAATTCTTATTCGTTGCACAAATCAATCGAATATCTATATCACGAACCTGATTATCGCCTAAGGGAATGATTTTACGTGTTTGCAATGCACTAAGTAACTTGGCTTGCATCGGCATAGAAAGATTGCCTATTTCGTCTAAAAACAGTGTGCCTCCGGAAGCTATTTCAAACCTACCAATTCTACTTTCCCGTGCATCGGTAAATGCACCTTTCACGTGTCCAAAAAGTTCACTTTCGAACAATGATTCGGTAATTGCACCCATATCAACAGTAATAAATACGCAATTGCATCTTTTCGATTTCCGATGCAATTCTCTTGCGATTAACTCCTTACCGGTTCCATGTTCACCAAGAATCAAAATATTAGCATCAGTACTTGCAACCTTTTCAATAATGCGCAACATTTCCAGCATTGGTTTCGACCGACCAATCATTTGTGTCGATGCTTGATTAATCTCTCGTGCCAACTCTACTTTTTCATTCTCCAACTGAATAATTTTCTGTTTCGATTGTCGAAGTTCCAATGCCGTTTTCAGGGTACTAATCAATTTATTATTATCCCATGGCTTTAAAATAAAATCGGACGCACCTACTTTTATGGCCTTCACGGCTAACTCTACATCGCCATATGCAGTAAGCAAAACAACGGCCAGGTCAGGATCTTTATCCTTTATTTTTTTCAACCAAAACAAACCTTCATTACCTGTATTCACTCCTGCCGAAAAATTCATATCCAGAAGAATAATATCATATTGATTGATTTCTAATGCAGAAAGTAACGAATTGGGATTTGACAAAGTATGCACTTCTTCAAATTCATCTTGAAGCAAAATATACAAAGCGGTCAACACCCTTTTGTGATCATCAACTATTAAAACCCTACCTGTTGACATAATTAAATTTTATTTTTTCAAATGTAAAAAACCTTCCTCAACAAGTCTATTAATTGTAAAGAAACTATACACTAATAATAAAATTTATTTACAATCCTGATTAAAGAAATACCACACAACACAAGCTAACATGCTGATTACTTACCATATTAAACAACAGGCATAATAATTGGCAACGAAATACAAATAATAAAACAAGTCGATTAAATTTCATACTATTTAATTCGCTTGTGTTTATAGTATGAAACCAGTACAATTGTATTACTAATCTGATTAACATGATAAAAATAGAGAATCTAAGTAAAACCTTTCAGACTGAAGAGGTTGAAACAACTGCCCTAAACAATATCAAACTCGAAATTAAACAAGGAGAATTCGTTGCCATTATGGGACCTTCGGGTTGTGGTAAATCAACCTTACTCAACATTTTGGGAATGCTTGATAGTCCATCAGAAGGAAAATATTATTTCGACAATCAAGAAGTAGGGTCTCAAAAAGAAAAACAACGTAATAAAATCAGAAAAGGGAATGTCAATTTTGTGTTCCAGAGTTTTAACCTGATTGATGAACTAAATGTTTATCGAAATGTTGAACTGCCACTCAATTATTTAAACATTAAATCAGCAGATAAAAAAGCACGTGTTCTTGAAATGCTCGATCGCATGAAAATTGGGCACAGAAAAAACCATTACCCACAACAATTATCAGGTGGTCAGCAACAACGGGTTGCCATAGCACGAGCGGTTGCTGCCAATCCTAAACTGTTACTTGCTGATGAGCCAACAGGTAATCTGGATTCAAAAACAGGTTTGGAAGTAATGAATTTACTAAGTGAGTTGAACAACGAAGGAACTACAATTGTGATGGTTACCCACTCGGAAAGAGATGCGGAATTTGCACACAGAGTAATTCGCCTTTTTGATGGCGAAATTGCAGCGGAAAGT
>JAESUW010000130.1 GCA_016760525.1 Labilibaculum sp.
TTTTTAGTTAAATTATAATAGAAGTAGTTAATTTTTTTGATAAATTGCATCTTGTTTTAGCGGTTGATAATCTATTAGTCAGCAGTGATTAGTCCAATTGTTATTTTGTATTAATAATAAAATCTTGAATAAACCATACTATACATTACCGTTGAAGTTTGGCCGATTGTGTGAGAAAAAAGATCTTGAACATTGTATGTTGAAAGAATCTATATCTCAACACCTATATTTAATAATAACAACGGCTTTAGGCGATTGTTTGTATGATGAAACTTTCGGTTGTTCCATTTGGGATAGTGACTTTGATAATAAAATTAATGATAGCAGATTGAAGGAGCAAATCAAATCTGGATTATGTTTATCGATTAAAAATCATGAAAATAGATTGGATGATTTGGGGATAGAAATATCCTTTTCGCAAGTATTAATTGGAGTTGGAGAGAATGTAACAAGCGTGAAGAAGAAGTTGGACTTGGTGGTAACAGGAACTTTGGCACAAACAGATGAACCCTTTATATTCTCGGGGTACTTTTTCATGGGACCATTGTCCTATTATTAAATTGATTGTAAGTGAATGGAGCATAAAGAGTTGATAAAAGAGAGAATGTTGAGGCAGGCATCACGAATGTGGGCCATCGATGAAGTGTATGACGAGTCCTCTTTTGATCCTTTGGTACGAATTTTAATTTCGGCACTCGCGGCAGAAAGTGAATCGATCTATCATGAAATGGATCAGGTACAGGATCGTGTTGCAAAAAAATTAATGAATCAGTTGATTCCTCATATTCATGGAGGTGTGCAACCTGGTCATTCAGTTGTTATTATAAATCCTACCGATCCTGTTGCTTGTCTGCCTGCAAATTATAAATTTCTGAGCAGAGTTCGGAATGAGTTTGATGCACTTCGTGAGTTGCAATTTATTTCTCTGCAGGAAACAATTCTGTTTAAAGGAGGAGTAAAGTATATGCTTTCAGATTTAGCCTGTTATCAAATGACTGATTATCGTTTTAAGTCGCGGATTGAATCTGATTTTATTAAGAATATTGCAGTTGAAAAAAGTGAGTTGCTGTTAGGGATTGAAATCCCGGAAAATATTGATGGATTAAACACATTTCAACTGTTTTTTGATTATAAAGGAAATGATACGGTTAGAGATTCTTTTTATCGTCAATTAAAAAATGCAAAATTTTATTTTAACGATGAAAGATTAGATGTTAATTTTGGTTTGCTTTCGGAGGAAGACGAGGAATTAATTGTTGATTGGGGAAGTTCAAACAGCGAGCTTACCGGAATAAAAAAAAGAGTTTTATCCTATTATAACAAACAATTTGTAAGTCTAAAAAAAAGTCAGGAATCAACACCGGATTTTTATACCAACAGTTCTCTTTCTGATACTAATATTTGCTGGTTGCGTATCTGCTTTACTGAAGGGTTTGATTCAAGGATACTGTCATCTGTAAATTGTTTTACAAATGCCTTGCCTGTTGTTAATCTTACCGAACGGGAGAAAGTTTTTAAGAGTAGTGAAAATTTATCGGTAATTAGTTTGCAGGACGAGGAAGCTTTTTTTGCTCTGGAAGTGGTTGAGGGGGATGATGGGGTTGTTTATGAAGAGTACGGAGCTCAAAACGGCACTGAATGGGAAAATGGTACTTTTCTATTGCGACGCGATGGAGTAGCCGGCATGTCAACAGAGAATGCTAATGAAGCAATTAATTTTTTAATTGGAAAGTTAAGAAATGAAAGCGCTGCATTTGCCATGCTCAATAACGGTAAGTTCTCAGAGGATTTAAAAGTACTTGGGCAAATTGTTTCTCGTTTGCAGCAATCATTAAATCAAAAGAAAAGATATCATAGCCCTGTTTATATGTTTTTAAAATACAGGGAAATTGCAGATACTATTTTTGTAAAATATTATACTACAGCAGGCAAGCTCTTAAAAGGAATAAAACCGAATACTCCAATATTACCTTATAAAGGTGCATCTATTCAGCAAGTTGGAGGTTATTTTATTACAGCTATAACAGGTGCTCGAAATGTTCTAAACTCTGATGAGCAATTATATAACAATAGGTATATGATGTTGTCTGGAGGACGAATTGTAACCAAAAAAGATATTAAAGCTTTGGTATATAATGTTTTTGGAGAGATGATAGAACAAATTGATATTGAAAAAGGATTAATGGAGAGCCCGGATTCACATACCGGTTTTGTAAGAACTATCGATATAAAATTAAATATTAAGCGGGAAATAATTGAAGATGACGAAATTGTGCTCGAAGGGCGTGAAGTGTTGCATGCTTTAGAAGAAAGAGGAAGTAATATTTATCCTTACTGTTTAATTATTAACGGAATGCAAATATTCAAATAATAATGGCAAAAAATACTGTTGAACTTCGTCAGTTTAGGATTGACTCGATGATTTTTAAATTTTTCATATTTATTCTGATTCCTTTGGTCACATTATTGGGCTTTAAATTTTATAATTATCAAGCTCCGCCAGAAGTAAGTTTTGATATTTTGGGTGATGAGCACATGGAGAATGAAATGCTGAAATTTAGGAACAATACAGCGGGTGATCATTCATACGAATGGGATTTTGGTGACAATACAGAATTTAGTCAGGATAATTCTCCAATTCATATTTACAGTGAGGCTGGCGATTATACTGTAACACTGGTAGTTGATGGTCGATATGAGTTTCGCAAATTGATTCGTATAGAACGACTCAAGGAGGATATGCCGATGACTATAATTCCAAGAATAGCAGGTCCTAAACAAATGTTTGTAGGGGCTTCGTCCATTTTTACCTGTAGTACAAAAGGAGGAAATACTTGGGAATGGCGTGTGAATGGATCAAGGCATGTGTATTCAAAAAAGAAATCAGTAAAATATACCTTTTCGAAACCTGGCTATAAAACAATTAGTTTGGTTGTTAATGGAAACAGGGAGTTTACTGCTCGAAAGAAAATATATGTTCGCATTAAGCCAAATGAAAAACACAATTATACAGCACCCAATAATTCAAAGGTTAAAAAGGAAGAGGTTTATATCCCGGAAACACCAGAGGTGTATACCATTTTAAACAATATTAAAAAGGAAAGTGTAAAAGAGGAACCATTGCCAACGGATAATGAATTAACAGTTATGTTTTTGAAGATTGCAAAAGGGAATGGTGATAAAGAGAAGTTCCTGAAATATTTCTCGGATAATAATGAAGACCTAATGGTGAGATGCAATGGAAATCTAATAACATTTGAAGAATTAATAAAGGATGTTGAAGGTAAGAACATTGTTTTAAAGGAATTTTCTACAGAACGAAGAAATAGTATCAAAATTATAAATGTTATTATTCGATACAAGAAAAAACGGGGTTTCAAAAATAAATTGCTATGATAAACGAGAAACAAATGCATTTACCTGTGAATTGGGTTGACGGCATGAATATTAATAAAAAACACTTTATTGCCCAGGAAAATTCGTTCATTCAGAATGGTATGGGCTTGGCTAATTTGTCGGTATCTCCTTTGTGTTTTGGCCTTGTTAAGAGTGAGAGAGATTTTTTGTGGATGGATATTGATAACGATATACAGCTGTTGGTAAATTTTAAGCCTGTAGATATTATTTTGCCGAGTGGTTTCCAATATAAAATTACAGAAGGAAAAGATTCCAAGAGAGAATTTAAATGTGATTTACCTAAGATCGAAAGTGACGCTGTGTATTATGTTGTTTTATCGGTAGATCCGTTCTCACGTCAGCCATTTGGAATGGCTGATGTAGCCGAAAGTCCGGTAAGAAAGCCATTTGTAACTCCTGAAATCAAAATTTCTATAATAGAAGAGAATGAATTATCGGAGATTTTATTAGGGCTTAATCATTTGGTAATTGGTAGGGTAATACGGAAGGATACCGTTTGGAGGATTGATTCTGAATATATTGTAGCCTCAACATTTATTTCTTCTAATCCTGTTTTATTTGATGTTTATAAAAAGGTAGAGACTTATTTGAGTTCTATTGAGAAATATTCTGGTTCAATTGTTAATAAAATCCGCTTAAAAAAACAAGATAATCCGCTTGCTAAAGCCTTGAATGAGATTTGTTGTAAACTATTGGATTTAATGAGTATTAACCTTTCTAAATTTAGGATTTTAATTCCTTATAGTATCCCGGTTGAAATGGTGATATTGGTGATGGATTTGGCCCGTATTGTAAAGAATTCATTAGATGGCTGGCAAGCTTGTGGTAAGGATGAATTTATGACTTACATTTCAGATTGGTGTAATGTAAATGAAGGAGAATTTGAGGATGCATTAAATCAGCTTATTAAGCATAGTTACGACCACAACAGAATAGATTTATCTGTTGAAAGGATCGAAAAACTACTTGGCTTGTTAGAGCAAATGCTTCGCATTCTATCAGGATTAGATTATATAGGTAAGAAAATAGAGACTGACCTGTTTGTTAAGGAAGAAACGCTGATGGAAGAAGAAATAGAAGGTAGTACTACTGCAAAGAAAAAGAGACCATTTTTCTTTGGGAAGGAATAGTGTTTATTCGAATTGAGTTTAAAATAGTAAAGCTTATTAAAATATGAAATCACTTAATGTAAAGCAACGCAGAAAGGCATTTATTAGTTTCCTTTTATTGTTTCTGTTAACTTCTTCGCTAGTTGTTGTTATTGTGTTCTTTAATTTGAAAGTTCCTGAAAAGGAAAATAGATATCTGCATAACAGGCTTAATTATTTGAGTATAGAAGCGACTCAGACTAATAATTTTGCTGAGAAAATGGATAAGGTGAAAGGTCTGATTGATTTCATTGGTATTAAAGGAACAAATATTGAATTTACAGATCAGTTAATTTCCACAGAATTAGCAATAATGAGAACTAAGCTTATTGCAGGAGATAGTACTTCGCATGTTGGGATGTATAATAATATTATTCTGACCTATCTTGAACTAAAGGAGGCGAAAATTGAATTGCTTAATTTGGAGGATGCAAAAACAGATATTGAATCTTATATTGAAATTATTGAAGAATTAAAGGATAAATTAGAGGTAAAACAAAGAGATTTAGATATTTATCGGCACAATGCCAGATAATGTAAAGTCAAATTAAAGCATAAAAAACACCCAATCGTAAAATTGGGTTTTTTTTGGTGTCCATATGGAGTATTAGTTCTTTTTGAAGGTTAGTTTGCCAGAATTGTCGTTAAAATTTAGGAAAGTAACTAGCTATTAAGATAAAGTCTATTTAGCCTGTATTCTAACTTCCATTTTTTGAATATTATATTAATTTTGATTTAGGGTAGTTCGCTTTATTGCTGTTCTTTTTCTTAGAGCATCATTATCATCTCTTTAATCAAGTACAAAAATTAGTGACAGAGTTTAAATTGAAATTCATTTTGATATGTTGGTAATTACTAACTTTAAAATTTTGATAAGCTTTAGGTGTTTTTACTCCATGTGAGATTAAATTAAATAGTCGTTTGAAAAATGGTAGATTATAAGGCAAGCTATACAGATATTACTAATTGGGATATTAATAAATATATTGGTACAGGAGGAACACGAAGTAAAGAAATTGTAATGCATCCTGATACTGAAAAGCAATATTTCTTTAAAGCATCAAAAATTGATAAATATGACCAGATTAAATATCCAACAGAATTTTGGTCTGAAATTGTTTCTTCAAAGATTGGTCAAGCATTAGGTTTTGATATGTTGGATTACAATATCGCTTACAATAGTAATAATAGGCAACAAGTAGGTTGTATCTCCGAATCAATGGTTGAATATGCAGAGAATAAATTAACTGAAGGTATTACATACTTACGAGGCTGTGATCCACAATATAATCCTGAAAATAAAGAGGATCAAAAAAAGTATACATTCCAATTCATTTGTGATACATTGATTGAGTTTAATTTAGAAAAGTATATTATTCACATTATTGAAATAATAGTATTTGATTCTATCATAGGAAATTCTGATAGACATCAAGAGAATTGGGGAACAATCACTTATTTCAAAATAGCCCTTGAAAAAATAGAGAGTGAGTTAAATTTTGGTAAAAACAACTTTTTACAAAAGATTATAAAAAAAATATCAAAGATAGCAACTGAAGCTTATATGAATATGTCTGATAAGCAGAAAGTAGAAAAGCCTGAAATTTTAAAAGCACAGAATGTAATTGCTCCCAGTTCTTTTTCTCCTATATATGATAGTGGCTGTTGCTTAGCACGTGAAAAAGAAGATAATAAGATTTTTGAGATGTTGAAAAATAATCAAATGATAGAAGCTTACATCAAAAATGGGTCATCAGAAATTAGATGGTGTGGCAGAGATAAAAAAATTAATCATTTCGATTTGGTGAGTCTTGTTATGGTGAATTTTGAGCCTGAGGTAAAGAAAATTATTTCAAGAGTTAAAGAAAAATATAACAACGAAATTATAAAAAACATCATAGAAAATATTGATTCTGAGTTGCCTGATATGTTAAAGGCATTTAAATTAAGTGCTCAAAGGAAAGAACTAATGTATAAATTAATAACTTTGCGCCTCGAAAAATTATTTATATTAGTGAAATGAAAGCAATAGGAAACATACACCTTATTTGGAGAAAAGGTAAAGGGAGTCGTAGGTTTTCTGTAGGTATTATCAAACGTAATGCTACAGAAGGAATCCGCTTTCATTATAATCAGGCAGAGGTAGTCGAAGCGCAAAGGTTCGGATTTACAGCGTACGAAGGGTTTCCTGATTTTAGCAAAGTATATTCGGAAAATGTTATTGAGATTTTTGGTCAACGAATTGTAAAAACAGAACGTAACGATATTAGCAACTTTCTTGATTTTTGGTTGATTGATAGAAAGTATATTAATGATAAATATTATATGCTTGCCTATACTCAAGGTTTGTTACCAACAGATAACTATGAGTTTTTAGCAGATTTTAAGCCTGTTCAAAGCTTATCATTTGTCACTGAAGTTACCGGCTTATCTAAAATTCAAGTGGCCTCTAAATGCTTGAAAATGGATAGTACTTTACATTATGAATTGGAATCAGATAATCCTTATGACAATTTAGCAGTAAAAGTATTCACAGAGGATAAATATTTAGGTCATATAAAGAAAATTCATAGCCGTGTTTTTTATGGAGCTAAAAAAACTTTAAATATTTCAGTACACAACATTGAAAAAAATGGCGTGCTGAAAAGAGTCTTTGTTAAAGTGACACTGTAGAATTTATTCTAATTTTTGAATAAAACAAGAGCATAAAAAAACACCCAATCGTAAGATTGGGTGTTTTTGTTGGGGGTGGGCCCACATGGGCTTGAACCATGGACCCCCTGATTATGAGTCAGGTGCTCTAACCAGCTGAGCTATAGGCCCGATGAAAACAAGACGGTAAAAGTATTTTATTACCTTTGTTTTGCGAGTGCAATGTTACATATTTGTATTGAATTATTCAATATTTGAAACATTTTTTTTATGCAAAAATACAATTCCATCCCAAATATAATTTTCGATTTTGGAGGTGTACTCCTTAATATTGATACGAATCAGGCAGTTAAGAGTTTTAAAGAAATAGGCCTGACTAATATAGATTTGGTGAAAAAAGAATATCAAACCAATGGTTTGTTTGATCGTTTGGAAAAAGGAATTATTAGTGCAGATCAGTTCAGGCTCGAAATAAGAGAGCATATTAAGTCTGAAGTTACCGATGAGCAAATTGATACGGCGTGGAATTCTATGCTTCTAGATCTGCCTTATGAGCGGTTGTTGATGTTGGAAAAGCTTAAAAAGAACCATCGTATATTTCTCTTGAGTAATACTAATATAATTCATTGGAAAGCATATATGAGCATGATTCAGAAAGTTCATGGTGTTTGTCTTTCCGATTTCTTCGAAAAAGATTACTATTCGCATAACATGGGTTTAAGAAAACCGGATACTAAGATTTATACTACAGTAATGGAAAAAGAAGGTTTAGTGCCTTCAGATACTCTATTTATTGATGATATGTACGCAAATTACGAAGCTGCAAAATCAGTAGGCATGCAAGCGCACTTTTTAGATTTGAAAAATGGTGAAACTGTCTTGGATTTATTTTAGAAGAGGAATTGCAAATTATTTTTTACGGAAACTTCCCATTGTATTGTCATAATTGATGTAGTACAATCCATTTTTAAGTCCTTCCAATTTAATTTTGTTACCAAAACCTTTAAAAATGATATTTCCATAGTTATCGTAAATCTCGTAAAGAGTTTCCTTGGTGAATAATAGTTCTACTTTTACTTTCTCGGGACCAAATGTAATGGCGGGAAAGGTAGATTTATGCTTAATATCTGGTGAGTAATTTGGAGTTCCTGTATAATCTACCTGATAAATTCGGAAGGTGTTTTTACCTGAGTGCGGGCGAACGTTTAGATGGTATTTATTAATTTGTGGGAGGCCAATACCTTCCACTTCTCCAATAGTTATCCATTTATTCCACCGATATTGCTGAATGATAAAAGGTAGTGAGCCTATTTCACCTTTGGTAGTCCAATTCAAGAATCCTTTTTTGTCAACCTTAGCACTTTGTAAGCTAAATGAACTATGTGGTTTAATGGCTTCAGGATTAATTATTTTTGGCAAACATCCATTTTTGTAATGTAGAGTAATGTTTATTTTCTCTCCAATCGGGAAATTAAATTTAGATAAATCAACTTCAAAAGCACTGCTATTAATTTCATCTGCAGAGTTTTGACCATTTACGCTTACCTCGTAAACACAAAATCCAACTCCGGAATCAGAAAATGGATTTATTACGTAGACATTTTTACCCAAAAAAACGCCGCTTAATTCGAGTTTATCTCCGTAAGCAAAATTAAAAAGGAAAAGAAAAATGAGTAGTGCGATTTTATTCTTCACTATGTAAAGTAATATTGATCTAAATGCAAGTTATAAAACAAAGAGTGATTAAAAAAAGTTTAAAATGAATTATTTATGAATCCAATCTCCATGACCTTTAATAATCTCTGTAAGTTCATGAATGGCATTTTCACTGGGAATATTCTTCTTAATTACTTCCCTGCCTTTGTACAAAGATACTTTTCCGGGGCCAGCACCTACATAACCATAATCTACATCGCCCATTTCGCCGGGACCATTTACAATACAGCCCATTACACCAATTTTCAAATGAGTTAAGTGAGAAAACTGTTTTTTTACTTCTGCAACAACTTCATGAAGCTGAAAAAGGGTTCTTCCGCAACCAGGGCAGGATACAAATTCTGTTTTACTGGTTCTTACACGAGCGGCTTGTAAAATTCCAAATGCTGTTGAGTTGATATCTTCATGAGTGAGAGTTCCTTTATTGTTCAGCCAAATGCCGTTTCCAAATCCATCAAAATATAAACTTCCTAAATCAGCCGAAGCTTTCAAATGAATATCTTCCAAATTTGACTCTTCAAATGATCTTTTAAAAATTACAGGAGCTTTGCATTTGGATTGAACTAATCGGAAAGCAAAAGCTCGCTGTTCTGCGAACGCATTTTGATGCTTTGATGAGCAAACCAAAACTACCTTTGGATTCTTTATAATTTGTGTAATAAATTCATCAGATAAATCTGAATAGGCACATTCTACAAAAAAGACATCCGTGTGAAAGAATGATAGATTACTATTTGAAAACTCCTTAACTTGAAAAAGAGGATAGGTATTTTCAGCAAAATTATTTGCCGTTTCCCAACATTCCTGATCTACAATTATTCCCAATTCTTTTGGATAATCGGCAAAAACAGGGTCGAAACCATTTACAAACAGATAATCGCTGGCAAGTTTACCCTTTTTCCATTCTAAAGTATCTTCATTTAAAATGTAACCTGCTTTTACCGGAAGATCGGTGGAAATGTAATTTTCATGACTTGCGTCAGTTACTACAACGGGTACTTTTTTGCTTCCAATATTCCGAATAAGTATTGTTGATCTTTTATAAAAATCAAAAAGATTAATGTCTGTATTCTCAATAGGCAAAATTGGAGCATGACCAATTTTTTCTGAAATATAATCAATTAGTTTTTTTCCTACCAAAGATTCTATTTCCGGATCTTCAGTTAATGATATCCGAACTGTATCACCAATTCCATCATTTAAAAGAGCTCCTGTACCAACAGCCGATTTTATTCTGCCATCCTCACCTTCACCAGCTTCGGTTACGCCCAAATGCAAAGGATAATGCATGTTCTCATTTTCCATTTCACAAACCAGTAAACGAACGGTTTTCACCATCATTACAGTATTGCTCGATTTAATTGAGATGGCAACGTTCTGAAAATTTTGATCTTTGCAAATTCGTAGAAATTCCAAAGTCGCCTCAACCATTCCTCGTGGAGTATCGCCATACCTGCTCATGATTCTATCCGATAAAGATCCATGATTAGTCCCTATTCGAATTGCGGTATTGTGTTCCTTGCAAATACGAAGCAGAGGAATGAATTTATCTTTTATTTTTTCAAGACCTTCCTGATATTTAGCCTCTCCATAGTCAGGAGTATTGAAATCGGCTCTTTTGTCTACGAAGTTTCCGGGATTGATACGTACTTTATCTACATATTTAGCCGCAATTAATGCGACTGCAGGATTAAAATGAATATCAGCAACTAAAGGGGTATTGTATCCTTTTTTAAGGAGTTCTTCTTTTATGAACTTTAAATTTTCGGCTTCTTTAGTTCCTTGGGTAGTTAGGCGAACATATTCTGCTCCCGATTCTATCATCCTGATCGATTGCTTAACACTGGCTTCAATATTATTGGTATCGGTGTTGGTCATCGATTGAATTCGAATAGGATTTTTACCACCAAGCGGAGTATTGCCTATTTTCGATTCGGATGATAAACGACGAGAGTAGTTAAACAGATCTTTGCAATAAAGTTTATGTTTCGGGAAACTCATTTCTTAGGTTTTAATATTGAAATACAAAGGTAAGGGATAAATTTTATAAATTTGATGAACCTTTGACAGGAAGCTTTGCAAGAAAGACAATAATTTACTTTGTGAACTTTTGTGTTGTCCTTGGTAATTATTTGTAGTAAAATGAAATAAATTTTATGTCGGTAAAAGTTCATGAGGTAAGTAAACTTTACGGTAAACAAAAGGCTTTGGATAATTTAAGTTTTGAAATTAATCAAGGTGAGATTGTTGGATTTTTAGGACCAAATGGTGCAGGGAAATCAACAATGATGAAAATAATTACCGGTTATATTCCTCAAACTTCAGGTTTGGTAGAGGTGAATGGACTTGATGTTAGTACTTACTCATTAGAAATAAGAAAGCAAATTGGATATCTGCCCGAGCACAATCCATTGTATCTGGAAATGTATGTAAAAGAATATCTTGATTATGTCGCATCTATTTATAAATTGGGTAAAAGCAAGGCAAAGCGAATTGCCGAAATGATCGATTTAACCGGATTAGGTGCCGAACAGAATAAAAAAATAGCATCTCTTTCGAAAGGATATCGCCAAAGAGTCGGTATCGCTCAGGCATTAATTCATGATCCTAAAGTATTGATATTAGATGAGCCAACTACAGGATTGGATCCGAACCAACTTTTGGAAATTCGAAAATTGATTCAGAATATTGGTAGAGAAAAAACCGTGATGCTTTCTACACATATCATGCAGGAAGTAGAAGCTTGTTGCCAGCGCGTTTTAATAGTAAATAAAGGACAATTGGTTGCTGATAGAAGTATCGGTTTTCTGACTACTAACAAGTCAACACAAAGAATTGAAGTTGAATTTTCTTCGGAAGTTTCTTCGGACTTATTACAGGAAATTAGCGGAGTGGATGAAATCGAAGTACTTGGCGAAAATCGTTATTGTTTTGTTTCCAAATTGGATATCCGTAAAGAAGTATTTCAATTTGCTGTATCGAAAAGTCTGGTGATTTTGGAGATGAAAACCCAATCGGAAAATTTAGAAGATCTTTTTCACGAACTCACTTTGTGATTTTAT
>JAESUW010000131.1 GCA_016760525.1 Labilibaculum sp.
TTGATAATATTAACCAACTGTCCTCTTTTTACCGAAGTCATATTCTTTTCAGCCAAATTGATCTCCATGTGAAGTTTGCTGTAATCCATAATGCTTAGCAATTCTGAACCGGCATCAATTTTTGTATTGTCGGTATAGTAGTTTAGGTTGGTAATGATTCCGGAAAATGGAGCCTTTACCTTTAATTTTGCTAATTTAAATATGGCATCTTCGTAAGAATATTTGGCATTAATCAGATCTATTTCGGCATTTTTTACTTCCGAAAGAGTAACACCGCCTTTTTCATATAGCGATTGTTGCTTTTCCGATACTTGCTGAGATATCTCTAATCGAAGCTCCAACGACTTAATTTTAATGTTGTTCTCGTATTCTTTGTCTTCCAAAACAATAACATTGGTTCCCTCTTTCACATAATCGCCCAAGGCAAATTGACGACCTGTTTTAAGATTAATTTGCAAGTGGTATTTTCCAGCCACTTCACTTTTAATACCAAC
This sequence comes from Labilibaculum sp., assembly GCA_016760525.1. Classification (GTDB taxonomy): domain Bacteria; phylum Bacteroidota; class Bacteroidia; order Bacteroidales; family Marinifilaceae; genus Labilibaculum. The sequence continues at coordinate 495 of JAESUW010000131.1, forward strand.
TGTTTTTATGGGATTTACGGTTCCTGTTGTGGTAATGAATTTTTCAATACTCTTGGATGTAATTTCCTGAACGGATACTTGAACTGCGATGTCTTTGTTCAGATCAGTTTCTCTTTCGTTACAGGCAGAAAATATTGCAATGCTTAGAATGAAAAATGCGATTCGTTTCATGCTTATGGACTTAGTATGGTATATCATGATTGAGTTGGTATTTATTCAATGATCAAATTTTGTTGTAATTCCTGAGGGACAAAGGATCTGTCGTTTTCAAAATCCCAAAGCGACTGTATTTTAAGATTCAGCAATTCCAGTTTGTAGTTGATTAAAGAGTTAGCCATGTTCATTTTCTTTTCTGATAACTGATTTTGGAAACGCTCCAAATCAATACTGGTTAAATCACCGTTTTTGTATCGCTCCAAATTGATATCGTAAGTCAGCTCAGCATTTTTTTCATTTTGCTTGGCAATATCTATTTGTTGTATCAGGTTTTGAAGATTTCGATAAATTTTTCTAATATTAATGGTGATGTCATTGCGTAGGCTGTTTTTGTCAATTACGCGACTTTCTATTTCCAGTTCAGCGGCTCTGATTCGTGCTCTGCGCTCACCCCAATCGAAAATTGGAATGGAAAAAGTAACGCCAACCCGAGGACTTTTGGTTGGTTTGTCGTAAACATCAGCCAATTTTTCATTATTGCCCATAATACCAATCGAAAGGTTTACATTTCCTTTGAATTCGTTTGTTGATGAGGTTTGTATTAAATCAAATTTTGCGTTGTTTAAATCGATCTCTCTTTGCGATAATTCCAATCGTTGATTTAATCCATTTTCAATGGCTTTTTCGAGATTTACAATTACGGGAACGTATTTAATATCTGTATTTACCGCAATGTCATCATACAATGAAATTCCCAGTAAAAGTTTAAACTCATCTTTCGCATTCTCCAGATTTACCCGATTGTTGTCGAGATTCGATTTACTGGTCGCAAAATTCAATTCGGCCTGATACAATTCTTCTCTTGCAGATAATCCTCCTTCAACTTTACTTGCGATAATATCTTTGCTTACTATTTGATTTTCAAATTCTTCCTCTGATATTTTTAAGGCCATTTGTTTCTGGTAAATCGAATAGAATGCCTGATTTACCTGCCTTTCTATATTTAGCATTTGTATGGAGTAAGCCAAAGTAGCATTTTCAAGATTTAACTCATTTCGGGACAAATCCATTTTGGTTTTGTTGAATGTAAACAGAGGCTGATCGTACTGTAAATAGAGTGAGTTGTTATATCCTGCATAGTTTGAGCTGCTTGCCTCCGAATAATTATCCTGATATCCGAATTCATTTTGCAATGATAATCTACCATCCGTAAACTTAATGGGCTGGGAAACGATAAATGTTCCGCTGACTTTTTTATTTTCAGAGGTATTCCAAGTAGAAAAATAATCATTGTACGATTCTGTTTTGTCATACGATATTGGTGTAATATCAAAAGAAAAGCGAGAGCGTAGAGAAGCTAACTGGGCATTCAGTTGCTCCTTGTTTTGCTGCATGTTTATTCTCGATTTTTTAATGTCGGGACTATTCTCAAAGGCTATGAGAAGAGCTTCTTCCAAAGTAATATCTTTTTGAGCCTGAGAGTAAAAAGAGCTGAATAGAATTGCTCCGGCACATATTAATATTCGTAACAATTTTTGTTGTGGTCTAGTTGTAATCATGCCTTATATAATTTGTAAATTTTATTTGTTTTCAACCCATTTAATTGCATCAGCAAAGAGAAAAGCGCCAATCGATTTGTTCGTCAATTCTACTCTTGCATTTTCCGGATTTATAAAGAAAGTACCCAGATAATTCCATCCATTTTCTAATTCCTGATCGTTTTTATTTATTTCTTCGACTCCGGATTCATGATATACTTTAAAATTATAATCAGTCTTTTTTTGTTGCCTTCCTCTTCTTCGTCCCCAATGCTCTACTTTTTCGATGTGACAATACACATCATACTGAGCACTGTTTTTAAGCTCAGCGGTCCAACTTGCCGAACGATCACCTTGTCCGGATTTTGTGAAAAATGCAGATTTTACATATTTTCCGAAAAAGCCGGAACGCAAAACGTTTTTCCATTCATTAGGTGGATTCCATGTGCGCAACCTCGAATATTCATGCTCAGTAACTCGTTTGTCATCAATCCATTGTTTCAGATAACTTTTGTTGGATACCTGCACATATTCAAAACCTTTGTCCTCATTATCAACTACGAATTCATTAGATGCTAAAATTCCGTCAAAGGGTTCACAGTCTTTTATATCATTAAAAAAACTGCCTTTTTTTGTCTTATCAAATGAATTGAAATCATATACTAAGCTATTGGGTAAGTTTTCCGAAATATGGGTAGATACATTCATCCTGCCCGGTTGCGAAGGGAATACAAAACCCACTTCTTGAGCCGAATTTGCCGGTATGAAAATGCTTTTTGTAAAAGCAGGTTTATTCTCTCCTGGATTTCTTCGGTTTCGTCTTCGATTTCGATCATTTAATTCAATACTAACCGAAACAATTCCATCCACCGATTCGGGGTTGGAGATCTTATATCTAATTTGGTATTTAATATGGTCGCCTTCTTTTACTTTATAGGTTTCCAGATCTTTAATTAAGAAACCAGGCAGTTTGTTGGTTGTATACCAATTTTTTACATCAGTCTGAACCGATTCCCCATTATGAGCCAGAAGTAAACTGTCGAAATTGCTAAAGCTAAATTTACGATGTCGGTTTTCTTCGATATAATCTTTTAGCAGGGAGTTGAAATTGTCTTCACCGTATTTTGCTTTGAAAAGAGAGAACAGATGAATCCCTTTGGCTCTAAAAATATCATTTAAATAGATCTGTTCATCATCGTCTTTAGATTTTTTCAGTCCAGTTTTTGTGATCTCTGTTAACGAGGCTTTCTTTAATTCAAGATTAATTCGCTCTTCTTTACTTATTCCATCAAATCGCCACCGGTTTTGTGAAGATGAGTTGCTGTTTTTTTCTTGCAGGTAAACACCCAAAGCAATATTTAGAGCAGGATATTCCTGAGAATACATTTGTGTTGAGAAGCCATAGTAATTCGGAAATGGCGAATAGGTATTTTTATCAACATTATCGAATTGATACCATTCGTTTGGTGGTGGCATAAAATTTCCGCGTACAAATCTCTTGAACATACGAGCTTGCAATTCTTCATCCGAGACTTCTTCGTTATCCCGTTTCATTCTTTTTTCGAATCGGTTCTTTCGTTTTTTAAAATCAGTTTCCTTCATCACAACTCCTTTTTCAGGATAAAAAATAATTTCGGGCTGAACAGCATCACTGCTTATGGACCAAATGTGCTTATCCAATGCAAATTGAATAGGGACTTCGGCTAAAGCGAATCGTTTGAACGGATATTCCAGATCTATTTGGGTTTCGTACTCATTTTTTAATTCTCGAATAAGGGAAGGCAAACTATCTTGAATAACATCAAAATGCTTCAAATAAAATTCATTTCCACTAATGCTGTAAATTGAGTATTCTACTGAATCGACTTTGATGCTGTGTTTCCGATAATCACCAATCAGCAAACTAATTTTTGGGAGAGCGTATTCTGGCTGAAATTCAAAAACTCCATCCTCAATTTTAGTTGATTCGCCTTGCGAAACGGGAATCAAATTCTTCGATGTTTGAACTTTTAAAGTATAATTTGTAAAGTCGGGCGAATGCAAAGCTGGATTGCTGGATGAATAGCCAACTCCTGAAATAGGATACCATAAGGCATCGCTGGTGAGACAGACAAAATTATCTTGTAGGTAAGAGAATCGCTTTCGAATGCGAAACATCTCTGCTGTAAAGTTATCTTCTGTTAATTCAGGATTTAAATCTAAAAAATGAGTTCGTTCATCAATTGAACCGGTGTAAATTATATCCAGTTTTGAACTGTCCTTTTTCAAAATGGGTTTGCCTGGAATTATTTTTAGTAAATGAGTTTGTCTTATAAAATCTACATTCCTGCCGTTTTGGAGAACCGAATTTACAGTTAAATTCGGATTTAAACTGAAAAGGAGAGTATCTAAATTCGAACCTGAATTATTACAAATTTCAAGTTTAACTTTTACGGCTATTTCTTCACCAGTATGAGTAAGATCTATATTGCATGATGTAACTTCTGGTTTAGGAAATGAAACATATTTGTTATTCAGAGCAATTATTTCGTTTCTAAACTCCTGTTTGTCGATGTTAATATCGATGTATGTCTTGGCCAATATTCCCCCGATTAAAAAACTGATTACTGCCAAATAGATAGGAAGTGAAACCAATTTTTTCGATTGAGGCAGACGATTTAATTTGGATATGGTGAAGAGAATAAATCCAATTCCAAGGAAAAAATAAATTCCTCGGTGAATAGCTACTTCCCTTAAATTCCCAAACCCTCCAATGGTAGAATTCATCATTGGTACCTGATAGGCAATGTAATCGAACAGGTGATAGAATTTTGTATTTAAATAGAAGATACTTAGTGCAATGTATCCTAATAAAATGATAAAAGTGATGGCTTGGTTTTTCAATAGGATCATTAGAAAGAAAGCCAATCCCAGAATATAAATCAGAGTTGGTATTGATATTAAAAGAGGATAATAAAATACAACCCAGGCACTTTGTGAAGAGTCATTGCTTAAAAATGAGAACCCAATTCCCATTAATAGAATAATAAAATTGAGGATGACGAAAACGCCTATAATTCCGATAGTTTTTCCCAGAATGTATTCGCTGTTTGTCATCGATCGCGCATAAATTACCTCTATCGTATCGTTTTTACTATCCTGTTTTAAGAACTCGGAGGCTAAAAATACGGCAACAATTGCCTGTCCTAAATTTAGAAGGATGAGGTTGGCATAAGGAATTGCTGCGGGTAGTGCTCTGTAGATCCATGGAGCTCCACTATTTTCGACAAATGCAGTAACATTAAAAATTCCAATAAACAGGATGGAAAATCCTGCAAATATTCTGAAAAACCAGGATCGAAGAAGAGTTCGGGTTTCGAATTTGGCTACGGTGCGTATGGTGTGGATAGAGATCATTTTCAAATTGCTAGATTAATGCTGAAGACATTTCCATGAAATAAACGTAAGCATGTTCCAGATTTGGTTCCAGCTCAATTGCATTGGGAAATTGACTGCCGTCTCCAATTAACTGAACCTCCCAACCTTCTTGAGTTGGAATTGTTGAAACTACGGCATATTTCTCTTTTATCAGATCGTATTCGTAGCCTGAAGTACTTACTTGCCAAACATGTCCGCGGGCTTTTTCAATAAGAGCCTCCGGAGTTCCTTTAAAAGCAAGCTGTCCGTTGTTTAGTAAGGCCAGATTATTACAAATACTTGAAATATCGCCAACAATATGTGTCGATAGTATAATGATCACATCTTGTTGACTCAACTCTGATAATATATTTCTAAATCGTATTCTTTCTTCCGGATCAAGACCAGTTGTAGGTTCATCAACAACAATAATTTTTGGAGATCCGATAAGTGTTTGGGCAATTCCCAGTCGGCGTTTCATACCTCCAGACAGCTTATTAGCATCTCGTTCCCGAACATCGAACAAACCGACCTTGTCAAGCCATTCGTCGACTTTATCTCTTCTAATGCTTTTGCTTCTTATTCCGGAAAGTGAGGCAGCATAATCTAAAAATTCCCATGTTTTTAGTTTTGAGAAAAATCGAAAATCCTGAGGTAAATAGCCTAAGATACTTCTGATTTCTTTTCTGTTTTTTTCTAAATCAAATGAATCAATAGAAACAGAACCCATAGTAGGCTTCATTAATGTAACCAAAATTCGCATTAAGCTCGATTTTCCGGCACCATTTGGACCAAGCAAACCAAACATTCCAGTACCAATTTCCATATTAATATTATCCAGAGCTTTTTTACCATTTGGATAGATTTTACTTAGGTTGTGAATATTGATTTGCATTTATATGGTGGTTTCAAAGTAAATAATGCGGAAATACGTTAGACTATGGACAATAGAAAAGGTTTAATTTAATTATTGTCTATCAACCAAATTTACAATTTATGCTTAGTAATACCTGTTCTTTAATTCGTTTTTCGATAAACTGGATAGTTTGCCTGTTCTACACAAAGTATGAGACAGGAAACAGGGAGAATTGGTTACAGATTTTATCAAATTAATCTTCTTTTTTAGTAAGTATTTAAAATCTGGATTCTAAATAGAGAGATTGATTCAAAAGTTCAGAGGTGTCTATAGAGGATGAAGAATGGATCATTTTACCTTAAACTTAACTTTCCTATACTTCATTCCATTAATTTGGATCTCAATTTCATGTTGTCCTAAATAGTATTTTCTTGTGGAAATTGGTTTAAAAGATATCTTCTTTTTAAAAGTCAGACATCCATTTGTAGGAATTGACTTTTTCGAAAGCTTAAAAACCTTAGGTGCTGTTTTTCCATTAGCTTTCATGTAATGAACTATAAAATCAATCATTAAATTTTGCTTGTCAGTAGATGAGGATAGTATCTCAAAAGAGAACTCTATTTCATCACCCAATTTACATGTTGGCCGGTTAACGCTTAGATTGTTTACTTCAATTTGGATATTTTGCGGAAATCCTAAAAGCTCCAATGCTTTTGGATGACCTTGTTTAAGCAAAGTTCTCGAAGCGTGACCAATAATCCATTGAGTACCTTTGTTATTTATTTTATTCCAGCGGGTTAATGTTTCCACGACTAAATCAGGATGATCTTTTGCAATATCATTCAAATTATTGGCAACAGATCGCCGAACATATAGCTCATCATCTTCTTTTAATTTTTCTAATAATTCCAGTACTGGCGATGGATTTTTTTTGAATTCTTTGAGAGGTGATGCCCATGGTAATTTGGGGCGGGTTCCTTCTGATACTAACCTACGTACATGTGCATTTTTATCTTTCGTCCATTGGTGTAAGTATTGAAAGGTTTCTTTTGGATATTTTCTAATAAACGGACGAATTGCATTCTCTGATGTAAACCTTTTTGTTATCTCAATCAGTGCATTTATTGAAAGATGAAAATCTTTCTTTTCTAAGCCAAATTGAGATACATAAGCAGCAATTGGCATATAGTAAAAGCCTTCGAATCCTTGTAGATTGGTTGTTTCCATTTCAGGACTAAATGAATTCAATATAATTTTCAAAGCTTTAGGGTAATCCTTAGGAAGATGATTAAATAATTCTATGCATATTAGTTGAGAACGTTCAGATAAGCTTAGAGGATCTAGATTTGGTGTAATTGAATTTACAAATGATAAGATATTGAATTCACTCCATGAATTCTGCATATTGGAAGCCATATTCTCAATCAATTGTTTGTTATAAACGTCCTTAAATAAAAATCCTTCTTCCATAAGTACAGTGACGATTTATGAATTATTTTGAGTCGAATGAAATAGTCAATATTATGAATCTGGCAAAATAAAAGAAAGGCTGGACGCAAGCATCCAACCTTTCGGGGTTCTAGGGTGTATTTTTATTTGTTATATAGTTTTTACTATAATAACTGAATAGTCTATGTCCAAAACTTTTACAAATGAATCTTTGGAAATTATTTCACCAAATTGTGATTTTGCTTTCCATATTGATCCGGAAAGAACTATTTTACCCATATTTTTTCGCTCGTTAATTTCTTCCATAACAATGGTTTCTTTACCTATCAAATTTTTGTAATCATTATCTGGTTGGTATTTGTTGCTTATGGAATGCTTTTTAATATATGGTTTAATAATAAGAAAGCTCAGAGCAGAGCATCCAATAAATACAAGTAATTGCACAGGGATAGAGAAATCGAAATAGGAAACTATTCCGGTTGCCAGAGAAGCTATTCCAAAACAGGCAGATACGAATGTTGATATGAATGCCTCAATAACAAAAAGACCTACTGCCAGTAATAACCAAATATGCCAAAGTTCTAATTCCATTTTATTTATTTTTAACGTAAGAGTAAATTTATGATATGAATATGTTAATGTCAAGTGTCAAATGTGCCAAGTTTGTATGATTTATAAAAAATATGTTTCGAGTTCCTGTAAAATACTTATAGATAGGTTGCTTTAGGGCTTGATTGCGTTGGTGGATGATATGGTCTTGTAATTGTGTTATTAGAAATGAATCTAAATAATTTTAATAACATGAACTTTTTAATTAGGTTTGCGGTCTTATTAAAGACTTATAGATCTTAAATGCGTAATTGAGTAAAGAATGATGAATCCATACATAACATTAGAACACGAACAAATTCGGAGAAAAGTAAGGGGATTTGCCCGGAAAGAGGTAAAACCTTTGGCTTTTGAATTGGATGAAGAAGAAAAATTTAGTTCTCATCTTACCAAAAGAATGGGTGAGTTAGGATTATTCGGTATTTATTTACCCAAGGAGTATGGTGGACAAGCAAAAGATTATCTTTCCCTATTAATAGCAGTTGAAGAGATTGCAAAGGTTGATGCATCACAAGCATCTACATTGGCCGCACATAATTCTTTAGGAATTGGGCCAATTTATTATTTTGGTACTGAGGAGCAAAAACAAAAATATCTTCCAAAATTGACAAGTGGTGAAAATGTTTGGGCGTTTGGATTGACAGAAGACAATGCTGGTTCAGATTCAAGGGGAACTGAGTCAAGTGGTATATTAGAGGGTGAGGATTGGCTTGTTAATGGAAGCAAGAAGTTTATTTCAAATGCATCTTCTGATTTATCCTTGGGTGTAACTTTACAGGTTGTAACTGCTAATGATAATGGAAAAAAGGAATTATCTGCTATATTAGTAGAGCGAAGCACAGATGGATTTAAGGCGGAGCCATTAAAAGGAAAAATGATGTGGCGAGCTTCCGATACTGCAGAGTTGACTTTTGAGAACTGTAAAGTTCCGAAAGAAAATTTGTTGGGGAATTTGGGTGATGGCGCAAAAATAATGCTTCAAACTTTGGATTCTGGTCGATTAACAATTGCCGCTATGGGACTTGGCTTGGCGCAGGGAGCCTATGAAATGGCTTTGTCTTACTCAAAAAAGAGAGAGCAATTTGGTAAGCCGATTTCAAAATTTCAGGCAATTGGTTTTAAATTAGCCGATATGGCAACAAAAATTGAAGCTGCCCGACATTTATTATATCATGCGTGCTGGCTGAAAGATAATGGTCATTCGTTTGGAAAAGAAGCTGCGATGGCTAAACTTTTTTGCTCTGAAGTAGCACAGGAAGTTGCGAATGAAGCTGTTCAAATTCATGGTGCGCACGGATTAATTAAAGAATCAGAAGTGGAACGGTTTTATCGCGATCAGCGAATACTGCAAATAGGTGAAGGAACATCAGAGATTCTGAGATTGGTGATTTCAAGATATATTGGTTGTTAATTTTAAATTATGACAGACAGGAAAAAGGATCACATCGAATTGGCTTTTCGTTCTCAGATGAAGGACGCTTTGATGGATGAACGATTTTATTACGAACCAATGCTTAGTTCTCATCCTAAGGAAGATGATACAAGTTTTACTTTCTTAGGAAAAAATCTGCAAACGCCAATATGGGTTTCCAGCATGACCGGAGGAACAGAATTGGCTGGCAGAATCAATCGAAATTTGGCTCGTGCCTGTGCCGAATTTGGAATGGGAATGGGACTCGGCTCTTGCAGGTCTCTTTTGGAGAGTGATGAGAATTTTTCTGATTTTGATGTTCGTTCGATCATTGGAGATGATCTGCCTTTGTACGCAAATTTAGGGATCTGTCAGCTTGAAGAATTAATCCAGAATAAAAAAATAAGTAAGATTATTCGATTGGTTGGTCGTTTGCGAGCCGATGGATTGATTATTCATGTAAATCCATTGCAGGAATGGTTACAGCCCGAAGGTGATCGAATCAATCAATCACCAATAGAAAGTTTAGAATATTTGCTTGATGAGGTTGATTTTCCAATCATTGTAAAAGAAGTTGGTCAGGGAATGGGATCTGAAAGTTTACGGGCATTGTTGTATCTTCCGCTTCAGGCAATTGAATTTGCTGCATTTGGAGGAACTAATTTTGCAAAAATAGAGTTAATGCGTAATCCGGATTCTCAAATGCAATTGTTCAATCCTTTGGCTCAAATTGGACATTCGGCCAATCAAATGATGGATTGGGTGAATGAGATTGTTGCCACAGATGATCAGGTAAAGTGCAAGGAGATAATCATTTCAGGAGGAATTCAAAATTTTCTGGATGGTTACTATCTTATGGAGAAATCTAATCTTCCTGCAATTTACGGACAAGCATCAGTTCTATTGAAGTATGCGAAAGAATCATACGAAGAATTAAGAGCATATTTAGAATCTCAAAGGAAAGGATTACAGCTCTCAAAGAGTTTCTTACGCATTAGAAAATAAGAGTTTCACCTAAAAAAACCTTTGTTTTTTGGGTCAACTACATAAAAAATGTAATTTAGGACTTCTAAGTATTTTATTATTTCGTTGGTTAATACTAAATCAGCGAAAGAATTAAGATGAAAAGATATGAAGCGGAAAGCAATCATTTCAGGATTTTCCAAATTATCTCGTGAAGAGAAGATGGAAAAAATGGGCGAGTTAACTGGTAGTGCTGAGAGAATTAAATCTCAACTAGATAGTTTTCGTCTGCAAAATAAAGAACAACAAGATTTGTTGGATGAGATTAGTGAGAATACTCTTTCTAATTTTTACCTTCCTTTTAGTGTAGCGCCTAATTTCCTGATAAATAACCACTTGTATCATATCCCAATGGTTATTGAGGAAAGTTCTGTGATAGCGGCAGCTTCAAGATCGGCTAAATTTTGGGCTGGTCATGGCGGATTTATTGCTCGTGTTGTCTCCGTTGTAAAATCGGGACAAATTCATTTTATATGGAAAGGTGATTCGGAAAAGTTGAATGATTTATTGCCTGAATTGAAATTCGATTTGTATCGGGCAACGAAAGAAATAACCAGAAACATGCGCCAAAGAGGTGGTGGTATTCAA
>JAESUW010000003.1 GCA_016760525.1 Labilibaculum sp.
TAGGCACAATTAAGGTTAAATTCTATGAAACCTTTCGCAAATACTCATTTACTATTTCTAAATTAATCCCTGAGTATTCTGCAAATTCATCTGAAGTAATGAATTGGTGTTTTTGTTTTCCAAAATGAGTTTTTATTTCATTTAAAAGCTTACGTCCATAGCGTTCACTTCTTCCAGTGATGCACTGAATGTCTTTTGGATATATGCAAGCTCTTGTTATTCTCATTTGATACTCTATCTATGCTTTATCCTATCTGTATCTATACTTCATCTTTGTACTAATTCGGAATAAGAAGTTTGTTTCGGAAAGGATGGTTTCTTGTTTTTGATTTCTCTTATAAAGATAGTTTCATTTGTTGAGAATTAAAAATTTTTAAAATTATGGCTAAACAAACCGGTATTATTAAATTAAAAGGAACTATTGGTGGGATTTCCTTTTACAAAACTTCTGATGGACATCTTGCCCGTGAAAAAGGCGGTGTGGATAAATCTCGAATTGCAAATGACCCTGCGTTTCAAAGAACACGTGAAAATGGTGCTGAATTTGGAAGAGCTGGAAAAGGTGGTAAAGTTATTAGAAATGCAATTCGTATTTTATTGCTAAATGCAAAAGACAGAAGAGTTGTTAGTAGATTGACTACTGATCTTTTGAAAATTGTAAAAACAGATAGTACAAATGGACGTGGGTTGAGAACTATTGAGGATGGAAATTTGAGCCTTTTAAAAGGTTTTGAATTTAATATCAATGGAAAATTAGGCGCTACTTTATTTACTCCTTTCGGCATTGCATTTGATCGTGTGACTGGAGATGGTTCTGTAAGTATTGCTCCTTTTTCTGCTAAAAAAAGAATTGCTGCTCCTTCAGGAACTACACATTTTAAAATGGTAATGGGTGCTGCTGAACTAGATTTCGCAAACAAAGCATCTGTTTTTGAAAGTAATGAAACTGCTGTATTACCTTATGTAAATACAGCAACTGCTCAAATTGATTTGACGGCTTCAGTAACTGCAAATTCTACATTGCCTGTAGTTCAGGTATTGGGTATTGAGTTTTATCAGGAAGTGAATGGTGAAATGTATTCATTGAAAAATGGTTCTTACAATGCCTTATCTGTTTCTGATGTAGACACTGTGTAATGACTATTTTATTACATAGAACTTATTTTAAAGAGGGAACCAATGGTGCCCTCTTTTACAACCAGAAATTTTTAGGTTTTGTAATAGAATTACCCTGGTTAGAAAACAAACGATCTATCTCTTGTATTCCTGAAGGTATTTATAATTTGAAACCTCGTTTTTCTGAAAAGTTTAAACATCATTTACAATTAGAAAATGTATCTGATAGAAGTTTGATTTTAATTCATCCTGCAAATAATGCTCAAAAAGAATTAAGAGGCTGTTTGGCACCTGTAACCAAACTTACAGGAATTGGAAAGGGATTGACCTCAACACCTTTATTTCAAAAATTAGTATCGCTATGCTATCAGGCATTTGAGCGAAAAGAAAAAATAACCTTAACTATTAAATCTTAGATTATGAGAATTACGGAAAGATATAAAAGAAAAACGCCTTCATTTTTTAGAAAATTAAGAAATATTGGTATTGCACTAGCTGCTGCAGGTGGAGTAATTATTGCAGCTCCAATTTCATTACCGGCTATTGTAATAACAGTAGCAACTTACTTAACTGTTGCCGGAACGATAGCAACTGCAGTTAGCCAAGCTGTAGTTTCAGACAATAAAAATGAAGGTAAATCTAATGACAATAAATAACCTTGAAATTAGATCTGGAGTAATTGGGGGAACATTACTATCAACTGTTTTTAATATTAGTTTGAATGATGTGATTTTCACCATTGTTATGGCTACTATCGGGGCAATTATTAGTTTTGGAGTTTCTTCTTTATTAAAGTGGTTATTTACTTCAAGAACTAAGTTTAAAAAGTGATAAAAAATGCCTGGCTGAAATCCAGGCATTCTGTATTAGGTAAAGCAGGTTAATAACTCTATCTATTCTTTTCTATAGTTTACTAAACATTCTCTATTTCAAACAAAGAATTCAACTCTCTTTGTTTATCTACACTTAATGTAGGTACTGAAATGAAAAGTTTATTTTCTGCCCTACTCACAGCTACATAATTTATTCTTTGTTCCTCTTTATTTTCTAAATTTGAATTAAGTAAAAAATTAATATCACTTTCTTTTTTTAGTACTAATAATACATTTTTAAATTCATCACCTTTTGATTTATGTATGGTTTTGTGTAGGCTTAAATCTTCTGGTATTGAAACACAAAGTGATAATTGATTAAAAGTCTGATTTTCATAAAAAGTTTTAATACGTCCTCCAGTCACTTTTGAAATACTATTATCAAGATTTTCTTTTACAAATTTGGAAAAATCTAATAATGATAAATCTTTATAATCATCATACTTATCAAGTAACAATGTTATGTATTTTAATGCTTTACGTTTACCCTTTAATTTGTCGTTTCTATAATTAAACAGTTTTTCTAATTCTTTGATAGCATCTTTAAACTTATTCTCTCTAGCGTAAGCTATAGATTTTATGCAAGAGTGTATTAAGTATTTTCTATCCCTATTTGAATCTGTTGTTAATAGTTTTTCTAACAATTTATTATCCAAGCCAATACCATCTATCTCGGCTTTCAAGGCGTTAGAAATAAAGTTACTCCTTGAAAGAGTTTGAACATCTTCCAATTCACATTTTTCTTTTGCTCTTTGCAAAGCTATAGTCATATCTCCTATAAAAACGATAGGTTTTTCAATTGTCGCATTCCTATATTTTAATTGAATTATATCGGTTCTAATAGAATTAAGAACATCTATTATTTCATTACTGCTTCTTCTGTTTTCGTTAAGAGTATACTCTTTTAAATTAGGTAATATAAAAGAATTAAATTGAGTGTGATTAGCACCTTGAAAGCCATAAATAGATTGTATATAATCCCCGATAACACCAGTTTTAATTCCGTTTAAACCTAACATTTTGAAAATTTCTATTTGAATCGGATTACTGTCTTGAAATTCATCAATTACTAAATAAGGAAATTTAGACAATAGAACCTCAGACACAAATGGAAATTTTTTTAGTATTTGAAAACTGAAAAATAATACATCATCGTGTGAAACCTTACCTTCATTCCAATATTGCTTCTTGTATTCTATTAGATTATGCTCTAAAGCGTTTAAACAAATTCTATTTAAATACCTTCTGTCATCATCTTCAATATAATAAGCTTCAGAACGAACAAGACTAATATCAATATCATTGTTTGTTTGATTTAAAGTGTAGCTAATAGAATTAAACCAATTAATTAACGCTGTTTTATTGTTTTGTAATTTAGTTAATTGATTAAAAGTAAATGGATGTCTTAAACTTGACGCATTTGGGTGGTTTTCTATCCAATTGCTAATTTTTTTAAAACTTGTTTTGATATCGTCATGACCATCAACCTTACTTATATCTATATTATATTCATCCGCAATAAATGAAATATATGGTTTCACAATATGTTTATATAAAAAACTATGGATTGTAGAGACTTCTACTTGTGTTGCCGAAGTTCCTAACCGCTTATAAATAGTTTCGACAGCAGTATTTGTATATGTGATACAGGCTACTTTTCTTGTTATTGATAGCTTTCGTGAATTATGTAGAATATTTTTAATATGATTTACTAGCCAATAAGTTTTACCTGCACCAGGTCCAGCTGAAATTTTAAAATTATTATCAATATCAGCTATTTTGTAATCAGAGTTTATGGTTGTTATTGGCATATTTCTTCTATTGCATCTTTAATATATTGTGGGACATTAAACTCTATAAAATCAACTGTTCCTCTCTTAGCAAGATTGTTAGAAAGAATATAAGATAATTCAAGAGCATTTTCTCCTTTGCCAACAGAGTTTAAATACCTTGATGCAATTATGGATTTTTTCTTTTCTTCATCACTTAAATCTGTATTGAGATTTATAGACTCATTGATTCTTGTGTTTTCGTCACTATCTCTTAATATATTTAGTAAGTCATCAACAGTTGAACCATCTGTATCAAATGTTGTCATTAAGTTTTCTAATTCTGATTTATTGCTAATAGAATCTGTAAGCAGTAATTTTAATGAAGGGTTACTCATTAATAATTCATACTCTAAAGTTTTGCCTTTATCTATTGCAGGGCTGAAAAACGTAATATTTTGATGAGTTCCTTTAACATAGCTATCTGCGCTAGGGTTTGTTGTGTAATCAAAGATTGTTGAGTTTTGATTATATTCATAAGGGTAGCATTTTTTGAAACTGCCATTAGGTTTCTCTTTTCTTTCCGGATCTCTATCTGTAATGCAAACAATTTGTTTAGCAATTGTATTTTCTTTTGAGCCATCAAATAAATGTAAAAAGTGTTCAAAATATCGACCACCAACATTTATTACGGCTACGTGATTATCTTCTAAGGATTTATTAATATAATTAGCGAAAATGGACATTAGAAGTTGTTCTGCCATACCTTCTACGAATAATATTTTCTGAGCAAATAGCATATCAGATTTAGTAGCATCTAAAAAACGTTGAACATACTTTTTATTTTTATCAGCTGGAAATACTTTATTGGGGTAACCTATTAAGGTTTCTCCATCTTCATTATATAAACATATAATTTCATCTAAAGAAACTGCCGAAGTAATATGTGTTGAATGAGTGGTTACAAATATTTGACGAACCTTTTTCTCTTTTTTGTTTTCATTCAAAAATTTAAGAAACTTGTATTGCATAGCTGGATGAAGATGAGCTTCTGGTTCTTCAATAGCAAGAGTAGTAAATACTTTAGCATTATTATCTAAGTAATCAACATCTGCATTTACTTGCATTTTAGCAAGTAATAAAGACATAAATATTAAATTATTATACCCTAAACCATTATGTGTTGCAGGAATTTTGATACCTGATTCATATTCTACAATAAGTTTAAGAACCGAATACATTTCATTTTCAGAGATACTTCCTTCAAAGGTAGGTTTTGCATTATTAAATGATGCTCCAGTTTTTTCAGCATATGAAAGAATTTCTTGCTTTCCAGCTTTTATCCTTTCACTTAAATCTTCGATTAGAACATCTGCTTGCGCTGAAAATAATTCTTTCTTAGCTTTAATTTCAGAATGTTTTTCTTCAGGTGTTTTGTCTTCATCAATTTTTATTTCATAATCCATAAAGAAATCAAATATTTCTCTTAAAAGAGTATTTCGACCTGTTAACATATCTCTCTCAACATCTCTAATAGCATCTAAAAATTGAAAATCAAATTTCTGTAATGATTCTGAGTCTGCTGTTGCTTGGTTTGTTATTACCCCTCCCCATATTTTGTAAACATAAAATCTTATAAAATCGTGTTTTAATATTTTCCACGCCTTTTCTATAGCATTTGGTGTTTCGCTAGTAATTTCGGATAGAGCGTTAATATATTCTTTAAGTTTTTTTTCTGGCAAGAAAAACTCATAGGTTAATAATGCCTCGTATGAACTATCAAGTTTTGTTAACCAATTAGATATAGTTACCAAATCATCTGGAGTTTCTTCTTTCCCTTTTGTTATAGTAACAGATATACTAATTTTAGGAGGAAATGCTTTTAGATCGTCTAACGTTACATTTTTATTGAAATCATCTGAATTTAACCGTTTAGGTCTTTCGTTATCAATAACTAATGAAAGCGCTTTAATTAAATTTGTTTTACCAGAGTTATTGTGTCCAATTATAACATTAACACCATCATTAAAAATGATTTCTTTCTTCTTAAAGTTTCTGAAATTATTTATACTAATTTTCGATATGTACATTGATTATTTCATTTTGAATGAGGATTATTTTGATTTTAACTTAGCTCTATGCTATGCAAGGCTTTTTTATCAGCCTATTCACACTTATTCAAGTTTATCCGAAAGTCCATCAAATTTTGCTTTCATTGTTGGATTTCCGTGGGTTAATTTTTTAATAGTTAATTCATCTGCTTTATTATTAGCCAATCGTAAGTTATTTTCCGAAGATAACAAAGCTTCTTTGGTTTTATTCAAATGACTAATTGTCTTGTCTATTTCCTCAATAGCTGTTGTAAATTTTCGGCTAGCTAAATCATAGTTGTATGCAAATCCTTTTCTAAATGTGTTTATTTTATCTTCAAAAGTGGTAATGTCCAGGTTTTGATTTCTCATCAAATTTAGCTCAGCTTTGTATTGCATTGAATTCATTGCTGCATTTCGAAGAAGTGTGATAATGGGAATGAAAAATTGAGGGCGCACCACATACATTTTTCTAAATTTATATGAAACATCAACAATTCCAGTATTATAGAACTCATTTTCTGATTCCAAAAGGGAAACTAGAACTGCATATTCACAATTTTTTTCTTTACGATCTTTATCAAGTTTCGTGAAAAAATCCTCGTTTCTTTTTTTTGTAGCAGTTTCATTATTTTCATTTTTCATCTCAAACATAATTGAAATGATTTCATTACCTACTTCATCCGTTTCTCTATAAATAAAATCACCTTTATTACCTCCTCTTGAATCGTTATCTTTCTCAAAATAAGCATTCTGAAAAGCTGTTGCTCGTAGCTTATTGAATTCTATTTCACAATGTTGTTCTAAAGTTTCACCAACCATTTTTGTTGAAAGCTTAAGCTTAAAATCTTTTAAACGAGTAATTTCATCATCTTTCATTTTGATGGTTTCGTCCTTTACGTTGAGCTTATCATTAAATTTTTCATTTATTGATTTTTCAAGTAACTGTTTTTCGGTTTCGTTACTTTTTAAGACATTAGCTAGACTATCACGCTCTTTCTCTATTATCTTAATTGCTTCAGATACTTCTAATTTTTTGACTATTTCTGCATTCTGAATTTTTGATTTCATATCAGAAATTTCTGCTTCTTTCTTAGCTAACTTTTCAGCAAGCTCACTATCACTTTTAGCTTTTAACACAGTTAACTCATTATCTTTTTTTGCAAGTTGATCTTGCACTGAATTTCTTATGTTAGCTTCTGCAAGTTTAACTGCACTTTCTTTTTCCTTTTCTGCAAGAGTTAGTCGATTATTTAGCTCTTCTTCAAATTGATGATCACGAACTTGCTTAAGAATGTCAGCAAATCCGGCTTCATCGACTTTAAAAGCTTTCTTACAATTTGGGCAAATAATTTCGTTCATTTTTTATATTTAATGTTCGTAAGTTTTTTCAAATTCAACACAACGGGTTCTATAATTACAAAAGTGTTTAATCCTGTTCTAATTTACCGGATAAAACTAGTATAAGTGAATTTTAGTTTTTTTGAATTCGCAATTTTTTTCAATGTACTAATTTAAATAAAAAATGAATTAGATATTATGATTTTTATCAATAGAGCATAAAATTTGGTGTTGAATACAATGTATTGATTCTGTGATGAGATTCCCAGTCAAGCTAAGAATGACGTTTGAATTTAAAAATCGCAAATTTTCACTTCTAAATTATTACTTCTTGCTAGTTGAATCATATTTTTAGCACCTCTACTTTCCCCATCCCAAAAAGCAATTAGAGCATCTGAATAATTTGCCATTTGTTCGTTTCTTTTTGGTCCTGCAGCTTTTCCATATTTATTCCAATTGGCTGGGAATCTGGTTATTTTGTATCCTTTTTCTTTTGCGTATTGTTCGCCCAGTTTGTCGGCTCCTTTGTAATAGGCTCCGCTTATAATTTCAATGTTGGTTTGATCCTGGAGTAGTTGGTCACAGACTTTACATAATTTTTGATAGTCGGTGAAATTTCTTCCACCTGCGATTATTATTTTCATTATAATAGTATTTAGTATGTTTGAATAAGATCCTTCGACAAGCTCAGGATGACATCTCTGGGACTATGTTATTTTTATTAAGACCTCAGCAAAGCAATTTTTAGTTGTAAAATTGTTTTGAGTTGCTGCTGTAGGTTTGCTTCAAAAGCATTTATTTTTTTGAGTTTTTCAACTTTTATAGTCCATTGTTGCTCTTGGTTGTTTCGGAGTGCTTCGTTTATTACTTTTTTAGCATCTGAAATGCCTATAAACGGAATTACACTTTCTTTTAAATAATAACTGAAGTACTTACCAATTTTAAGCGATAAACAGAGGTAATACAATGACTCTCGGGTTTCTTCTGAAGTTGTTGTAATTACAAAACAATTTGGGCAAGGTTTATCTAATGGTTTACCACTATTTAAGCCTTTATTCAAGATGAAAAAGTGAGGTTTTGTGTAGGTTCTTTCACTTCTGTGGGTTTTGATTTCAAAATTTGACATAGTAACGCAATTAAAAATTAAGCACTTCGTGCATATAATTTTCGGAAGAGAAAGAAAAAAGAAAGCACGCTTACTGGTTGTGCGGGAAAGGCTGTCAAGGTTTTTGGAAAAAATATTTTTGTCTGATAATTAGAGGTTTTAACTGTTCTACCCCTCCGCCTTTGGCACCTCCCCTTTAAAAGGGAGGAGTATTAAAATATTTTTTGTAAAACCCGTAGGGCTTGACCTTGAAAGGTGTAGTGTGGCTGGTGGAGGGAACAACCGATTTTTGCTCTCTTTTTTATTTTTTTACTTCTTAGCTGTTTGTACTTCAGAAAAAATAGTTGATTACTTTTTTTTAATTTTGAATTGCATACTTCATAAAAAACTAATTTTGTAGAAATAATGAAACTACATCAAACTACAACTTTGGAAATATACACTGCTGATACCTCAACAAATATTAATTTACCATTGGTTGATAGTGGTATTAGTGCAGGATTCCCAAGCCCTGCTGATGACTTTTTAGATGCTGCTATTGACTTAAATAAAGAGTTTGTTAAGAATCCTAGCACTACATTTTATGGGAGAGTAAAAGGTGACAGTATGATAAATGCAGGATTGAGTAATGGCGACTTACTTATTATTGATAAAAGTTTAGAGCCAGTAGACAATAAAATTGCGGTGTGTTTTATTGATGGAGAATTTACTGTTAAAAGAATAAAAATTGAAAAAGATTTTATTTGGTTGGTTGCTGAAAATGAGAAATATCAACCTATAAAAGTAACTACTGATAATGATTTTATTATTTGGGGAATTGTGACTACTGTCATAAAAAATGTTTAATAATGTACGCTTTAATTGATTGTAATAATTTTCACGCTTCTTGTGAAAGAGTGTTTAGACCTAATTTAAGGAATGTACCCATTGTGGTATTGTCTAATAATGATGGCTGTGTTATTGCGAGAAGTAATGAAGCAAAAACATTGGGTGTACCAATGGGTGCTCCTGCATTTAAATTTAAAGAACTATTTGAGAAAAACAATATACAGGTATTTTCATCTAACTATGCTTTGTATGGAGATATGAGTCATAGAGTTATGAGTTTACTTACTACCTACTCACCTGAAATTGAAATTTATAGTATAGACGAGGCTTTTTTACAATTTAAAGGGTTTGAATTAATTGATTTACAAACTTATGCTGAAACAATAAAAAAGGCTGTTGATAAAGGTACAGGTATTCCAATAAGCATTGGAATTGCACCTACAAAAGCATTGTCGAAAGTAGCCAATAGAATTGCTAAAAAGTTTCCAAAACAAACAGGAGGTGTTTATATTATGGATACTGACGAAAAAAGAATGAAGGCTTTAAACTGGTTGGCTGTTGAGGATATTTGGGGAATTGGCAGAAAACATAGTCAGCGTTTAAATGCTTATAACATAAATACCGCTTATGATTTTATCAATCTACACGATGATTGGGTACGTAAACAATTAAGTGTTGTAGGATTACGATTAAAACACGAGTTGGAAGGAAAACCAACTTTAAGTTTAGAGATTGTTAAAAACAAAAAAGCGATTGCAACCACACGTACATTTGAAGGTATGCTAACCGATTTTGAAAGCATCAAAGAACGTGTGAGCACTTTTGCCGTTAGCTGTTCTGAAAAGTTGCGAAAACAACAAAGTTGTTGCAACGTATTAATGGTGTTTTTACATAGTAATTGGCACAGAAAAGATTTACCTCAATACAGTAAAAATATTGTTGTAAAAACGCTCTACCCTACTAATTCTAGTATAGATATTATCAAATACGCAGTACAAGGTTTGGAACATATTTATAAAAAAGGGTATCATTATAAAAAAGCAGGGGTTCTAGTTATGGGAATTACTCCTGAAGCTACGAAACAGTTTACATTATTTAGTTCTGAAAATCCCAAGCATATACCTTTAATGAAAACGATTGATCGTTTGAATACAAGTATTGGGCAACATAAAGTGAAATTTGGCTCACAAGATATTGGTAGAACCTGGAAAATGAAACAAGAAAAGTTATCGCCTAGATATACGACAAAATTAGATGAGGTTATTGCTATTTATTGAATGGTTTTGGTATGGGGAGTTGCAGGTTTTAACACAGTTCTTTGTTGTACAACGTTTTAATCAAATTCCATATCAATCGAGCCTGTAATTTTTATAGCTTTTGAATCTCTGTCGTGACCTACTAAAGTCATAATCATATATCTAGCACTCTCCAATAATAAACGTGAGAAAACTTCCTTTTGCTCGATTATAGGTATTATCCATTCGCCATTATATTCTCTTAAGGAGTCTGGGTTTATAGTTCCGTTGTGAGTGGCTGAATTCCTTAATTTAACAATCATATCAATCACACTTTTGCCATCAGGGATATCAACTTCTAATTGAGAAGCAATAACATTTAAATCTCCGAAATACCCTTTGTTTTTTGAATGAGATAATAATCTTTTTGCTAAAGTTTTTCC
>JAESUW010000197.1 GCA_016760525.1 Labilibaculum sp.
GGTTCAATTTTGTTCCGGTTTAGTGATTTTTTTATTCTCTTTAATTATTAACAGCTACAGGTAATACCCTTTTTAATAATTAGTGAGCCATTGCGAACGAAATAGTTAAGGCTACTGTGTCCCGTATTTATCGGGAATGCCGATGGAATAAATAGGAAGCTATGATGAGCGGAGCGGAGTGAACAAAGTGAGATCATAAACGCCCGTAATAATATTTGTGAATAATTATAGCCCACTAATTTATCCAATCGGTATAACAAGTAAATCATTTTTAGTAGCTACACATTATTTGGAATTTAACACAGTATCTATCAGGAACTAATAACTTTTCTGATTAAAGAACAAAACAACTCAACACGCCAAATAATCGATAAATTAACAATCGAATTCAGATTAAAAATGAAATCCATAACAATGCCTATATCCATTCATTCCAAAACAAATACTCTATGAATTATCTTTCTTCCTCAATAAAAACGCTAATCGTATTCATTATGATCTGTATTGGATGCTTCGGTTGTAAATCAACCGATACAATTGATCTTTCGAGAGTTTGGAATTATAAATTAGATACCAAAAATATAGGCCTGTCAGAAAAATGGTACACCCAATCATTTAAAGACACACTTCGTTTACCCGGTTCTTTACGAGATAATGGAATTGGAAGTATCCCTTCACTTAAAACCCCTTGGACTGGTAGTATTTATGATAGTTCGTGGTATTTTAATCCAGCCATGGAAAAATACAGAAAAACTCAACCTCCTAAATTCCCATTTTGGTTAACTCCTGAACATTGTTACAAAGGAGTTGCCTGGTTTCAAAAAGAAATAGAAATACCTAAAAACTGGGAAGGCCAATCTCTTAAATTATTTTTAGAACGTCCTCATTGGCAAACAAGAGCATGGATTGACACTATTTTCTTAGGCCAATGCAATAGTTTGTCTACGCCACACGAATTTTTAGCTAAAGCCGGTAAAATAAAAGCAGGAAAACACCTGTTAACCATACAAGTTGACAATGCCATTCGGGATATAGACCCAGGCATTAACTCACATAGCATATCAGATCATACACAAGGTAATTGGAATGGCATTGTAGGTGAAATGAAGCTATACCCGATCTGCCCCACTCACATAAAACAAGTAAAGCTAATTCCTGATTTAAAACATAAAAAAGTAATCGCTGAAATTACCATCTCAAATTTCAATCAATTAAAAAACACAAATATTCAAATTCAGGTTCTGGGCTACAATCATGAACATAAGCTAAAGCCTCTTACAACGAATGTAAAAGATACAATATTCGTAGAATACCCAATGGGTGATGATTTTAAAAGCTGGAGTGAATTTACTCCAAATTTATATCAAATGTCTATTCAATTACGAGATTCTAAAAACCAGGTAATTGATTCCCGAATGGAGACCTTTGGAATGAGAAACTTTAGCATTCAAGACAAACACTTCTACATTAATGGCGCACAGATATTTTTAAGAGGCACAACCGAATGTTGTGTATTCCCGCTTACTGGTTATCCTCCCACAAACGAATCCGACTGGTCACGCATCTATAACATCTGTAAATCATTCGGACTTAATCATATGCGCTTCCACTCCTACTGTCCACCAGAAGCTGCATTTAAGGCTGCCGACAAGGCTGGTTTTTATTTACAGCTTGAAGGCCCCAGTTGGGCTAAATACTCAGTTACCTTGGGAGATGGAAAACCTATCGATAAGTATTTAATGAAAGAAACCAAACGCATTATTGACACATATGGAAACCATCCTTCTTTTGTAATGATGGCATATGGCAATGAGCCGTCTGGTCATTATGTTGGCTATCTAAACAATTGGGTAGATCATTTCAAAGCTTATGACTCTCAGCGTGTATTTACCGGAGCTTCTACAGGACGAAGCTGGGCAATTATTGAAAATAGCGATTTTATTGTAAGGTCTCCACCACGCGGTTTGTCATGGAATTCAAAACAACCCGAAAGTATGTTCGATTATCGTAATAAAACGGAAAACCAACAACGCCCCTATGTTACCTTTGAAATGGGACAATGGTGTGCATTTCCAAATTTTAAAGAGATCGAAAAATACAAAGGCCCTCTAAAGGCCAGGAACTTTGAACTTTTTCAGGAAGAGTTAAACAATAACAACATGGGACATCAGGCTGAAAATTTCTTAATGGCCTCGGGAAAAGTTCAGGCATCATGTTACAAACAAGAAATCGAAGCTACATTAAGGACTCCGAATCTTGCAGGATTTCAACTACTTTCTTTAAATGATTTTACAGGACAAGGAACAGCCTTAGTAGGTGTTTTGGATCCGTTTTGGGATGAGAAAGGATATATAAAAGCAGAAGAATTTAAAGACTTCTGCAACCAGGTAGTGCCTCTGGTTCGATTGCCTAAATTCACTTTTACCAATAATGAATCTCTTAAAACAAGCATTGAAGTTGCCAATTTTAGTGGCAATGACTTAAAACAAGCGAAAGTTCTGTGGCAGCTTTTAGACAATACTGATTCAGTAATTAAAACCGGAAACTTAAAAAAAACAGATATTCCACAAGGTAACACTCACCTGTTAGATAGTATTGACTTACCTCTCAATTTTATTCACGAAGCAGGTAAATACACACTCAAAGTTTCAATAAATGAATATAAAAACCACTGGCCAATTTGGGTTTATCCAAACCAACTAGCCAGCATTGATACAAACAACATATATATTTGCAATACCTTTAACAAAAAAGCCAAAGCAAGCCTTAAGGAAGGTAAAAATGTGCTTTTATTGGCTAGTGGAAATATAGAAAACGGTAAAGATGTAAAACAATCCTTTACTCCTGTATTTTGGAATACTTCATGGTTTAGAATGCGCCCTCCACATACAACAGGCATGTGGATAGAAAAAGACCATCCTGTTTTTAAACATTTTCCTACCGATTATTATAGCGATATGCATTGGTGGGAACTAATGCAAAACAATCAAGTAATCAATATGGAGCAATTTCCGGTACAATTACAGTCCATGATACAACCGATTGACACGTGGTTTCTTAATCGAAAACTATCTATGCTATTTGAAACACGCGTTGGAAAAGGGAAACTTTTAGTTACCTCGTGCGATTTGGAATCAAACATGGACAACAAACCTGTAGCCAAGCAATTGTATTATAGTATTATTCAATATATGAATTCAGCAGAATTTAATCCTTCTGTTTTAGTTGAATCAGAAACTGTTGCTGAATTGTTTGAGAAAAAAGACAGACCCATCTGGAATTCATATGTAAACAGCAATCCGTAAAATAATATTCATGACATATAGAAATTACATATCGCACTTAGAATTAGTTAGCAGAATCATCAACAATTGTCTAATGAATAAAAAATATTTAATCCTTATATTATGCTTTATTACTACAATATCTTTCGGTCAAAATGCAAACGATACTTATAATATTAATATTGGAAGTTATACTCCAACTATTAAACAGGGACATCTGCAAATAGGAAGCAATATTTCTCCCAATGGAGATACTTTAGATATTAGCAGTTATTACTTTACTAAAAATGGTCACCCCTGGTATCCGGTTATGGGAGAAATGCATTACAGCCGCCTGCCAAAATCACAATGGGAAGCATCTATTTTAAAAATGAAGGCTACTGGTATTACTGTTATTGCTTCTTACATTATTTGGATTTACCACGAAGAAGAACAAGGAGTATTTGACTTTTCCGGACAACGTGATTTAAAAACGTTTATTCAACTGTGTAAAAAACATGGCATGTTTGTCCACTTGCGTTTAGGACCATGGATTCATGGCGAAGTACGTAACGGAGGATTCCCAGACTGGCTGCAACAAAAAGGGCGTAAGGCATTGCGCAATAATTCCACAAAATACTTAGTCGCTGTTGAAAATTTCTGGAAACAAATCAGTAAACAAGTTGATGGTTTATTCTTTAAAAATGGAGGCCCGATTATTGGAATACAGCTAGAAAATGAATATCGCTTTAATAAACCAGAAGGTCTGGAACATATGCTAACACTTAAAAAAATGGCCATTAATCTAGGCTTTGACGTACCGTTTTATACTGCAACAGGCTGGCCAGGATCAGACCTTTCACAAACCGAATTAATACCTGTGTGGGGACAATATCCTGCGGCTCCATGGACAAGAAACACATCAAAACTAAAATTAATAGATGGCTATTTAATGGGGCCTCTTAAAAACGATCCAAACATAGGAACCGATTTACTTGGCAGTAACGATAAAACCAAAGTATCAAGTTCGTATCAATATCCATATGCCACTGCCGAAATGGGAGGAGGAAACCAGGTAACTTATCACCGACGTCCCATCATTAAAACAAAGGACCTAATGGGGATACACTATAGTATTATTGGCTCGGGAGCCAACTTAATGGGCTACTATATGTTTCATGGTGGAAGCAACTTAATTGGAAAAAACAGCACCTTACAAGAGTCTAAAGCAACTGGATATCCAAACGACTGCCCTATTATCAGCTATGATTTCCAGTCACCCATTGGTGAATATGGACAAATCAGCTCCTCTTACAATGAATTTAAAATATTACATTCCTTTTTAAACAATTTTGGTCACTTGCTATGTACCTATACGCCTTCATTCCCCGATAAAAAACCAGTAAAAGCGGGAGATAATTCTTTATTGA
Organism: Labilibaculum sp.; assembly: GCA_016760525.1. Classification (GTDB taxonomy): domain Bacteria; phylum Bacteroidota; class Bacteroidia; order Bacteroidales; family Marinifilaceae; genus Labilibaculum. Next base: position 4,694 of record JAESUW010000197.1, read on the forward strand.
GAATGGCCGTTCGATCCAATAACAAAAGTGGTTTTATCTTCATCAATAATTATCAACGACATCTTAAAATGAAAACATTTGAAAATGTTTTCATTTCATTAGAATCAGATGATAATAAGCAAGTCAACATCCCAAAATCAGCCTTGCGTGTTGAAGCCAATACACAAATGATTTTACCATTTAATATGAATTTAGATGGCGTAAATTTAAATTATGCTACAATTCAACCACTTTGCAAACTAAACGATTCAATAAATACTTTTGTATTCTTTGTTCCCAAAGGTGTTGATGCAGAAATATCCTTACACAAAAATAAAATTGAAAAAATCACAGCTCCATGTGCTGTTGTAGATGAAACGCAAGATTCTTACTTATTTCATAATATTAAAACCGGAGTAAACGGGTTGATAAAAATTAATCAAATTAACGGGAAAAAAGTAAATCTCTTAATTCTGAGTAAAGATCAAGCTCTGAATAGCTGGCAAACAAAATTGAATGGAAAAGAACAATTAATTATCTCTTCCGATCAACTTTATTTTCCTGATACATCGCTTGTTTTTAACAGCAAGGATAACCTGATTGAGGCTTTGATTTATCCAAAATTATCCGGATTGAAATTTAACGGCTCAACAAAAACACAGGAATTTAAAGATGGTATTTTCACTCATTATAAAACCACACTAAAAGCCTGTAAAACGCAAAAAATTAAATTCGAACAAATCCCCTTCGAAGCGATTCAACAGAACACTCACGAACTACCTGAAGATGACAGACTAACCAATACCTCTTTAAACAATCCGGGACCGCAATACCAAACAAATATTAGTGCTGTAGAAGGTGCAAAATACTGGAAAATAAAAGTTCCCAAAATTAAACATCCCTTTGTAAATGAGGGAATCTTAAGCCTTGATTATACCGGGGATACTGGAGCAACATACTTAAATGGCAATTTGATAGCCGATAATTTTTTTCAAGGAATCCCTGCAATTATTGGTCTCAGCAATTTTGGATTGAAATCAACTTCAAATGAGTTTATTTTTCAACTTATACCCCTAACAAAAGATCGGGAAATATATTTTGAAGATGGGATCTTCAATAAGATTATAAACTCAAAACAACAGCTTGATAAAATCGACCTTCAACTTCAGTATAATATAATTTTAAATTAATTGTAATTTATTAAGCAAGCGAAAACACAGGGTATAAAAACTAGGAACCTATTTAAATAGATCTTCAACACTGATACGAAATCATACCAATTTCAATAATAAGTAGACTATAATAAGGATGAATTATTTTGAGCATATTCAAGACAAAAAAGAAAATCATAGCCGGATTACCGTGCATTTTTTTGACGATGAAAAAGTTCAAAAGAAACAAGTTTATGGCTCAAAACACAAGTAATCCTTTTAATACATTATAAATAACTATACTCATGTCGAACAATTTCTCCAATATCACCTCTAGATTGCTTTTATCTATAAAACAAGAAACCTTTATCAAGTCAATAAAAAAAACACCTATTCGGGTAGATAAATTGCTTACATTCTTTCTGTTAATTATTAGTTTTATTTCATTTTCCTGTAAGAACAATAAAAGCTCAGTCTTTATAAATACATTAAAAGTAGATGCTCCATTCGAAATGCCTGAAATTAAAGTGCCTAATTTTAGCAATTGTAAACAATTTACAATTACCGATTTTGGAGCCCTTGAGGGAGATATCGAGAAAAACACTAAAGCAATTACAGAGGCCTTTACTAAAGCAAATATTCTAGGTGGTGGTATTGTTATCATCCCGGAAGGAGAATGGCTAACTAAGAAAATCCATTTTAAAAGCAATGTTAATCTTCATTTAGAAAAAGGCGCTGTTTTACTTTTTTCAGGTAATCCAAACGATTATTTGCCAGTCGTACACACAACTTGGGAAGGCATGGAGTGTTACAATTACTCACCTTTGATTTACGCTTATGAATGTAAAAATATTGCCATTACAGGTGAGGGGCTATTGAAAGCACAAATGGATGTTTGGAAAGAGTGGTTCTCTCGCCCCAAACCGCATATGAAAAGTTTGAAAAGGCTTTACAATTTGGCTTCCTATAATAAGCCTATGGAAGAAAGACAAATGGTGAACGATACGGCTCATTTCCGACCACAATTTATTCAGTTTAACCGTTGCGAAAATGTGTTGATGGAAGGTGTTACGATCAACAACAGTCCGTTCTGGACTATACACCCTTACATCTCTAAAAATGTGGTGATTCGAAACATTAAAATATGGGCTCACGGCCATAATAACGATGGAATTGATCCTGAAATGAGTCAAAATATATTAATTGAAAACTGTTTGCTCGATCAAGGCGATGATGCCATCTCCATTAAATCGGGTCGTAATCAGGACGCGTGGCGTTTAAATATCCCATCAAAAAATATTGTTATTAAAAACGTAACAGTTAAAAATGGGCACCAATTAGTGGCGCTTGGCAGCGAACTTTCTGGCGGAATTGAAAATATTTTTATTGATAGCTGCGTAGTGGTTGATGGTGCTAAATTGAATCATCTGTTGTTTATAAAAACAAATGAACGAAGAGGAGGTTATGTGAAGAATATTTACATGAACAACACATCAGCAGGGAAAATTAAAGACGGAATACTTGGAATTGAAACCGATGTACTCTATCAATGGCGAAATCTTGTACCAACCATTGAACGAAAATTGACGCCAATATCTGAAATCTACCTTAAAAATATCCAAGCGACAGAAGTTCAGTTTGTTTCCAGAATTTTAGGGCAGGAAGAGTTACCAGTTAAAAATGTGGTTCTCGAAAATGTTACTGCGGATACCGTTACATTTCAAAGAGCGATTCATGAGAATGTGATCAACTTTAGTGAGTTCCTTGAATAGGTGAAATGACCTAAATTATCCAATTAACAAATTCAAAATAGAATTTTGATCAGTCCATAACAAATCCTGTTTCATTATTGTGTGACTGAGTACAAACAAGAATTTAATGCAGAAATGAATTATTTGACATGAATATGGAAAAATATACATTCTCTAAAATTTATTCATTTCTAATTTTGATGTAAGTAATAACAGCTTATAAAATATTCACGATGCAACTCTTGTTCAGCAGTAAAAAATATCAGATTAATTTAAAATGGTTTTTAATTTTCACTTTTATAATTTCGTTGAGTTCTCTTTCCTATGCTCAGGAAAAAAAACCAAAACCCGAAAAAAATAAAAAATCCAACATTCGAACTGAAACGGAATTTAACGATGCAAATACACCGCTTCATCTTTTACAAGCTGACTATTCTTTCGATTATAAGCTTATGTCTGCAGAACTTATTGAATCAAAAATGGAGCACATTCTGCAATACTTATCAAGCGTTACTCCTACTGAAATCATCAATAAAAAAACGCAAAAAAGCGTTTCTGAGCTGAAAAATATTAACCGATATTCCCAGTTAAAAAAAGGAGATTTCAGATTAACTTCATACGAATGGGGTGTCACTTATGCGGCTATGTTGCGCATGGCTCAAGTAACTAATAATGATGAATATTTAAATTACACACGAGAACGCTTTGATTTTTTAGCTGAAGCAGCACCTTATTTCAAAAAACAATTAGAGGAAGAGGGAGTAACAGATCCCTTAATGGCAAGAGTTTTACAACCCAAAGCATTAGATGATGCAGGAGCCATGTGCGCAGCAATGATTAAGACATCAACTTTTGGCAAACCATCTGCAAAATTGGATACTTTAATCGATAACTACATTGATTACATCATGTACCACGAATATCGTTTAAAGGATGGAACTTTTGCACGCAAACGTCCTCTATACAACACCGTTTGGTTAGATGATCTATTTATGAGTATTCCTGCGTTGCTGCAAATGGGGAAATACAAGCATGACGATAAATACACCCAGGAGGCGATTAAACAAATTCAACTTTTTAAAGATAAAATGTTTGTTGAAAACAAGGGACTTTTCCGTCATGGCTGGGTAGAAGGATTAAACCCCGAACCAAGCTATTTTTGGGCACGGGCAAATGGTTGGGCTTTGCTTACACTTTGTGAAGCTTTGGATGTTTTGCCTGAGGAAAATGAAGATAGAAAATGGATTATGGAGCTTTATCAAAAGCAGGTTGGCTCATTGGTTCAATATCAATCCGGACAAGGTTTATGGCACCAGTTAATAGATAAAAATGATTCTTATCTGGAAACCTCTGCTAGTGCTATTTATGTATTTGCCATTGCTCACGGTATCAATCAAGGATGGTTAAATGCAAGAGTTTACGGTCCGGTTGTTACTTTAGGCTGGAATGCTCTTTCGCAAAAAATAAATTCAAAAGGACAAGTTGAAGGCACCTGTGTAGGAACAGGAATGGGATTCGATCCGGCATTCTATTATCACCGTCCAACCAGTGCTTTTGCTGCTCACGGATACGGTCCAATGTTGCTGGCCGGAGCTGAAATGATTGAATTAAGTAAGAACTGGTTTCCTAAAATGAACGATAGTGCTATACACTTTTACGCACAGACCCAACCTTATACCGAACCAATTTTTGAAGTGGGTAATCCAAAGCATCCTCCCTATAAAAAAGCAGGCAGTAGTCGTAAAGGCAAACATCCGGTTGTATTTGTAATTGGCGATTCTACTGTAAAAAATGGTCGGGACAAAGGTGACTTAGGACAATGGGGCTGGGCCAGCTTTTTCGATCACTTTTTTGACACAAGTAAAATTACAGTAGAAAACCATGCTTTAGGTGGCCTAAGCAGCAGAACATTCCTAACGGAAGGCTTGTGGCAAAATGTATTGGAAGGGCTGAAAGAAGGAGATTACCTGTTTATTCAATTCGGACATAACGATGGCGGGACTTTTGATACCGGACGCGCCCGCGCTTCTATTAAAGGAGCTGGCAAAGAATCAAAAACCTATACCATGGAAGCTACCGGCGGACCCGAAACGGTCTACACTTTTGGTCATTACATGCGCCATTATATCAAACAAGCTAAAGCTCATGGTGTAAAAGTAATTGCTTTAGCTCATACGCCACGTAACAATTGGAAAGATGGAAAGATGGTGCGTGTAACAGATACCTACGCTAAATGGACAAAGCAAGCTGCAGAAGAAGAAGGTATTTCTTATATAGATGCCAACGATCTTTGTGCTAAAGAATACGAAAAGATAGGTAAAGAGACTACCAAATCATATTATAAAGATAATGTACACACCTCATATACTGGAGCGATATTGAACGGAAATACAATTGCTAAAGCCGTTTACAAACTGGGAAATTGCGACTTAAAAAAGTACATGAATAAAGAGGCCATTGACAATCCAACGAAAGTTGCAACTAAACCTTTGTATCGCGATCCTAAATTTGACGGAGCAGCAGATCCTGTTATAATATGGAATAAAGAAGAGCAAAAATGGTTCATGTTTTATACCAACCGAAGAGCAAATCTCAAAAATACAAACGGAGTTGATTGGGTACACGGAACACCTATTGGCATTGCCGAATCGGCAGATGGAGGATTAACTTGGAATTACAAAACCGATGCAAACATTAATTATGGTGGTGACAGTACTACTTATTGGGCACCAGAAGTAATAGAACATAAAGGAACCTATCACATGTACCTGACTATTGTTCCCGGAATATTTAGCGATTGGAGCCATCCCCGACACATCATTCATTTAACCAGTAGTAATTTGATTGATTGGGAATTTGAGTCTAAATTAAATTTAGCATCCGATAAGGTCATTGATGCGGAAGTAATTAAAGCGCCCAACGGAAAATGGAGAATGTACTACAACAATGAGCGAAAAAACAAATCAA
>JAESUW010000198.1 GCA_016760525.1 Labilibaculum sp.
ACTATTGATATAGGAGAATGGAACGATATTCATCCACTGAATAAGAAGGATGTAGGTGAAAGATTGGCTCTTGTTGCAAAAAAGATTGCTTATGGTGATAATCATGTTATTTATTCAGGACCGGTGTATAAATCTATGGAGGTTAAGAAAAATAAGGTGATTCTCTTATTTGAGAATATTGGAAGTGGTTTGATAGTAAAAGGAGGAGGAGAGTTTAAGGAGTTTGCTATTGCTGGAAAAGATAAAAAGTTTGTTTGGGCAAAAGCAAAAATTGAAGGCAATAAGATAATTGTGTGGAGTGATCAGGTGAAAAAACCGATAGCTGTAAGATATGCTTGGGCAGATAATCCTGATAAAGCAAATTTGATTAACAGGGAAGGATTGCCTGCATCTCCTTTTAGAACTGATGCATGGTAGTTGTCGGTTTTTAGTAAGAGATAGATTGTAATAGGTAAGTGTTTAGAATTTTAATTGTTAAATAATACTTGTGAAAAAAAATATTTTGCTAATTATAATCTTGTTTTCATTTATTGTTAATGGACTTAGAGCACAAGAAAATAATACAGAAACGAATAAAACTTACGAGAATCCAATCTTAAGAGGGTTTTATCCCGATCCATCCATTTGCAGAGTAGGTGATGATTACTATTTGGTAAATTCTTCCTTTGAGTGGTTTCCGGGAGTACCTATTTTTCATAGTAAGGATTTGGTAAACTGGAAGCAAATTGGTCATGTACTGGATCGTCCGGAGCAATTGCAACTGAATGAAGGATTGGGAGCATCAAGAGGAATTTTTGCTCCTACGCTGCGTTATCACGACGGTTTGTTTTATATGATTACGACTTGTGTAGGCTGTAAAAGTAATTTTTTCGTTACTGCAAAAGATCCGGCAGGACCTTGGAGTGATCCTGTTTGGTTAAATACGCCGGGAATAGATCCTACTCTTTTTTGGGATGATGATGGAACTTGCTGGTACGTTGGAGCTTATAATATTTCTGGAAAACGTGAATGGGATGGTCAGAATGGAATTTTTATTCAGCAGTTTGATTTGGAAACAAAACAATTTTTGGGTGAGCCGGTTCAGGCTACTTTTGGTCATGCCACAAATGCTGTTTGGGGTGAAGGACCGCATCTTTATAAAATAAATGGTCGTTACCTGTTGGTGATTGCCGAAGGAGGTACAAGTTTTAATCATGCCATTACTGTTTTTGAGAGTGATAAAGTGAATGGCAAGTATACACCATCAAATATTAATCCGGTATTAACCCATCGTAATTTAGGGCGCGATTATCCTATTTCTGCTGTTGGACACTGCGATATTATTCAAACGCAAAATAATGAGTGGTGGGCTGTAATGTTAGCTGTTCGTTTGTGTCAGGGAAAAAACTTATTAGGTCGCGAAACTTATCTTGTGCCAATGGAGTTTGAAGAGGGTTGGCCTTTGTTTAATCGTGGAGTTGGTAAAGTGCGTTTTGAGGAAAAGAGGCCAAACTTGCCTTGGACACCTGTTGAACCTCATCCTGTTCGCGATGAATTTGATAATGATAACTTGGCTGTAAAGTGGGTTTTTCTGCGTACACCGTATGAAAAATGGCACCATATTTCAAAAGGTAAAATTACTTTGGATACTCGTCCTCAAATGATGACGAAACTGGAGCAACCCTCCATGTTAGCACAGCGAATTAGTGAATTTTCTTTTGAATCCTTTACAAAAGTGAATTTTAATCCTGCCAATGATAATGAAGAAGCTGGTTTTGTTGCTATTTATAATAATGCACGTAATTTCAGATTAGTAAAAACATCAGAGCATGGTAAAAATGTTGTGAAACTTTACAGAGTAAAAGAAGGCGAAGAACAGTTGGTTGCTGCAGAGTCTGTTAAATCAGGCGATTTAATTTTGGGCTTAAAAGCAAATAAATTAAATTATCAGTTTTATTTTGGCAAGGATAAAAATTCGCTTCAGCCTATTGGTGATGTTCAGGATGCTGCGGTAAATGCAAGTCAGAGTGGTATCGACTTTACTGGACCTATGATTGGTTTTTATACCAGCAGTAATGGTTATAATTCAACAAATAAGGCAGAGTTTGATTGGTTTGAGTATGATGCAAAATAGTTAGGAGTCTGTCAATTGTATTGATTCTGTTAAATGTTTCAAGCTTAAAAAAGTATGGTTGTTCGTTGTTCTGCGGACAGCCATTTTTTGTATTAAGTAGTTGTCTGTTTGTACCAATTACATTAAGAGGGATTTGTAATTTTTTATCGCTAAAGATCAAATTCCTAAAAGGAGTCCATATATTATTCAAACAATATGCGTATATTGTACGTAAACTAATTGTTTGATGCGAGAGATATTATTGAATGTTTCAATTGATTGTGCCATATTTGGTTACGTTAATGGAGAATTGAAGGTCTTATTAATAAAAAGAGATAAGGAACCTGAATTAAATGAATGGTCACTTCCTGGTGGAAATATTTTTATTGATGAAAATATTGATGATGCTGCTCACAGGTTGCTTAATGAGTTAACGGGGATGTCAAATCTGTTTTTATCGCAAGTAGGCTTGTTTGGGGAAACAAATCGTTATCCTGATCGCAGAGTTATTTCTATATTATATTGTGCTTTGGTAAAACCAGAGCAGTTTGAATTGATAGCAGGAGCGCATGCAAAAAGAATCAAGTGGAGTAGAACGGATAGTATTAAAAAATTGCCTTTCGACCACAATGCAATGATTGCATATTCTTTAACGTGGTTAAAAGAGGAAATTTGGAGAAAACCAATTTTAGTGAATCTATTGCCCGAAAAATTCCCGCTCAACCAAATGCAGTATTTGTATGAAACTTTTCTGCAACAGACAATTGACAATAGAAATTTTAGAAAAAAAGTAATGGCTCAGGAACTGGTTGAAAAACTGAATGAAAAAACAGTTGGAGGAAAACAGCGTCCCGCCTTTTTATATCGATTAAAAGAAGGTAATTAAAAAAATTTATACAAATCAGATAACGTATAATATACGTTTAAAACAATTAAACGATGTTTGAAATTAAAGGAAAAGTTGCCGTAGTAACCGGTGGAGGTGGTGTATTAGGAGGAAGTATTGCCCGTAGTTTGATTAGCGCAGGAGTAAAAGTGGCTGTTCTTGATATTCGGGAAGAAAATGTAAATAACCGGGTAAAGGAGTTGGAAGAATTGGGTGGCGAAGCCATTGGTTTTGTGTCCAGTGTTTTAAGTATGGATGAACTAAAACAGGCTCGTGAAACAATAATTAAGAAATGGGGAAAGGTTGACATTTTAGTAAATGCTGCTGGTGGTAATTTGCCCGGAGCAACACTAACCGAGCAGCAAACCATTTTTGATATGAAAATTGAGGACTTTGAGAAAGTAAATAACCTCAATATGAATGGTACGGTGTATCCAAGCCTTGTTTTTGGTGAAGCGATGTCGAAGCAAGGGGAAGGTAATATAATTACCATTTCATCAATGGCAACTTATTCAGCCATTACCCGTGTTTTAGGATATTCTGTAGCTAAGGCAGGTATTAATATTTTTACTCAATGGATGGCAATGGAAATGGCAACGAAGTTTAGTGAAAAAATTCGTGTAAACGCCATTGCTCCTGGTTTCTTTATTGGGGATCAGAACCGTAATGTATTAATTAACCCGGATGGTTCATATACGGAACGAAGTGAAAAAGTATTGGCGCGAACACCTATGGGCCGATTTGGGGATATTAAAGAATTAAATGGAGCAGTTCAATTTTTATGCTCCGATGCAGCATCTTTTATCACAGGTGTGATATTGCCTGTTGATGGAGGTTTTAGTTCATTCAGTGGTGTATAAATCGTAGATTATGGCATTAGAAAAAACTTGGCGTTGGTTTGGAGTTAAAGATCCAATTACGCTGGATATGTTGGTTCAGATGGGAGTTGAAGGTGTAATTACAGCTTTACACCATATCCCAAATGGCGAAGTATGGGCCAAAAGTGAGATTCTTAACGTAAAGGAATTGATTGAATCCAAAGGAATGCGATGGAGTGTGGTAGAGAGTTTACCAGTATCCGAAGGAATAAAATTGCATTCGGATGATTATCCGTGTTTAATTGAAAATTATAAGGAATCTGTTCGGAATTTAGGTCAGTGCGGAATCGATACAATCTGTTATAATTTTATGCCGGTACTCGATTGGGCACGTACCAACCTGCATTATAAACTGGCTAACGGTGGTGAGTCCATGTATTTTGATTTTCCGACTTTCGTGGCCTTCGATATTTACATTCTAAAAAGACCCGGTGCGGTGAAGGATTATCCACAAAAGATTGTGGAGGCTGCAGCTAAGGCATACGAATTAATGTCCGAAGAAGAGGCTGAAGAGCTCGCTTACAACATCATTGTGCTTACTCAAGGATTTATTGATGGTTTGGTTGATGGTTCTGTAACCGATCCAAAAGCACTTTTCCTGCAGTTTATTGAGAAGTATAAAGGACATGATAAAAATTCGATGCGCAATAATTTAAAGATGTTTCTGGATGACGTTATTCCTGTGGCTGAGGAAGCAGGAGTGCGATTTGCCATTCATCCTGATGATCCGCCATTTCCAGTTCTGGGTCTGCCTCGTATTATAGGACAAGAAGATGATTACGAGTGGCTTTTTGAGGCAAACAAGTCGCTAAATAATGGCATTACCTTTTGTGCAGGTTCTTTATCTGCACGCAGGGAAAACGATTTACCCCGAATTATTGATCGGTTTTCTGAACGCATTCATTTTGTGCATTTGCGTAATACGCAGTTGCTTGAAGATGGGAGTTTTTATGAGTCAGGACATATTTCCGGAAGTCAGAATATGGTGAAAATAATTAGTGCTTTACTAAAAGAACAGAAACGCAGAATATCCGAAGGTCGGGAAGATGTGCGCATGCCCGTTCGCCCGGATCATGGAATTAAAATGCTGTCAGATTACGAACATCAGTATCATCCTGGTTATCCATTAATTGGCAGATTAAAGGGATTGGCTGAGTTAGATGGTTTAATGACAGGAATTGAATCGTTTATAGAGTAGACAGTAATGCTAACTTGAATTTTTTTAAAGTTAGTTTTAATACAATACAAGCCCACTATTTTATTTATAGAATAGTGGGTATTTTATGTGAACTAAATAGGTGTTGAATAGCGCTGATACTATCTGTATCATGAACAGGTCTATTTTTTAATCTGTTATCAACAAATATTTCTTCCCAGCAATCAAAACTTAGGTTGATAGAATCGCTAATTTATTCTCCTTATAAAATACGGCTACATATTTAATAATACTGTCGTATAGCGTAGTCTATAGCTATTTGTGAATATCTAGATTTGCCATTAGAAAATAGTACTGTTCTCAAGCGATTCCAAAAACGAATATTTTATTTAGGACGTAATTTCTAATTTGATAAAATACAAACTAGTTGTTGTTATCGCCTATAGGTCCTTTTCATAAAGGACGCCAATAAAATTATTGCAGCAAACTCCATATCAATTTATAAAACGGAAAAGTAAGCAGAGATGACAGAAATGAAAAAGGCAATATTGGTTCCACGCTGTATTTTGACTCGTGGTTTAGATTGGAAGTCAAATGGTTCTTACCATGAGTTAGCAGAAATTATGAAGGTGATAATTGATTCCAAATCAGGAATTATACAACTGCCTTGCCCGCATTTGGAATCGATGATTCAAAATGAAGAAGATTCATGCGCACATTCGATACATGCAAATACTTTTGCCGAAAGCAATTTGAACAACTCGTATGTCCAATTGTATACCAGAATGATTAGCCCTGTAATTAAAGAAATTGAAGCTTGTGAAAAGCAAGGGGTTCGTATTACTGGCCTAATTGGCGTAAAAGGATCGCCCTGCTGTAGCACAAAAACTTCGAAAGATGATATTGATAGACAATTTATGAAGCTATTGCTAAGAAAAATGGAGGAAAGATTGATTCATATTGAGACTGCTAATATCTGAACAAATACATTAAATTATCTATACAATGAATATGAAATTAAAATGTAAGGAACATCATAAATCAAAAATACACATGAACCATAGAGGTAGTAAAGGACCAAGTAGTTTTGGAATGCACGATTCCGTGTTCGCTTTTGAGAAGTTGGATCTTAAACCCGGAAATACCTTTCTTGATTTGGGCTGTGGTGCTGGAGATTATTCGCTGTATGCTGCAAAATTGGTTGGAGAATTGGGTAATGTTTATGCATTAGACATGTGGAATGATATAGTTGAAGGAGTAGCCAGGCAAGCGGAAGAAGCAGGATTACTAAATGTACATGCAAAAGTTTCTGATATATACGAACCACTTGAAATGGAAGATCAAAGCATTGATGTGTGTATGTTAGCCACGGTGCTACACTCAAAAAATGTAATTGAAAAATCGACAGGCTTGTTTCAGGAAATAAAACGTGTGCTTAAATCTGAAGGACGATTGGTAATAATTGAATGCAAAAAAGAAGAATCATCTTTTGGCCCCCTATTGGAATTTAGACTTGCTCCTGAAGAGCTTGAAGAAGCCTTAGGTAAACTTGGATTTGAAAAAATAAGTTATACCGATTTAGGATATAATTACATGTTAGTATTTGATTTCTAAACAGCAAATTGACTTATGAAATTAAAGAAAACAGCACGAACAATACACAATTGGTTAGGAATTTTAAGTGCCTTAATTCTGTTTTTTGTGTGTTTGAGTGGTAGTCTTTTCGTGTATTCCGATAATATTTTAGATCATTTCCATAAAAAGGCAATACTCGTAGAAGAACAGGGCAATACCATTTCCATCGATCGTATAATTCAGGATTTAAAAGAAGAATATCCTAACCATTTTTTAATCTCATTAATAGACTATAAAGAAAAAACAAAAGCACTAAAGTTTTTAATTGCCAGCAGGCAAACAGGATTGTGTCATGTGTTTGTAAATCCGTATAACGGAGAAATAATATCAGAAAGTAAACTAATATCGGTTGTATCTTTAATTGCACATTTTCACAAAGAACTATTGCTTGGAAAAATTGGAGTTTGGATAGTTAGAATCACCAGCATTATTTTTCTGATTGAACTCATCTCCGGTCTCATTTTAATTGTACCTAAAAACAAGAAGAAATTAAAAAATGTGTTTACGATAAAAAAAGGAGCTCCTTTTTTAAGAAAAATGTTCGATTGGCACAAGGTTTTGGGTATCTATCCAATTGCAATACTATTATTGTTATCGCTTACTGGAATCATAATAGCATTCTCTCCCAAATATGGAATTGAAGCCGAACACAAAAAAAATCACAACAAAGAAAACAAATATACTTCTGTGGATATTGAAACAAGAGACCCCATAGCTTTAGCATTACTGTTGCCAAAATACTTTAATCAACAAGATGTAAATGAAATTAAAGTAGAGCTTTGGAACATTAATACAGCTCCTTACTACCAAATTACCACCGGAGAAAAAATTGGAGTACTTACCTACACAGGCAATGTGCACATAATCGATAAGTATACTGGAGCTGAACAAATCAACAATACACGTTTACACAAATTAAACATCAATAATATCATGCGCAAGCTGCATGTTGGCGATTGGTGTGGAGCATTGGGAAAAGCAATTACATTTTTGGGTGGCTTGGCCGGAGCAGTACTTGCTCTAACAGGATGTATTATTTGGTGGAAAAAAAGATTCTAAATCAACTTCCTAATAATTATTAAAAGATGAAATATATACTATTATTTTTTACAGGCATAATAACATGTCTAAATGCCCATTCACAAGCCAGTTTATCAGGAATTGTGAAAGATTCAAACAACGAAGCCTTATTAGGAGCAAGCATATTTTTAATTGAATCAAACAAGGGAACAATTTGCGATATAGATGGTAAATACACTATTGAAGGATTACCAACCGGTAGCACCAAAATTCAATTCTCCTTTACAGGATATGATACCGAAATTAGGGATGTTGAACTTATAAAAGGCAACAATGTACTCGACGCAACACTTCCTAAATCAACAATTGAGGTGCAGGAAATCATTGTTACAGCTGGAATGATCTCATCTCAACGCGAAAATACAGTAAAAGTTGAGGTTCTTCGAAAAGAGAATATTTTACTTTCAGGTACACCAAATCTTATGGAATCGTTGAGCGAAGTACCCGGCGTTGAGATGATTTCAATGGGACCGGGAGTATCCAAACCCGTAATTAGAGGACGTTCATTAACAGGCGTATTGGTTTTAAAGAATGGTGTGCGAATCGAAAATTATCAATATAGTGAATCACATCCTGTTGGTATTGACGACAATGGAGTGGAAAGAATAGAAGTTATTAAAGGTCCGGCTTCTCTTTTGTATGGATCTGATGCAATGGGAGGTGTTGTAAATTTTGTAAAAGAGAGGCCGGCACCCGTTGGAAAAATACAAAGTGATTATCAATCACAAATTTTTTCTAATACACGTGGAATTAATAACAGCCTTGGTATAAAGGGAGCATCACAACATCTGTTTGGTGGTGTAAGATTGAGTCATAAAAATCACGCAGACTACATTCAGGGAGGTGGTGGCTTTGTACCCAATTCGAGGTTCAATGAATGGTCGTTAAGCACGAATACCGGATATACCGGAAAAACAGGAACATTTAAGTTGTATTACGATTATTTAAAACAGGACATTGGAATAATAAATAAAACGGTGTTGTCCCTATATAAGTCTCGTGGACGTAAAACAGATTTATGGTATCAGGATTTATCTCATCATATGATATCATCCCGCAACAAATTGTTTCTTAACCGATTTAAATTAGAGACTAATTTTGCATTTCAAAGTGCATTACGCAAAGCCAAACGAGACGTGGTGGTTCCTTTTTTAGAAATGAGATTGAATACTTTAACCTATGAATCGAAATTACATTTTCCTTCGGGAGATCATAGCAATTACATTGTTGGAGTACAGGGCTTAAGCCAATGGCATAAAAATAGGAATAAGCGTAAAACACAGCCCTTGCCCGATGCAGATGTGAACAGCACTGGTATATTCACCTTGATTAAATACCGTATTTTTGATAAGGTGAGTGTTCAGGGTGGTTTTAGATACGATTTTTACAATATTGAGACAGATGAACTGGGAAAATCGGAACTGGGAAATTATCATAAACCCGAGTCTGAAAATTTTAATGGGTTTAATGGATCTGTTGGAATTACAACCGAAATAACCAGCATTCTTATGCTTAGAGCCAATATAGCCAAAGCCTGGCGTGCTCCTAACTTAAGGGAACTTACCTTTAGCGGACAAAAAGGGAATCGATATGAAGTTGGTACTTTTAATTTGGATCCTGAAGAGGCTTACGAGGGAGACCTTAGCCTGCACATCAAAACAGATCATTTGTCTGTTGATATAGCAGGATTTTACAATCATATTGATGACTACATTTATTTAACACCAACTACAGAACAAACATCAGAAGGACTTAAGATTTATAGAATAGCACAAACCAATGCCAAAATGTATGGTGGTGAGTCCAGTATCCACTTTCACCCACTTAGCATTCCGTGGCTGCATATTAAAGGAACCTATTCTAAAGTAACAGGCGAACGCAGTAGTGGTGATTATTTGCCATTAATACCTGCTGATAAAATCAGGTACGAAGTTGGAGTTGAAAAAGCCAATTGGGGAATTTTGAAACAAATCAATTTTAAGATTTCTGCATTAACAGCTTTAGATCAGAATAAGCCATATGTATTCGAAACAGCAACCGATGGTTACACTTTAGTAAACACAAGTTTCGACACTAAAATAAACTTAGGACAACAATTTATGACAGTTGGATTTAGAGTCAACAATATTTTCGATAAGAAATATTACGACCATTTGTCAGTTTTAAAATCAATGAACATTTATAATTCGGGAAGAAATTACAGCCTGTCGTTAAAAATTCCTTTCATTTAGCGGTAATACCGATTGTTGTTTCGTTTGAACCATAAATTCACAAGCTCATCTACGGCTCAACTCAACATACATCGGCATTATATCATTTAGCTTTATAGCCAAGCCTAAAGTCCATTTGGTATAACAGATATCATTTAGGGTAAATAGATACTATCAAATTGAATTTTTAAGTCGTAAACTTGTTTTTTTTGAACTTTTTCTTCGTTAAAAAAGAAGCAGGCTAACCTAGCGTCAAGTCAAGAAAACCCTGTCAGGGTTTCAAAATATGACAGGTCTTTTCTATGTAATAACCCATTGTAAATTACTAATTATTTTTCAGGGGGTTCCCCTTCGGGTCAGGCTTTCCGCAACAACTCCTCGGCCTGCCTTTGTTCCTCAGTCAAACCTGTGGGGTTTTCGCTGCAATCCTTAACCCAATGTCGCGGGCATGGTATCATTTATTAACCGCTACTCATTATTTCGCTAATTTTTCGGGGCGTTGCCCCAAGCTCAAATGTGTCAGGCCTTCAGCCTAAAATTAACAAAGGCTCACAATTATTTCTGCACCATCATGCTCTGACTATAGGCAAGCTG
>JAESUW010000199.1 GCA_016760525.1 Labilibaculum sp.
TAAGCTAACAGGGCTAGCACACCCAATGCCATCACCGACTCGAAGTTGTAATTAATCAAGATCAACCAGGGTGCTTGCGTCTAACTCTAAGAATTCATTTTCAGGAAAACGTCGTTGAAGCTTCTTCAGAAAGCTGCGAACTTCTTGGGTTGTGTAAGCATTTCCTTCAAGAGAACTATTTTGTAGTTTCACATCAACCTGAGGCTTAAGTTTCCACTCTGTAAGCCAATCTGTATTAGGATAACATTCTGTAACATAGTCGTTAAATGCAGGAATGAATACCTTCATGGTGAATTGATTTCTGGTAGATAGATCAATCTTATAATCAAGGACTGTTAGAATATTTGTCCATTCGCCAGCACCTTTCTTATATCTTGCAACTTTCTCCGATGAATTCACATCAGATGGAGCAAAATTATCGATGATATCAAAACCTTCAATGTCCTTGGTCTCCCAAATAACATTTCCACTTCCTTCAAAATCATCTGAGATATCATTGCTTTCAAGCTCTTTAACCACTGGTTCTGGCTCAGGTGTTAATTTATCAACCGGTGCAAATCTGGTGAACCAATAGAAATTTGCCTTTGAATCCCAAAATGCTACTTCCAGTAGATCCTCAGTAAGTGTTAGGATGTGATATTCTGAAGTACCAGCATAGTAACCTAAGAAACCACCACCTGTTACACTCAACACGTCACCTGCAACAACACAAACAAAATCACCACCTGTATGAGGCATTACAAAATCATCACCATCAGATTCCTGATGTCCATCGATAGAGCCTAAGTCTGCTGCCCAACCCCCATTTGCGTAAACATCACCATTGGTTTCCTGAGTTAAAGTTAGCCCTGATGCAGTAATTTTAAATATAAATCTGTCATCGTAAAGACCTTTACCTAAACGTGCGCCATTAGCGTCAGCATGCCATTCGGTTGGATTAGCCAAGGTAGGTCCTAAGCCAAAAGCACCTTTTGAATAACCATCAACTGCCCAAACTCGCTCTCCATCTCCAATGAGTTGGTCGTAAGGAAATCCTGACAGAAAAGCTGGATTGTCCTGATCGGTTGTAATCTGATCCTCGAGAATGGTCACACCCCCCTGAGATATAATCGTCAACTTAATAGTGTATGTTCCAGCAAAAGTATAACGAGCAGTTACTGTATTTCCCTTTTGGGTAACACCATTACCAAGATCCCAGATAGAACTTACACCTGGAGTATTGTTGTATAGTGTATATTCATTGGTTATATCGGTAGCCGAATATCCCCAGTCAACCTGCTCTGCCATCAGGTTTTCAGGTGTACTGTACTCATCAGGGGAACAAGACACGGCGACAACTAAGAGCAGAATAAAATATAATATTTTCTTCATAATTTTAATTTTAAATAATTACCAGATAAGTCTTAAAATTCATAAATCACCTAAGATGATTAGATTTCGACTTATTAATAACCATCGTTTTGCTTTAAGGCATAATTCGATAATGCAATTTCAGTTAAAGGAATTGGCCAGAATCCTCTGGCTGCTGAATTAACAGCTGAATTGTAGATTCCACCTAAATTCGTTGCCTGAACAGCACTTTCAAGTACAGGCATACCTCTTCGAAGTAAATCCCAGTATCTGATTCCTTCCAAGGCAAACTCTAACTTTCTTTCTTCAAAGATTTGATCCAGTGTTACCGAGCTAACAGGAGAATAAGACTCAAAAGCACGTCCTTTTACTTTATTGTAATAAGTTGCAGCATTGGCATTCGAACCTAAATGAATTTCTAATTCAGCAGTCATCAATAAAACATCAGCATAACGAATTGATACGTAATTCTGAGGGAAATTAAGTTCCACTTGACCTACTTTAGGAACTTGACTTTTTAGACCTGCATACTTTTTATTCAGGTAACCCGTATACTGATCGCCTTCTTCGAAGTTACCTTCTCCTAATTCATCTACCATATCTAGAAGTGTAAAATCTCTTCGAAGGTCACCCTCCTGATAAGAATCGTAAAGTTGCTGTGTTGCTGGAGAAAATCCCCAACTGGAAAAATATTCAGAATCAGCAGTAGTACCTCTTGGACCAACAAAAATCACCATTTTATTACCAATATCGTAAGGTACACTGCTCCATTGCCATCCTTCGCCTTGATTTGAGAATTGTACTTCAAAAATTCCTTCTATGGAATTCTCAATCCATGAATCTGTAAATTCAGAATGTCCCCAAAGGTTTCCAAAATCAGGTAAAAGATCGGCTCCACTATGGGTGATCACTTCATTTAAATAAGACAAAACATCTGATCCTGTAACATCTCCAGGCATTGTTGAACTAGCATCTCCACTACCATATACACCATCATAAAAAAGGTACATTCTGGCTAATAGTGCTCGGGGAGCCCATTCAGTCACTCGCCCTTTTTGATCATTGTCGTATATAACACCCGCTAAATTATCAATAGAGATTTCCAAATCGCCAGCAATTTGAATATACAATGAATCAACAGATGCAGCAACTTGTGAATATTCAGATCTGTCGAGAGTATGAGTTATCAAGGGTACATTTTCGAAAATACGAACTAAGTTGGCGTAGTAATACGCTCTTAAAAAATAAGCCTCACCTTTGAATTGAGTCTTCAGCTCCTCTGAAATATCAGAAGCATCAACTTTTTCCAAAAAGACGTTTGCACGATAAACACCAGCATAGTGGTCGTTCCACATTGCACTCCACATACCCTCTGATGCCGTAGTCTGACCTCGGTCAGCTTTCTTTCCTGAAACACCATCAGTAGCAGAGCCACCTCCACCATAGGCATCGTCAGAAACAATATCCATGGTCATTTGTAAGCTCTCGCCCCAATTTCTTTGAAGCGGTTCGTAAACCGAAACCAAAGCTCTGTACATATCGACTTCTGTACGATAGAAGTTTTCTTCAGTCTGCTCTGTAACTTGATCTTTTTCAAGATAGTCATCACAGCCCATGAAAGTAACAGCAAAAAGAAGTATATAAATTATCTTTTTCATTGTTTTTATTTTATCTGTTAAAAAAATCTTAGAAAGTGATATTAGCCCCTATAGTAAAGACTCTTGCCTGAGGGTAAATTCCCTGATCTATACCTGTATGGAATACATTGTCCGTATTTCCAATTTCAGGTTCGAATCCTGAGTACTTAGTGAAAGTCACTAGATTCTCACCAGAAACATAAAGTCTGAATCGTTCAATATTAAGTCTTTTTAATACCGATTTTGGTAAAGAATAACCTAACTGAATATTCTTAAGTCTCAAATAATCGGCATCTTCAACCATAAAGTCAGAGAAATTACCTCTATTGTTGTTATTATCACTCCAGGATACCTTAGGAGTCGAATTACTTGAACCTTCACCCGTCCATCTATCCAAAACAGATGTTTGGTAATTGGCATTGGCTAAGTCGTAACGACGTGTAGCATCAACAATCTGATTGCCAACAACAGCGTACCAGAACATACTTAAATCAAAATTCTTATAGGCGAAATTTAGATTTAAACCAACAGTAAAATCAGGATGAGGATCACCCAGATTGATTCTATCGGCATCGTCCATAACACCATCTTCATTTTGGTCGACATAAATCAAGTCACCAGGAGTGGCACTGGGTTGATGAGATCCACTATTATCAATTTGTGCTTGATTTTGATAGATTCCATTTGTTTCCCATCCCCAGAAATAACCAATAGGTTGGCCTACTTTTGCAATGGTCAAATTTTTCATTCCTGAAGGACCAATATTCACATCTCCATAGATGATACCTTCATCATTATTAATCTTCAACATTTCGTTTTTATTAGCCGAAAAGTTAAGTGTACCTCCGTATGAAAAATCATTCGATCTGCCATTGTAACCTAATAAGAACTCAACACCTCTGTTTTGTACAGTTCCGCCATTAATAGTAGGCGGGTTATTACCAACATAACCAGGAATTGGTGCATCAATCAAAAGGTCTTTCGTTCTCTTATCGTAGTAATCGAAATTCATATAGAAATTTGAACCCAATCGTAAATCAAGACCGATATCGGTTTGTTCTGAAGTTTCCCATTTAAGATCAGGATTAGCAATCTTCGAAGGAGAAAAACCATTAACAATTGTACCCGGATTAAAATTGTAATTGTGGTTGTTGGCTATAGAAGACAGATATCTGAAATTACCAATATTCTCATTACCATTCTGACCCCAACTAGCTCTTATCTTAATAAAAGTAATGGGTCCTAACTTGTCCTTAAAGAAATCCTCTTCAGACATAATCCATCCCGTAGAAACTGAAGGGAAAGTTGCATAACGATTATTCGGTCCGAATCGGGATGAACCATCACGTCGAACAGTTACCGATGCCAGATATCTGTCTTTATAGCTGTAGTTGGCACGTCCAAACAAAGACAATAAGGAATTCGAATCAAAGGTTCCTCCTGAAGTTTTACTATCGAGAATAGCATTATCAAGATAAGCATATTCTTTACCTCCAATAAGCAATTCAGCACCAGCACCACTCAGATTCTCATAATTATTGGTATAAGCAGTTGTACCTGCTATAACATCAAGCTCATGCTCACCAAAAGTATTGTTATAGTTAATTGTGGTTTCCCAGTTGGTACTATACCAACTGTTCATGGTTTTATCCACTTTGGTTGTTTCATTCTTGGTAATCGTACTTAATTCGTAGATAGGCTTATAAACATCGTGCCATTGGTATGCATAATCAATACCCAATGATGTTTTCACTTTCACGTGATCCACCACCTTGTATTCAGCATAGAGGTTAGCAACAATCTTATCCGTTTTGTATTCATCATTTAGATAATACATTCCGGCAACAGGATTTACGATCTCCTGCATATTACGAATAGGTCTTCCGAAATTTCCTTCAGCATCTTTCACAACCGAAATCGGATCAATATTAATAGCCTGAGCCAGTGGAGAGTTATAAACATTGTTAGGATCTACACCTTGAGAAGTACTGTGAGAATAAACAAAAGATGTTCCTACTTTTAATTTCCTGTCATAAGATGTATAATCACCTTTTACTCGAAAATTAACACGCTCATAGCTCGATTTGTCTTCAGAAACGATACCATCCTGACTGAAGTAAGATAATGCTGTTGAATACAAAATTTGCTCGTTTCCTCCGTTTAGAGAAAGGGTATGGCTTTGAATAGGCGCATTTTTTCTAAAAATTTCTTCTTGCCAGTCTGTACCTGAACCAATACCAGCTATTTCAGAATCTTGAATCCAGTTTGCATGTGAACTATCTTCACCGGCATTCAATAATGACTCATTAATGATCATGGCATAATCCTGCGCATTCAAAACATCCATTTGTCTTGATGCATTCTGAATACCATAATAACCATCATAAGAAAGCTTTGCGGCACCTTGAGTTCCTTGTTTTGTTGTAATAATAACAACACCGTTTGCACCCCTTGCTCCATAAATAGCTGAAGCTGAAGCATCTTTCAAAACTTCCATGCTACCAATATCAGTAGAAGCCAAGTAAGAAATATCCCCAACAGGATTGCCATCAATAATATAAAGTGGCTGAGAATTTCCGGTAGTACCAATACCTCTAATATTTACAGATAAGCCAGCACCTGGCTGACCTGAATCCATTGTCACCTGAACTCCTGCAACCTGCCCTTGAAGAGCTTGCTCGGCACGTTGAATTGGCATCCTTTGAATATCCTCTGCCTTAACCGATGATATAGCACCTGTTACAGAGCTCTTTTTCTGAACACCATAACCAATAACCACTACCTCATCCAAGCCCATATTATCTGTAACCAATAATACATTGATTACCTCTTGTGTTCCTACTTTAAATTCCCTGGACGAAAACCCAATCATAGAGAACACAAGAATATCATCTTCATCAACCTCTATGGAATAGTTACCATCAAAATCAGTTGAAGTACCAATAGTTGTTCCTTTTACCACTACCGAAGCAAATGGTATGGGTGTACCATCCTCTCCCGAGGAAACGACACCAGTCACAGCATTCCTTTGCGCGAACATTGTCATGCAAAAGAATGTGAGAAATAAAAACAAGACCGTTTTTTTCATAAATTAGTTAGTTAAGATTAGAAATTAATTGGATGCTCTGTTATACAGCTTACACCTACAACGATTGCAATGTAAGCCCAACTTAACAGGCTATCTAAAAAATGAATACATCACAAACTCAACAGCTCTAAAACACCAATACATCATTACTACATCACTAAGAGTTTTAAAGGGTGCAATACGCTCATCTGTAGATGCTTAACTTTTATCAACAAGTGCAAAATTTTAACACACCCATACATCAAATAAAAAAAAGGCTGATAATTTTCATCATCAGCCTTTTATAGATCAGAAAAAATACTCCTGACTAAACGTTCAAAATAAAGTCGATTAGATTTTCTTCCCTTACAATATTAAATTTTTTCCGCAAACGATAGCGACTTATTTCTACTCCCCGAACAGAAATATTCATTAGTGGAGCAATTTCCTTTGTTGATAAGTTCATTCGTAAATACGCACAAATTCGTAAATCTTTTGGTGTTAACTGCGGATATAACAATCGAAGTCTTTTCAGGAAATCTTCGTGTACCTGATCAAAATGTACTTCGAACTGCTCCCAATCCTGATCGCTATTGAACTCAGCATCGATAGTTTTCATTAATTGCCTTACCTGAACAAGTGCTGTTGGATCTTTAATCTTTTTCAGGGCTTTTTTTAATTCTCCTACTGAATAAGAGAGCACCTCATTTTTATGAATGATATTCATGGTAGATCCGGCCAGTTCACGGGTTTTAAATTCAACTTCACTTCGCAATTTATCATTACGAAGCTGCACAATCTCCTTTTCCGTAATAAGTGCCTCTTCCCTAAACTTTTGTTCCTTGCGTCTCAGTTCTTCTTCCTGCTTCTTTTTCAACTGATTTTGTAAATACTTAATTCGATTTCTTATAATAATAATGGTAGCGTAAATGCATAGTAAAGCCAATATAATATAAATAACGAATGCTGCATGAGAGCGATACCAAGGAGGTAAAATGGTGAAATTAAATGTATCCTTAGCCGATTTAACTCCATATTGATTCTCTGAAATCACTTCAAATACATATTTCCCCTCGGGAAGATTGGTATATTCTTTCTGGAAATTATTTGCCCATGCTGAAGGAATTTTATCAAAACCAATTAATTGACATTGATATCGAATTAATTCCGGATGGCTATATTGAGGAGCAGAGTATTGGAATTGAATGGCATTGCTTTTATAGGGTAACTCAATTCGATTTTCATCATCAGAATCAAATTGAATAGCCTTGGCATTGAAATAAGTTCCATAGTAAATAACAGAATCTTCTGTCCCGCTTATACGAACTTCTCGAATTAAAGCCTGATAAGGATCGTTGTATTTTTTCTCAACTGTAGGATCGTAATGTACAAAACCATCCTCATTCCCAAACAAAACATTTTCCTTATCAACAACCGTAACATTCTCGAAAGCTCCAATAAAAGAAGATTTTAAGGGTGCAAATGGTTTTATCAACATTTCATATGAATTGTCTACTTGTGACTTTAGCAAGCCTATGTTTTCAGCTTGAAAAAACCAAACATCACCATTTTTTTGCTCAAATAATTTATTCACAGATTCATCTCTGTCAAATAAATTATTTAAAGACTGATGTGATTCAAACCGATCGGATTCGGATACATATTTATAAAAACCGTTGGTACTGGAAAAAACAATATCATCCCTAAGTTTATGGACATCAATACCCAAGTTTGACTGAAAACCGTCTTCGACTCCGTAAAATCGAGATTTTATACATTTATCAAATCCTTCATTTAAAGATAAGCGATATACACCTTTGTAACCATGACACATCCAAATAGTATTGTCCCTATTCCAAACCATCTCTCTGGATGATTCATTGAAGCCTTCAATTCTCTTAACAAATTTCCATTTATTATTCGTTTGTTTCGATTTCTCATAAAGCACTAAACCTGTATATGTTCCACCAATCATTACATTCGGAAACTCTTTTTTATAAATGTAATTCCAACCACCGGCTATATCAGAAATCAACTTCCCTTCTTTTTTATCAATACTAAATGTTCCTTTATTGTGTCCGCAGATCAACTCTCCATCAACAACTTGTAAATTCCATACCTGCCCAGAAGTATTCTTAACCAATTCAAAGGCTTCTTCTTCATTCCTTGTGCCTTGTGAAAAATCATATTTGCGGGTGAATAAGCCTGTATTTGTTCCCAAATACAAATACCCATTATAATATATTGATGCATAACCTGCCCCAAGATCTTTATCTTTTGGGAAAATGGAAAGAGGAGAACTAATTTCCAGATAATCGATTCCATTATCCAAACCAACCCATAAATTTTCCTTCTGATCCAAAAACAGACTTAAAACAGTATTGTTGTGTAAACCTTTTTCAGAATTAATATTTTGCAGTATTTGTCCTTCCTTATTAATAATGTAAATACCATTGCGTACCGTACCAAAAGCAAATTTTGAATTGCCAACTGATAATCCTGTAAATACCTGATCTGTTTTTAATCTTTGACTGAGATCATTGTTCCAAGGGGTAATCTGAGTTCCATCATATAAAAATAAGCCATCTAATGCTGTAGCAATAAGAATCAAATTCTTTGACAAGGGAAGCATACTAACAATCTCTTTATCGGCAAATAATTCTCCACCCTTCACTAAATCTACCGACCTGCCATCTAATTTACAAAGACCCTTTTTCTGTTCACGTACAAAAAACTGATCTTGAACCAGAAAACTAAAATGAAATTCATTTTTATTCTGAACCTGGGAAATTACTCCATTCCGGTAATAGAATATCTTTTGAAATGAATGAAACAGCATCCCTTTTTTATAGGAGAAAATTTGCCATACTTCCTCAAATCCCCGATCATTTTCGGGCAAAAGATCAACAAGAGAATGATAGTTTAATTTTCCTTGACTATCAGGCTTTAAATATCCAAACTCGTTGGATGCACCTACAAATACCTGCCCCGAACTATCTATTGCCAACGAACGAACCACGGAGTTATTCGGCATTGGAATTACACGCCAATTATTTCCATCGAACTCCAGCACTCCCTCATTATTGGCAAAATAAAGAAGGCCATTAGGCGTTTGAGCAATGGCCCAATTTTGGGTTCCTCCATTGTATTGACTTCTAGAAAAATTCTTAATAAATGGAATTCCTACGTTCTTTACTTTAGCAAAAGAGAAAAGACTGGAAAGGAAAATTAAAAGAAAAATGACGGGAATTTTTTTCAAAATAGGATCTGTTTTGTTTCACTGAAATGTAAGAGGATTCTAAGAAAAATCCAAACAAAAAGAAATTTGGTTCATTTATTCCATTATTAATTACCTCAATTGAATGCTTTTAGAACATTAACCAAGCCTTTTAGTCTTTGGCCTACCTGAAAAAAGCCCATCAAATAAATAATTTGATGGGCTAATGAGTCATTTTATTACGTACAAAAAAGAGGCAATTCCAACCGTCGACTTAAAACGAATACGTGTCTGAAATATACGGGATTACCTGCTTTCCTGAAATTTATACCCTCAATAATGGGGGTTATTAATATAGTGAGGTACTTTTAACTAAAGCTAATTTAATTCAGCAAGAAATCTTTCTGCCTCGATTGCTGCCTGACATCCTGATGCGGCTGAAGTAATTGCTTGTCTGTAATTTGGATCTTGTACATCGCCACAAGCAAAAACTCCTTTTACATTTGTCATTGGTGTACCTGCTTGGGTTAGGATATACCCCTGTTTATCAGTATCAACGAAATTAGCAAACACATCTGAATTTGGGTGATGACCAATTGCCAGAAAAAATCCGTCAATTGCTATTTTCACTTCCTCTTCCATCGGAGTTCCTGCCTTTTTAATCAATGTACAGCCTTCAACTCCATTTTCTCCTGTTAATTCTTTTGTATTGTGTTCCCATAAAATTTCAATATTCTCTGTCTTCATAACTCTATCCTGCATTGCTTTAGAAGCTCTTAAAAAATCCTTACGAACAATTAAGTAAACCTTCTTACACAAACCTGCCAGGTACGCTGCCTCTTCGCAGGCGGTATCTCCACCACCAACAACTGCAACATCTTTTCCTCTATAGAAAAAACCATCGCATGTAGCACAAGCTGATACACCTGAACCTCTATATTTTTCTTCGCTCTCTAAGCCAAGATACTTAGCTGTTGCTCCTGTTGCAAGATCTGCAACTACAGCGATCTCTATACTACTGTTTTTTGCAATAGTAATTTGAGTATCAAGTGTAATTACTAGAGTTTCGTCACTTGCTCCTGTGTCAGAAAACTGTTCAGCATCTGCTACACGAGTTTCGTAAACGTCTCCACGAACTGAATCGTTAGTCGTACCTCCTGAAAGGTTCGCCCAGATTTCTACGTTGTCGATTGTTCCTGCGTCATCACCTGCATCTCC
>JAESUW010000132.1 GCA_016760525.1 Labilibaculum sp.
CCTTGATACATCATATTCATCAGAAGAGTTTCAATAGCATCGTCCATATGGTGTCCTAAGGCAAGCTTATTGCATTTAAACTCATCTGTCATTTTAAATAAGGTAGTTCGCCTATGCCACGAACATCTAAAACATGCTGGCTTTTTACCCGGCCTTTCAAAATCAACATTTATATCTCGATAAATAAGTTCTACATCCAAGCGTTCGCAAAAAGCTTTCAGGAACTCACGATCAACTTCATATGGCAATTCCAACACATTAATATGTACAGCTACAACATCAAAATTCTGTTTTTTAAACTTACGCCTCAAAGCGAGAAGTTCAAGTAAAGCTAAAGAATCTTTGCCTCCTGAAACGCCTACCATTATTCTGTCCCCATCTTCTATTAAGTCAAAATCGCTGATGGCTTTTCCCATTCGTTTAGCGATTTTACGTAGAAAATATTCATCCTTCTTTTCTTGCTCCCTTTTAGGCATTTTCACGATATCCATTTTTCTTTCCTTTAAGATGCCAAAAATAGAAGATTCTTCTCTTACTCACGATTTTTCTATCAATTTAAAATCAATTAGAATAATCTCAAGCAATAATTAGTCCTCTTTCAAGAAATTACAGTGAATTTAGACTGTAAGTGTGCTAAAAAGTATTTATTAAATGCATGATGCGCTTACTGAGTGATATAGCGCGAATTTGTAAACGTATTTAACGAAAGAGGAAAAAAATACAGACCTAAAATGCTTGCTTTATATGAAAAAATGCTTTGTTTTGTAGCGTTAAATTTAAAAACCATTATCATGATAAGAAAATATGTGCGGTTGGTAATTGCAGGAATTCTATTTTTAGGATCCATCTTTCTTTTTGTTCAGGCTTTAATTGGCTATGGAGTATTAGCAGTTCTGGTGTCCGGAATTTTTGTTTTATTTCATTTCAAAAATGAAAAGAATCTGATTGCCTTTTATTTTGTGAGGAAAAATAATTTTGAACGTTCGGGCAAGATACTGGGCAAGGTGAAAAATCCAGGGAATATGATTAAAGGCCAGGAAGCATATTACTATTATCTTTCAGGTTTAGTTGAAGCACAAAAGCAAAAAAATGCACAAGCTGAAAAACATTTTAAGAAAGCTCTGGAAACAGGTCTTCGCTTGAAAACTGATCAGGCAGTTGCTAAATTAAATTTGTCTGGAATTGCTCTCTCAAAACGAAATAAGAAACTGGCAACATACTATTTGCAGGAAGCCAAAAAGTTGGATAAGCAAAAAATGTTAACAGCGCAAATCAGGGAAATAGAAGCGATGATGAAACGGATCTAATTTTTTATTCTCAATAGTAAATACTAAGTCATCGAAATGGCTATAACATATTTAGACCTGATAAGTGTTAAAACTTGTCAGGTTCAATTAAATAAGAACTATGCATTTGGCAATTTTTTGTTTGTTAGGAGGTGCTTTACGATATGTGTTTCAGCTGTTACGTAGTTTTATTAGTGGTTCGGAAAGACCCTCGTATCATGCGACATGCAAACATTCAGGTAATGCTTGGTTGGGTTTACTCGTAACATTCCCTTTACTAATTTTGTTTTTTTTAATTACTAATTGGTAATCTGTTTTTATAAGGAGTACCATAAAATTCCTTACTACTACAGCCTGTTAGGGTGCTAAAACACCTTCGTTAGCAGAATATCGAAAATAAGAACCGATCCTCCGGGAATAGATCCGTAGTCGGTTTTGCCATAGGCCAAATGAGAAGGGATAATTAGAATTCCCTCTCCACCTTCTTTAAAATATTGGATTCCTTCCATCCAGCCCGCAATAACATCTGCCATATTAATTTCAAGTCTTTCATTTTGATCGAAGGTATTGCCATCGGTAAAATATCCAATGTAGCTAATTGTAATATTTGAATTCCTGCTGGGGTGTACACCTTCTCCTTCTTTGTGTATCAAATAATATATGCCGGAATCACTTTTTTGTGCTTCTAGTTTATTGTCGGTAAGATACGCGATGATTTCTTCCTCATTTTTATGTCTCAAATTGCGCTTTTTCATTCTTTAAAGAATTGAATAGGTATTTTGCATTAGAAGCTGGTTAAGAGAAACAAAATGTATACATGAAATACTACTTTTAAAATTAGTAAACATTTTTAATTCCATTAAAGTTCATTCTAAATTCAGATGGAGTACAGTCTTGTTTTTTCTTGAAAATTCTATTGAAGTTGGATATGTTATTGAAGCCACAATCGAAACAAATTTCTGCGATGTTTTTATTGCTTTCAATTAATAATCGAGTGGCGTAGCCCAATCGGATTTCGATGACAAATTCAACAAAAGATTTCCCTGTTCGTTGCTTAATTAAGCGACTAAATGATATTACCGACATGTTTACAAGTGAAGCCGCATCTTCAAGCTTAATTTTTTGCTGGTAATTCTCTTGTATGTGTTTGTAAATTCGTTCAATTCTTTCGCTATTGTGAAAATCACTCTGGCGGTGAAATGACATATTTGTGAGCAATTGCTGTTCTCTGGAAATAGCGAGATCATATAATAAGGATTGAAAAGCTAAATAGCTGTCGAAACCTCTTTTTTGGCTAAGAGCAATAAGTTTTGGTTCTACCATTTTTGTAGTTTCCTCCGAAAACAAAATACCTCGGTTTGCATTCTTGAGTAATTCCCGAATTGGTTTAAGCATGTTTCTATTTAATGTGTGTTCGTGGAATAATTCTCTAGGAAATTGTATTGTGATTTCATGCAAGAGCTCCTTGTTTGCGTTTTTGTAATTTTCCCACCCATGGTAAAGGTTTGGACCAACCATAACTAATTCTTTGTTGTGTATTTCTCCTATGTGGTCACCAACGATTCTTTTTCCTCCTTTTGCCTTGTGTATGTAGTTAATTTCGAATTCTGGGTGGAAGTGAATGGGAAAGTTAAAAGCATTCCTTTCTCGATCAAATATTAAGAAACAATCATTCTCCTGTAGTGGGGTTATTTCTCTGTGAATATGATTTTTCATGATTTGTATTTTGTACAATATTACTCAAAATGATAGAAAAGTACAATAGATGATGTATGATTTGTACTAACATATGATGCATATTTAGGTTGTATCGTTAAGTTTTTGTTCGATTGTAGTGTGGTTTATTGTTGGTTATCTGGTGTTATATTATTTACGTATCACTTAGGGTGTTGATAGTGTGATAATTGTGATATCTGGGTGTGTGGGCAGTCATTTTTTAGAGGAATGATAGAAAAGTATCACCTTACGATTGAAAAATACTTGTTCGAGGGATGCAATCGATATAATTTTGGAGTATCAATTATGTAAGGAAATTGACTGTCGTAAAAAAGGAGAAGTAAACAGTGTTTTATTGCATGTTTTGTAGTTGTTTCTTGCAGGAAGTGGAGCTTGTGATAAAAGTTAAATTTCTTGAAAATTTAGAAGAATAATAGATTTTGTAGCTGGTGAAAGTAAATTGTTCGTCACAGAATAAAGTAGAAAAATAATAGAATATATAGAATGATAAAATTGAAAATAGTAGCTGTTTTAGGATTAAGCATATTGATGTCTTGCTCCACTGAATCTGTTAAAGATATTAGGAATCCAATCATGGTGCAATTGGAATTTGTTAAAGGCAAAGGAATTCTTTTTGGTCATCAGGATGATTTGGCCTATGGAAAGAATTGGAGTTATGTTGATGGAGAATCAGATGTGAAACGAGTAGCAGGAGATTATCCAGCTATGTTTGGTTGGGAGTTAGGCGGGATAGAGCTTCAGCACACTAATAATTTGGATAGCATTCATTTTCAAGTAATAAAAGACCTTGTAATAAAGGGCTATCAAATGGGTGGTATTAATACGTTTAGCTGGCATCCTTTTTCAGTAACTAATGGTGAAAATTCATGGAATACCGAAACCGATGTTGTGAAGCATATGTTGCCAAATGGATCACATCACAAGGAGTTTTTAGCTCAGTTGGATCGGCTTGCCGATTTTTTTCAGTCCCTGAAAGCAGATGATGGAAAGCTTGTCCCTTTTATTTTTCGTCCGTGGCACGAAATGGATGGAGCCTGGTTTTGGTGGGGAACAAAAAATTGCACTTCTGATGAATTTAAAGAACTATTTCGATTTTCAATTGAATATCTGAAGAATAAAAAGGGATTGACTCAAATGTTGGTTGCTTATTCCCCCGATCGAAACTTCACAACATTAGATGAATATCTTACGTGG
Organism: Labilibaculum sp.; assembly: GCA_016760525.1. GTDB lineage: Bacteria > Bacteroidota > Bacteroidia > Bacteroidales > Marinifilaceae > Labilibaculum. Next base: position 4,218 of record JAESUW010000132.1, read on the forward strand.
TATCCGGGTGATGATGTGATCGATATTATTGGAATGGATAATTATTATGATTTAAAAGTGCCGGGTGGGGTGGAATTGGCTATTAAAAAATTACACATAGTAATTGCCTGTGCTAAAGAGAAGCAAAAACTGTCTGCTTTAACAGAAACAGGTTTAGAGAATGTTACTGACTCCTTGTGGTATACACAAAAATTAGGAAAAGTAGTTTCGGATTCACTCATAAGTAAAGAATTAAGCTATGTGATGGTTTGGAGAAACGACCCAAAGGTTCATTTCTTTTTTCCATATGAAAATCATCCGGCAGCAGCCAATGCCAAGAGCTTTTTAGATACACCTGAAATGCTTTTGTTGAATGATTTTAACAAACAAAAAAACAAATAATTAAAAACTTTCAGGAATGAAGAAGGATCTGTTTACAGAGCGAATGAAAAGGATTAGTGGGGAATATGAAAAATTGCTGGAGAAAAAGAATGAAAAGCAGTTCAGTACCAATGGAATTTACAATCGATATGCAAACCCAATTTTAACAAGAGAACATGTGCCATTGCACTGGCGTTTTGATTTTAATTCGAATACAAATCCATATTTTATGGAGCGTATTGGCTTTAACGCAACTCTAAATTCAGGCGCAATAAAGATAGATGGAAGGTATTTGTTGGTTGTTCGGGTTGAAGGGAATGATCGTAAATCAGTTTTTGCAATCGCAGAAAGTCCAAACGGGATCGATAATTTCAAGTTTTGGGATCGCCCGATAAGCATGCCTCAAAACGAGGATGAGGATACAAATGTCTACGATATGCGACTAACTCAACATGATGATGGTTGGATTTATGGCGTTTTTTGTACAGAAAGAAAAGATACTAAAGCACCATATGGTGATACCTCAAGTGCCGTTGCTGCTGCTGGTATTGCCCGTACTAAAGATTTAGTGAGATGGGAACGTTTAGCAGATTTAAAATCGACATCAGGTCAGCAGCGAAACGTTGTATTGTTTCCGCATTTAATAGCGGGAAAGTATGCATTTTTCACCCGCCCTCAAGATGGATTTATTGATACAGGAAAAGGCGGAGGAATTGGTTTTGGTTTATCCGAGACCATTGAAAATGCTGAAGTGAAAAATGAAACCATTGTAGATGCTAAGACCTACCACACAATTTATGAGGTGAAAAATGGTTTAGGTCCGGTACCAATTCGTACCAATAAAGGATGGTTGCATTTGGCTCACGGGGTTCGGAATACGGCTGCAGGTCTTCGATATACATTATACATGTTTATGACCGATTTGGAAAAGCCTTGGGTAATTACTCATAAACCTCATGGTCATTTTATTGCGCCTTTAAAGGATGAACGTGTTGGAGATGTCTCTAATGTTGTGTTTTCGAGTGGGTGGATTGCCAACGATGACGGAACTGTTTACATCTATTACGCATCGTCTGATACCAGAATGCACGTAGCAAGCTCAACATTGGATCAATTGGTTGATTATTGCGTTAATTCTCCGCAAGACAAGCTATACTCACATTTATCCGTTGAAACGATAAATGAATTAATTACTAAGAATGAGGATTTTCTACATTTTACAAATACAAAATGACAGACGAATTTTTACACACTAAGATAAGTGTAAAAGTTTGAATTAAATAAGCGCACATATAAGTTTTATGGTAATCTTAATTACTAATTCCCCTAATAAAATCAATGCTTATGAATAATAAATTTAAATTTCTGGGTGTGGTTCTCATGCTTTTACTGCACCAGTTTACATTTGCTCAAAGCAAAGTAATAACCGGTATCGTTACAGATGCTTCGACATCTGAAACCATACCGGGTGTAAATGTTATGCTCAAAGGGAGTACTAGCGGAACAATTACAGATATTGATGGTAATTTCTCTGTAAACGTTTCCTCTGAAGAAACAATTTTGGTATTTTCTTTCATTGGCTACGAAAGTCAGGAAATACTTGTAGCCTTACGTTCTACAATTAATGTCTCTTTACAAACGAGTGCAACAGGTCTCGATGAAGTCATAATTGTAGGCTACGGCTCAATGAAAAAAAGTGACCTAACAGGCTCTGTTGTTAATCTTTCAGGAGATATTCTGAAAGAATCCATTGTTATTAATCCCGATCAGATGATGAAGGGCAAGGTTGCCGGAGTACAGGTGCTAGCCAATTCTGGTGCTCCGGGTGCTGCGAACTCTATTCGAATACGTGGTGCGAGTTCAATCAGTAGCACAAACGAACCACTTTATATTATAGATGGTATTCCTGTTAGTGGAGCTGGTACTACAACAGCAGGCTTTAATTGGTCTGGAGGATCCAATGGGCAAAATATTGTAAATCCGCTGGCTTCTATTGCTCCAAGTGATATTGTATCTCTGGACGTATTGAAAGATGCTTCGGCTACTGCTATTTACGGGGCTGCCGGTGCCAATGGGGTTGTTATTGTTACTACCAGACGAGGGCAAAAAGGAAAGACTCGTATATCTTACGATGGTTATGTGGCTTTGCAAAAGCGTGTTAAAAAACTAGATATGATGAATCTGCCACAATTTGCCCAATACCAGAATCAGCTTTATGATGAAGGTTTGCTAAATACAATTGATGAGGCTTATCTTGATCCGTCTTTGTTGAGTGAAGGTACCGATTGGCAGGATGCTGTAACGGATGATGCCTGGATGCATAATCATAACATTTCAATGTCCGGAGGTTCGGAAAACACACAATTCGCTACTTCTATAGGCTATACAAGCCAAGAAGGTATGTTGCTGAATTCTGATTTTGAACGTTTTACCAGCCGTATTAATATAGATAGTAAGGTGAACAAATATTTAAAGGCTGGTGTCTCTCTTTCTTATTCACGTACCAAAGAGTCCATTATTAATAATGATGGTATTAATGGTGTTGTTATGCAGGCAGCCATGATGTCACCATTGATTCCTGTTTACGATTTTGACGGCAACTATGCCGGACCTGAAACTGTAAACGGTTCATCTATTTATAACCCTGTAGCCCTGACCAAAGATCAGGATAATACTTTGCTGCGCGAACGCATTATGGGAAATGTATATGGCGAGTTTTATCCATGGGAACATCTTACTGTTCGTACAGAATTTGGTATTGATCGTTCTAATAATTTGAACAAGGGGTTCAAACCAAGTTATGAATACGGTCAGCTTAAAAATAGTAATATTATGATTATGCAGCGTGAGGATCAAAGTATGTATTGGATTTGGAAAAATTATGCTACATATAAACAATCGTTCGATAAGCATACTATTACCTTTATGGCAGGTACTGAAACTTCTAAATCTTCATGGGAAGGCACTCAAATACAAAAAGATCAGCTATCTTCTAATGATATTCGTGTTATAACTGCCGATGGAGAATATATTGATATTGATAATCCCGGTTGGAAAGATGCTGCAAGTAATGTGTCTGTTTTTGGACGGTTAAATTATAATTATGATGACCGTTATTTACTGACGGCAACAATACGAGCAGATGCCTCTTCCAAATTTGGTTCGAATAATCGTTGGGGATATTTCCCGGCTTTTGCTGTAGCTTGGCGTGTATCCAGTGAAGAGTTTATGAAGACTACCGAGAATTGGTTGTCTAACCTAAAGCTCCGCTTAGGATACGGACAGGTTGGAAACGCTAATATTAGCACTTATCGTTATGGTTCCACTATGCGAGCCTCTTCGACTTCTTTTGGAACAGCCTATCGAATGGTAAATAATGCGAATCCTGATCTAAAATGGGAGGCCTCCGAACAGTACAATGCCGGTATTGACTTAGGATTGTTTAACAGCCGTATAAACCTAACTGTAGATGCCTATTATAAAACAACCAAAGATTTATTACTACAACCTTCAGTATCTCCCGTTCTTGGTGGCATAGAATATAAGGATATTCAAACACCCTGGATGAACATTGGTGAGGTTGAAAATAAAGGTATTGATATCTCATTAAATACACAAAATATTCAGAGCGACAATTTTAACTGGAGTTCAAATATAATTTTCTCACTTAATCGAAATAAAGTAAAAGCCCTTGATGATTTGGGGACAACGATCTTTAACAAACTTGAATGGTACTCAGCTTTCCAAACAGTTTCCATGATTGATGTGGGACAACCTATAGGTGTATTTTACGGCTACCAAACAGATGGTTTATATAAAGATGCTGAAGACCTGAGAAATTCGGCTCGTCCTGAAGGTGTTTCTATTCACCGTACGACAGGTTCATGGGTTGGTGATATAAAATTTAAAGATATTAATGGCCCTGATGGGGTTCCTGACGGAGTGATTAATGAATATGACCAAACAGTAATTGGTGATCCAAACCCTGACTTTACTTTTGGTTTTACAAATACCTTCTCTTATAAGAATTGGGAGTTGGGCGTAGGTATAACAGGCTCGTACGGTTCTGATATTTTAAATTATGTCCGTGTAAAAACAGAAGGGCTGGTATCACAATGGGACAATCAGGATGCATCGGTATTGGATCGTGCTATTTTGGCTTATGTTGATGGCGACAATACAAATGTAGTTGATCTTGAGAACTCTTATCTTATAAATAAGAATGCCAAATTGCCACGTTGGAGTGGTAGTGATCTTAATGGTAACAATCGTATGAGCGATCGTTGGATTGAAGATGGTTCTTATCTGCGTATTCAGAATATCTCACTTTCCTATACATTCCCAAAAAGATGGATCGATAACATTGGCATGTCTAATTGCAAGGTTTACTTCAATGCTCAGAATGTATACACTTTTACAGACTATTCTGGTTTAGATCCTGAAATCGGATCGTATAATCAACAAGCTGGCTTGTCTAATGTGGATATGGGACGTTATCCGTCTCCACGTATATTCACATTTGGTGCAAACATTACTTTCTAACTTTTAAGATCAATGAACATGAAAAATATATTTAAAACAATCAGTATTTCATTCCTTTTATTGGGTATGGTTTCCTGTGATGATTTTCTGACTGTTATCCCAGAGGACGCACAGGTTTTGGAAACATATTATACTTCAGAGGATGCTGTTAACGCAAATACAGCTTCCCTTTACAGTGCTTATACATGGCAGGATTTTGATCTAAATTTTATGTGGATGGCCGGTGACGAACTTGCTGGTGATCTGTTTTATACATACGATCAAGAAGGTCAGTTTTATTACATGACTTTTCAAAATGGAAATTCTTACCTAACACAAGGATGGAACGGTTTATTCCGTGTTATATCCTATTGTAATAATATTATTAACGGCATGCCTTCTGCTGCCAGTAGCAATGGTATCTCCGAAGATGTAATTAATCGTGCTTTAGGCGAAGCTCGTTGCATCCGTGGTATTGCGTACTATTTTCTTACTGAATATTGGCAGGATGTACCTATCATTGCTGACAATAATATTTCAGGGAATCAAGTGGTTCGTTATACCCAAGGAAGTGTATATGAATTCATTCGCCAGGACTTAGTATTTGCTTCGGAGAATCTTCCCGCTACTCCTTTCCAGGCCGGACGTTGTTCTAAATATACTGCGTTTGGAATGTTGGCAAAACTACATTTAACTATGGGCTCTCATTCGTGGAGTGTTGATTCCGGGGATGATTTCACAAAAGCAAAAGAATACGCCTTAAA
>JAESUW010000200.1 GCA_016760525.1 Labilibaculum sp.
TATTAAAACCCAGGTTGATGTAGATTTTGGAGCAGATTCCAAAGAAATACTTAAAACCCTGGGATTTGAAAAAGGAATCCGAAGTATACAAAAAGGCGATCAGGAAGCATTAATTCAGTTGCTTTACAGCTTCAAAAAAGGAATGACAGACCAATTAAAGCAGCAGATAACAGAAAAAGGGACAAACCCTGTTCTTATCGAGAGGATAATTACATATGCCAATCAACTAAACGAAGCAAATGTAACACAGGAAACACTGAAAGAAACAACTAAAGCTATATCAGAAGAAGCCGTAAATGCCTTTAATGAGGTTTATACTGAGATTATGGGCATATGTAAAATTGCATCAGCTTTTTACCAATATGAACCACTAAAGAAAGAGCAGTTTACTTTTAGTAAAGCAGTAGCAAATATGAGTGCTGCCCATAAAATATCAGAGACACCAAACGAATAACAATCAACACACCTCAATGACCGTTTAACACATTTCTAACCCTATTCTCAAACTTAGAAAAATAAATGGTAAAGTTAAACGGTCATTTTACATCCCTCAATGCCCCTTCGGCTCAGATAGTTATTTGTTCAGCAAACATAGTTGCAAATTCTCATACATTGCAAAGAATCTGACATTGTTAAGTGCTTCACAGGCACACTTCGCAAGCAACCTGGCTACTCAAGATATGATACGCTACCCCTGATTTGCAATCAAGTATCCTGGAGCAAGAGGATTTGTAATCCGAAATAATAAAGAGAACCCACCTGCAACAATATAAGTAGAATTATATTTTATCAATAAAATTAAAAAATATCTTGGCTTTGTAAAGGATGTTTTTAATTTTAAGTTCTAATTTACTGCTATATGCGATTTGTAATTCTAATTGTTCTATTTTTTAATTCCATTATTATTCAGGGAGCTGATTATAAAATCTTGCTTGATTCTCTGGAAGAATGTATTATTCAAAAGGAGGAGTATACTCAGGCAAAGTTGTTTAAAATAGAAAGCTTAACAAATAAATACCACCTGTATAATTCCGGAAAAGATCTCGAAAAGGAGTTTAAGCTTTGTATGAATCTTTTCTATGAATACCAATCATTTGTTTACGATTCTGCACTCTTGTATATCGAGCGAGCCAAAGGCAAAGCGTATAAGCTTAAAAATCCGGATTTAATTGCAAAAACAAAGATAAAGCAAGGATTTGTATTGTTGTCATCAGGCCTTTTTAAAGAAGCCATTGATACCCTGCAAAGCATTCATGTAAAATCGTTACCCGATTCAATTAAATATGAATACTATTCGGTTATAGCCCGTTCATATTATGATTTGGCTGATTACAATCAGGATCCTGACTTTATGGATAAGCATATAAAAAAAGGAAATACTTTTCTGGACAGTGCATTATACTATGTACCTAAGAACACAAACGATTTCTGGGCTGTTGAAAGTTTGCGACGCATGAAAATGTCCGATTGGGAAGGAGCTAAGTATGCTTTTTCGTATTGGATACAAAATTACGATTTACCACGTCATCATTACGCAATAGCAACCTCTAGTTTAGGATATATTTATTCTGTAACAGGTTATCCCGAATTGGCTATAGAGTATCTTATGCAAGCAGCCATTGCAGATATTATAACATCTACAAAAGAAACAGTAGCCTTGCGTAATTTAGCCAATGCTCTTTTCGACAAAGGAGAAAAGAAAAAAGCGTACAGGTTTATTATTTCTGCACTCGATGATGCCACATATTACAATGCCAGACATCGAAAAATTGAAATTGCTTCAATATTGCCAATAATTGAAGGAGAGCGCTTGAGTGTTGTAGAACAACAAAAATACAAACTGATTATATACATTATTGCATTAACAATATTGTCTGTATTGGTTATTATCTTTTCGCTTATAATTTATCGTCAGCTTAAAAATATAACCAAAACCAGATGTATTTTGCAGGATACAGTTAAAGATCTTAACGAAGTTAATGTTAAGATGATGGAAGCTAGTCAAATTAAGGATGAATACATAGGCTATTTTTTAAATGTAAATTCAGAATACATTGAAAAACTTGATTCATTTAAGAAAAACATATTTCGTAAAGTTTCAGCACATCAATACGATGATGTTTATAATATGCTGAAACATAACAGTATTAAGGAGGAGCGTAAATTGTTATTTCGAAGATTTGATGAAATATTCCTAAAGTTGTTTCCTAATTTTATGGATGAATTCAATCAATTTTTTCCTGAAGAAGAGCATTTTATTCTTAAAAAGAACGAATTACTAAACCCCGAATTACGAATTTTTGCATTAATCCGTTTAGGTATTTACGATAGCGAGAAAATTGCAAAATTCCTCGATTTTACTGTTTCCACAATTTATACCTACAAAACCAAAGTCAAGAGTAAATCATTGTATCGCGAAAATTTCGAAGAAAAAGTAATGAAAATCAAAGCTTTTTAGTCATAAGTCAGGCATGTGAAAACTAAAAAGAACTACGATCAAGTTAATTGTATTTTGACGATTAAGCTACATGTGAAAAATCAATGGTTTGTTTTGTAAGTGTTTGATTTTTTAGAATAAATAGCTCTGTTGTTTGCATTTAGCTTATGTCTAATTCTGATGGGTATCGTTTGACTTACCGCCAAGAATTATACCACATGTTTTTCGAATAAAATTAATTTACAAACTAGTTTTATGCAAAGGATTGCATTTTTCATTGAAAAATGTCATTTGCAATGCTTTATTTTTTAATAAAAATAAAGCATAATTCTAAAATCACTCTCAATTTTACAGTCATAAAATTTCCTTAACGGTCTCTGCTTGATGGCTTTGTGTTTTTTACGATCTAGATTAAAACTGAATAAATTTATTTCTTTTTTATAAAGTCTTAGTTTTGATTGTACCTATAATTTAAATCGAAAAGTAGTCTAACTAAATTTAAATTTCTATGAAAAAAAGAAGCATTTATATTCTTCTGTTTTTTGTTGGTATCCTTCTCGGAGGATGTGACAATGCAGACGATGGCGGTTATGCTAAGCCAATTACCATTTACGAAAAAGTAAAAGGAGATTGGAGCTTAACAAGCATTAAAATGGTTGATGAATATGCGAAAGCCAATTCTATAAAACCAGATGAACAAGACCTTACAAATTGGTTCAACTATAACACTTTTGTTTTGCAATTAAATGTTGATGAAGAGAATACTCCTACAAGCTATAAAGTATTGGGAGAAGTGCCTGCTTTGTTTTCGGCAGATGGCTTTTGGGATCTTAGTTCAGCTTTTACGAATACCGATTTATCTGCAGTGAAAATCAATCTGTATACCGATGTATCAAAAACACAACGAACCGATCAGTTGCTGCTAATCTCTACCCCTGGATCTAACGAGAAAATGGAAATTCAGTTGGTTCGAAAAGTCAATCAGGTGGTTTATGCTTCCTATGTATTCACTCTAACTCCAGCTAACTAAAAAGTAATTTTTATGAAAATATTTACATATAGTATACTCGCATTATTGCTTTTTTCTACTTCAGCAATAGCTCAGGAAGAAGCTGGTGAGATCGCTAAAATCTGGTCTTTTCCGGTAATATATAATTACGATGAAGAAGTATCCTGGTATTTTGATTTAGCCGGTACTTCTTTTGCTGAAAATGAAGATGTTTACATCTGGATTTGGTCTCCATCGGAGCCCGATGCAGGTAATTTCGACAGCTCTTCCGAGTTTGCAAAATTAAGCTATGAAGGTGATTTTATTTGGCGCTTTGATTTAATTCCAACAGATTATTTTTCTGTTTCAGCCGAAGATATTGCTGCCAGTGCAGGATTTTGGTTACGCCTTAAAGATAAAACAGGAACAAAACAGAGCGGTGTGGGTAGTGTCTCTTTAACTGCCTTTTCCAGTTTTTATACAGCCGATGAACTTATCAGATCATATCCGGAAAACCCATTAATTGATGAACCCTTAAGTATTTTATTTAATGCGAATCTTATTGCTGGTTTTGATGGAGCAACGAGTGTACACATGCACAGTGGGCTAAATGATTGGGAAATACTTCAGGAATATCAGGTATGGGTACCCGAAGTGGTTGAAAAAACAAAACTTAAGGATATGGGGAATGGTTTTTATAAAATGGATCTGATTCCTTCTGAATATTATAACAGTCCCGAAGGCTATGTAATGGAAAACATTACCTTTTTATTTGTAAAAGATGAATGGGCAGCTACTACACCAGATCAAAAGATTTTTGCTGCCGATGTAATTCCACCACCACCACCAGCATTTACTTTTTTTCCTTTAAAAATTAGTCAAAAGGATATTTTAGGGATAATAAGAACCAATAATGAGCGGGGTATAACTGAGTTAATTTACACTATAACTGCCGGTACAAAGGTAATTCAGGAAACGATAAGTGGTAATATGACCGAAATAAAAGGTTTTGTTGATTTGGTCTCAGAGTTAAAAGAAGAAGCTCCTCTTGAAAAAATACATGTACTCATTGAGGATAACAGTGGGCGTATCATTACAGATACCGATATCAAATTGGTTGAATTAGATGAGTAGGTATTAATGCTTGTAATGATTAAGGTCCTGAAAATGAATTGTCTTGTAAGTAAATCTGACATCTCATATCTAATGATCTATTATCAATAATTAATAAAATTTCATACACGTAAAATAGAATTCTATGAATCTATCATATTATTTCAAATCACAATTCCTTTTAAAGGTGTTTGTTCTTGCGCTGGGTTTGTGTCTGATAAGCAGTAACGGATTTGCCCAACAGATTACGACAATATCTGTTGAAGGTATTGTTACTGATGAAACAGGAACTCCGCTCCCGGGTACATCCGTAGTTGTTGAAGGAACAACAAATGGAACCATTACCGGAATCGAGGGCGAATTTTCCCTTAAAGTACCATCCGGAAGTACACTGGTTATTTCATTTATTAGTTTCGAAACCCAATATTTCGAAATTAATGAGTCAATAGCTATGCCATTGTCCATAAGTATGAATCCTAATGTTATTTCGTTGAATGAAACAGTAGTAGTAGCTGTAGGATATGGAACAATGAGAAAATCAGATCTTACAGGAGCAATATCATCCGTATCATCGAAAGATTTGAAAAAGGGAGTAATCTCCTCAACAGAACAAGTTTTGCAGGGAAAAGTTGCAGGACTATCTGTTGTGCAAGGTTCAGGCGATCCTGCCAGCGGGTCATCATTACGACTACGGGGAGGAACCTCCTTAACAGCAAGCAACAACCCTTTAATAGTTGTTGACGGAATAGCAGGAGTTGACATTAATACAGTACAACCATCCGAAATTGTTTCAATCGATGTGCTAAAAGATGCATCCGCATCTGCAATTTACGGTTCGCGCGGAGCTAATGGAGTTATAATTGTTACCACCAACCGCGAAGGCAAAGGTAAATCCATAGAATATTCAGGCTATGTAGCAATAGGTAAAACTGCTCGTCGTTTGGATATGTTATCGGCCAACCAATGGCGCCGGTATGTAAGAGATAACAATGTTTTAGGAGCTGTAGATTATGGAGGAAATACAGACTGGGCAAAAGAACTGGAACAAACCAGTGTTTCCCAGTCCCATACAATTTCATTCAGCAATGGAGATAAAGAAAAAGGTTTGCGCTCTTCAGTAAGCTATTTGAAAAACGAAGGGATCATTAAAACAACACAACTAGAAAGGTTAAGTGGTAGTATTTCAGGCTATCAGTATGGTTTAGATGGTCGTTTGAAATTAGAAGCAGGCCTAAATGCAAGTACCGACAAGTGGCAACCTCTCGATTACCGAATTTTTGAACGTGCCTACAACCTAAGTCCCGTTATTCCGGTTAAAAATGAGTCTGGAGATTTTACGGCTGTTAATGGAACGAACTACGAAAATCCAGTTGAAATACTCAGCACACGAACAGCCAATAGTACCAGGAATCGTTTGTTAAGCTATCTTAAAACAGAGTTCGAAATAGTAGAAGGACTTAAGTCTGTTACCAACATTTCTTATGAATTAAATTCACTCAAAGAAAATTTATATAAAACATCAGATGCCGTTTTAGAAGGACGAACAGATAACGGTTTTGGGCAAAAAAGCTTAGGAGAGTATACAAATATGCAATTGGAGACTTACCTAACCTACAAAAAAACCATTAACAACCATCGATTTAATATATTGGCAGGTTATTCATTTCTCGAGAATGAATACGAAGGCTTTGGAGCTATGCGTCGTGGTTTCGACAGCGATTTGTTTTCGTACAATAATTTAGGTGCCGGACAAGATTATCGAATTGGAGATGTATATTCCTATAAGGGAAAATCGCGTTTGGTGTCGTTTTACGGTAGAGCCAATTATACTCTGTCCGACAAATACATGATAACAGCCACATTACGTCGCGATGGTTCCAGCCGTTTTGGAGCCAATGACAAATGGGGAATATTTCCTTCGGCTTCGGTTGCTTGGAGAATTTCAGAAGAAGATTTTATGGAAGGAACATCAGGCTGGTTGAACAATCTTAAACTTAGAGTAGGTTATGGTGTAACCGGTAATCAGGACGGAATTGGGGAATACAAATCATTATCAATAATGGGGGCGGGAAGTTCTTCTTATTACGACGCAACTACCGACACATGGAAACAAGCTTATGCCCCTTCACAAAACCCTAATCCAGATTTGAAATGGGAATCAACAGAACAAATTAACATTGGTATCGATTTTTCTCTTTTCAATAGAATAAACGGTACTCTTGAAGTGTATAAGAAAGAAACCAGCGATTTGCTTTATACTTATGCTGTGCCACAACCACCTTATTTGGTAGGCAACATGCTGGCAAATGTAGGTGATTTGTCAAACAAAGGAATTGAACTGACATTGAATGCGAATATCTTAAATAGCGGTGATTTTACCTGGAATGCTAATCTGACTCTGTCCAGTAACAAACAAAAAATAAAAAAATTATCCAATCAACAATACGAAACAGATGTGATTTACAGTGGTTCCCTGCATGGACTGCCGGGTATGTCTAATCAGTTTTCTCAAGTTATTAAAGAAGGTTATGCCGTGGGTACATTTTGGGGATACGAATGTGCAGGAATTGATGAAGACGGAAAATTTATATTGAGTGATGAAAAGAAAGACTTAGGAAATATACAGCCGGATTTAATCCTTGGTTTTGGAATGAGTTTCAGCTATAAAGCATTTGATGCATCATTCCTGACCACAGGAATGTTTGGGCAAAAAGTATTGAATGCCACAAGCATGACATTGTTTGATCCGAACCGTTTGCCAGCACAAAATGTGCCCGATGATTTCTTAAGCAGTGGCATCACTTCCGATCCAACCTATTCAAGCTGTTGGGTTGAAGATGCGTCATTTTTCCGCTTGCAATCGCTAACAATTGGTTATTCATTTCCGGTTGATAAAATAGGATTGTCAAAGCTGAGAACATATGTTACAGGAGAAAATTTATTTGTTCTCACAGGCTATACAGGAGTCGATCCTGAAGTAAGTACAGATGGTTTGGAAAGTCCGGGTATCGATAAGTTTAATTACTACCCAAGACCAACAACTATTTCTTTTGGGATAAATCTGACTTTTTAAGTTAATCAAATGATATCTCGAATGATACCTATCGTAAAAAATAATATTAAATCAAAGACTATGAAGTATAGTATAATAGTATTTGCATTATCAGCACTGTTTTTCACCCAGTCTTGTACCGATATGGACGAGCAGCTTTACAGTCAGGTAGACTCAAAAGATTATGGGAAAACTCCGGCTGAGATTGAAACAATAGTAGGAGGAGCATACTCTTCCCTAAGAGGATTTCAGGATGATATTTCCAATTCCTATCCTACCTGCGAATATGTTTTCTTTTTAAACGAAATTGCTTCTGATGAGGCAACAATTCCTACACGTGGAACCGATTGGTACGACGGAGGACGTTACCAGAGAACACAAGCCCATACATGGACAGAGGAAAACCCGATGTTTTTAAGTGCATGGCGTTATTGTTACCAGGGAATAGCAGCTATTAATGGGATCATTTATCAGGTAGATAAATCGGAGTTGGAAGAAGAAGCCAAAACTCCTATTAAAGCAGAACTAAGCGTTGTACGTGTTTATTATTACTACCTGCTGTTGGATATGTTTGGCAACGTACCTATCGTTACTAATTTTGAAGATACAGAACTACCTGCTAATAACACAAGACAGGAAGTGTTTGACTTTATGGAAGAAGAATTGACCAATGCCATTCCTCATTTGTCCGCAGAAGTTATTTACGGACGTTTTACTAAAAATGTGGCGAATGCTTTGTTAGCCCGTCTGTATTTAAATGCAGAAGCATTTGTTGGAACCCCTCGTTGGCAGGATTGTATTGAAGCCTGTGAAAAAATTACAAATTATACTTTAGAACCTGATTATTTTACCAATTTCCAGACAAATAACGAGGTCTCTTTAGAAAATATCCTTACCATACCGTACGACAACAAAGCAGGTACCACAGGAAATTATTTACACTCTATGACTTTTCATTATTTGCACCGTTACACCGTATCGGCAACAGGCGATTACCCTTGGTGTGGAAATGGAATATGTGCACAACCAGGTGTTTACTCCAAGTTTGCAGATAACGACCGAAGAAAAGCATCTATGCTTTCCGGAGATCAGATTCATTTGGGAACAGGCTCTGTAATTATTATGGATAGTGGAGAGCCTTTAGTTTACACCGAAGAAATTGAAAACTTTACCGATGCAAAGCAAAATGAAGGCGTTCGTTTAAATAAGTACGAAGTAAAAGTCGGAGAAGCATGGGAACGCGATCACGATTGGGTTGTGATTCGTTATGCTGAAATTTTAATGATGCAGGCAGAATGTTATCTACGACAGGGAAATTCAGAATTAGCCCGTCCGTTTGTTGCTCAAATTAGCGAACGAGCAGGCACCGAAATGCCCGAAATATTAGATCTGGACTTTTTATACGACGAGTTGTTGCGAGAGTTTATTTTTGAAGGAAGACGCCGTACCGACAACATCCGTTTTGGTAAGTATTTTGAGCCTTGGTGGGAAAAAGGAATAACCCCTATAGAAAGAGGATTATTCCCCATTCCTAAAAGTGAATTGGATAAAAATACAAACCTGACACAAAACACAGGATATTAGCAATAAGCAGTGCTTGTTCTTAAAAATAATCACAGTAATTTAATTGGAGTTCTGATGGGCATTTAGACCGGAAGTCGGGCCCCATAGGGACAAAATCAGTAAAGAACGAAAAACTGTTTGAACGACGAAGGAGAGAGTTTTTTTCGTTTAAGATTTTGTTCCGTAATGGGTGACTGAGGTCGACCGCCCTAGATTTTTTGCTTACTTTTTCATCAATGGAAAAAGTAAGAGCCAGTCTGGCTTAAAGACTAAAACTTAAATAAATAAGCTTTACTACTGTGATTAAATTTTGGTAACAAACCCTGTAATAGTAAGTTGACCTATTAACAAATAGGTCAACTACAATTTTAAGATTTCGGAAAAAATCAATTAATTAGAGTACTATGAAAATATATTTATGGCTTGGAGCAGTTCTAATAATCAATATCTTATCAGCATGTTCAAAAAACGAAATTG
>JAESUW010000152.1 GCA_016760525.1 Labilibaculum sp.
TGTTAAGGAAGATAAACATTCTGAACAAGAGAAAGCTAAGCAACAAAAAAGCAAAGCCATATCAGGACAAGTTAAAGATACAGAAGGAAATGTATTACCAGGTGTGTCGGTTATTGTAAAGGGTACTTACACGGGAACAGTTACTGATATTGATGGAAATTATAACATTAAAGTTACTGGAGAAGATCAACTTTTAATTTTTTCATTTTTGGGCATGTCGGCGCAAGAAGTACTTATTAACGGAAGGGAAAGAATTGATGTTGTATTGGAAAAGGAAACAACATGGTTGAACGAGATTGTTGCGGTTGGGTATGGAAGCAAACAAAAGAAAGATTTAACAGGAGCTGTTTCTGTAGTAGATATTGAAGACATTTCGAACACACCTGTTGCAGGCGTTGATCAGATGATGCAAGGCCGAATGAGTGGCGTAAATGTAATTGGCGATTATGCTCCGGGTGGTGGCGTTTCTGTTCGGGTTCGTGGTTTTAGCACCATTCGTAATAACGATCCGCTTTACATCATTGATGGGGTTCCTGTAGAATCAGGAATCAATATGATTAATCCGAACGATATTGAGTCCTTACAAATTCTGAAAGATGCTGCGTCTGCTTCTATATACGGATCGCGGGCAGCTAATGGAGTCATTATTATTACAACAAAAAAAGGAAAAGGCGGAGTCACTAAAATAAATTTTGACGCTTACTTTGGAATTCAACGTGCGACCAATAAAATCAAGCCTTTAAATGCACAAGGATATGGCGACTTACTTTGGGAAGCTCATTTTAACGACGGGAAAACTCCTGCCAGCGATATTTATGGAAGTGGCACTTCGGCAGTTATTCCTGAATATCTGGATGAAAAAAACCGGGTTCCTTCGGCTGATTTGAACTGGGTGGATGAGCTCACACAAGATGCCATGGTGCAGTCGTACAACCTCAATATTTCTAAAGGAAAAGAAGATGTGAATCAATCTTTTTCTTTAGGGTATTTTGATCAGGAAGGAATTGTAAAATATACCGATTATAAACGTGTATCGTCCCGTTACAATTCTCAATACAAATTTTTTGATCGGTTGACCATTGGTGAAAATATTTCGCTCTCGCATTCGTGGACAAATTCAGCAACAACCAACAACATGTTAAATAGTATTGTTTATGCTGCATATAAATATCCATCGGTGGCTCCAGTTCATGATTTGGATGGGAATTTTGCAGGCTCTTTTATAAATGATTCGGGTAATCCGTTGGCTAATTTGTATAATAACCGTGATAATACGCACAAACGTCTGAAGATTTTTGGAAATGTTTTTGCTGAATTGGAAATTATTGATGGACTGAAAGTTAAATCTAATTTTGGGATTGATTACAACAACTACAATCGTCGTAATTTTAGTCCGAAATATACTGAAACAGGTGCACAAAATCCTACAACAATCAGCAGCTTAACGAGTTCTAATAATTGGAAATTTGACTGGGTTTGGACCAATACACTTACTTATTCAAAAAAAATAGAGAAACATCAGATTGATCTTTTGGCCGGTACTGAAGCAATTGAGTCAACTTACGAAGCTTTTAGTGCTTCGCGCGAAGGTTTTCCTTACGAAGATGAAAACTTTCGTTACCTGAATGCAGGAGACGGAAGTAGTCAGAAAAATAGTGGGTCGGGTTCGCACTGGGCACTTAATTCATATATGGCTAAAGCCGATTATTCGTACGATAGCCGCTACCTCTTCTCCTTCACATTCCGTCGTGACGGATCTTCACGTTTAGGAAATAACAAATGGGGTAATTTTCCAGCATTTTCTGCCGGATGGCGTTTGAGTGAAGAAGAATTTTTTGCTAGTGAAAAAATTAGTAATCTGAAATTTCGCTTTGGATGGGGACAAAATGGAAATCAGGATGTGCCTCCTTATGCTACCATTGAAAGTTATTATACCAATGCTAATAATTCAAATTATGCTATTGATGGTCAGCAATATGTCGTTTCTAATGGATTTACATTGAGCAGAAATGGTAATGCAGATTTGAAATGGGAAACTACTACCCAAGCTGATATCGGTATTGACCTTGGTCTTTTTAATAATCAATTCAACATTACGGCTGACTACTTTTATAAGAAAACCAAAGATTTACTCTTGGAACGTCCGCTACCTCCCATTGCCGGAGGAACCAATCAGACTGTTTGGGACAACGTTGGCGAAATGGAAAACAAAGGAATTGAATTATTGCTCGATTATCAAAGTAAAAAGGTGGGTGACTTTTCATGGAATGCCAGTTTGAACATTTCACATATTAAAAATAAATTGGTCAGTTTGCCTGGTGACATTGATTTTATTGCTTTGCCAAGTTCTTACTTACATAGTGTAAACTTCGATCAGGAAACTTCTCGTTCGGAAGTTGGTCAGCCAATTTCATCTTTTTATGGATACAATAGTCTTGGAATTTTCAAAAGTCAGGCAGAAATTGATTCACATAAGGTACAACCCAATGCACAACCTGGTGACCTGAAGTTTGAAGACATGAATAATGATGGCAGTTTAGATGACAAAGACCGTGGTTTTATAGGCAATCCACATCCTGATTTTACGATGGGTTTGAATATGGGATTTCAGTATAAAAACTTTGATGCGACCTTGTTTTTTAATGGGAGTTTTGGTAATGATGTATGGGATATGACCCGTTATTATGGCGATTTCTTTAATCTTTCACAATACAATAAACTGGATCGTATTCGTGATGCCTGGAGTACTGATAATCCTAATGGATCCATTCCACGCCTGTCACTGGATGACCCAAATAACAATATTCGTCCTTCCTCTTATTACATCTCAGATGCTTCGTATGTTCGTTTGAAAAACCTAACTATTGGTTATTCTTTTAACAGTCTGGCTCAGAAAATTCACAGTAGTAAAATGCGTGTTTATGTACAAATACAAAACCTATTCACCATTACGGGCTACGATGGACTTGATCCTGAAATAGGCTTGCAAAGCTACAGTTCAGATCACCGTAATCTTGATATTGGAGTGGATCGTGGTTTGTATCCACCATCAAGAACTTTCATGGTAGGTTTGAATCTGGGATTTTAATCACACAACAACGAATAATTAAAAAGATAATAGTATGAAAAAGATCATATATTTACTTGTGGCAACATTATTTATAACTAGTTGCAGCGATAGTTTTCTTGAAGAAACCCCCATTGGTGAGCTTTCACCGGATCAAATTATGACTCTTGAAAATATTGAAGGAACAATAATTTCAGCTTATTCTGTTTTGAACGGACAAATTGATGATGCCTCGAATGCTTACAATTCGCCAGCTTCAAACTGGAGTTTTGGCGATGTTCTTTCGGATGATGCCTACAAAGGTGGTGGTGGAACTGGTGACCAAAACCAAATTCACCTGATGGAAATTTTTGCCACTACTTCTACCATTATGGATGTGGAATGTAAATGGCTGGCACTTTATGAAGGAATTCGTCGGGCAAATTTATCGATTCGCTTATTGAATGAAAGTGAGGACTTTGACGCTAATTTGAAAGAACAACGAATTGCCGAAATGCGTTTTTTGAGAGGTCACTTTCATTTTGAAGCAAAAAAAATCTATGGCAACATTTGTTATGTTGATGAATCTGTTGATACAAAAGAGGAATTTTATCAGGTTTCAAATTCTGATTTGACTGATGCCGAACAATGGGCAAAAATAGAAGACGATTTTAAAGCAGCGGCAACAGTTTTGCCAACCGAGCAAACTGATTTGGGACGACCAACTAAAATGGCAGCTAAAGCTTATTTGACTAAATGCTATATTTTTGAGCAAAAGTGGGGTGATGCCATAACAACAGCTGATGAGGTGATCAATTCTAAGAAATATAGTTTGATGCCCAATTTTAGAGATGTTTTTCTTGCTGAAAATGATAATGGACCAGAAATTATTTTTTCCGTTCAACATACTATTCAGGATGGTTCTCCCGACAATTATAATGGTTCTATTGGCGATCGTTTGATGTCGCCTGGAGGTCCATATGCAGGGTATGGATTTTTACGTCCTTCTCAGAACCTTGTCAATTCTTTTAAAACAAATGCAAATGGCTTGCCTGTTCATGACAACTCTCTGCTTGCTGATGATGACAACATGGATCCTCGTATTGATCATACCATCGGACGCCCGGGCATTCCTTTTTTGGACATTCAAATATATGACTGGACTCCTCGCGAGGTATCCGTGTATGGATCATTTATTACTAAAAAGCGTTTACTTTCAACCAATTCGCCATACTACTTGTCCGTTTGGCCATATATAACTGCATTGAATTATTATGTGATCCGCTATGCTGATGTTTTATTGTGGCGTGCCGAAGCAGCTATCGAAAGCAATGATCTGGAAACAGGGCGAAAATACATTAATGAAGTTAGAACGCGCGCACACGACGGAAGCTATGTAAAAACAATGGATGGTACTGCTGATGCTGCAAATTACGTAATTAATACTTACGAAATGGCATTCAG
Organism: Labilibaculum sp.; assembly: GCA_016760525.1. Lineage (GTDB taxonomy): Bacteria > Bacteroidota > Bacteroidia > Bacteroidales > Marinifilaceae > Labilibaculum. Next base: position 4,511 of record JAESUW010000152.1, read on the forward strand.
TAGTAAAGCAGAGGCTGTAGACGCCTTGAGGACTGAGCGCAGAATGGAATTTGCACAAGAAGGTCATCGCTTTTTTGATTTGGTACGCTGGGGAGTTGCTGCCGATGTGATGAATACTTATTTTACCGGCGAAAAGCAACTGCGTTCGCATTTGGTAAATGCTGTTTTCATTAAAGGAAAACACGAATATCAGCCAATACCTCAAAAACAAATGGATCTCAGCCAGGGAGAAATGGTTCAAAATCCAAAATATTAATGTAATTAACAGGAAAAGGGGCTGTCCAAAAATGCTGAACAATCTAATATTGTAAGTTTATTTTGTGGACAGCCCCTTTATATTTCATGCTGTATTTCTTTTCAGAATCAGAGCTGATATTGAGTACAACTATTAATGCTAAATCTGCTGGAAGAAATTGCAGCGTTAAGCATCTAAATTACTCAAAACAAAAAAATGAAAAAGTCAATCAATACAATTGTTTTCATAGCAATTTTAATCGTGAGTTTAACCTGCAATTATTACAAAGCAGAGGCTCAAAATTCTTATCAACAAAGTACGGACAAACGCATCATCCTTGCTGAAAAGAATTTTCCTTTTCTCTCTTCAATTTTAAATCCAGGAATAGTAAATGATTTTGTTTCAAAAAACGAAGAATTAACTAATTTATTAAAAAAGAAATCTATTGCGATCCAGTCTAAGTTTAACAATTCTCAAACTCGGACAGTTATTCCAATAAAAACAATTGTTTCAATAATAGAATGGCAGAAGGAAGAGATTGACCTTATTATAGAACAGATCAAAAAGATAAGTTTAGAGTTGGAGGAGCAATCTGCTTTCCTTAAAATGAAAGATAGCCATAAGTTCTCATTTCTAAAGCTTCAAAACAATACAGATTGGATCGGTAAAACTCTTGAGCGGGAATTAGAAGGAATGAATAGAATCATTCATATATATGCTTTAGCGGAAAAACCAAATTCTCCTCAAATAGACTCTGTGAGTTATAATGTTAAGAGTGAGTATTATCAGAAAGTAATAAACATTGTAGCGCTTAACCTTTCTGATGATTTGGACCAAATGAGTTTCTGTTTTGAACCAACAATGAATTTTGCGCTTTGGCTGTTAGAAATTAATAAACGAGATGAAGCTTCACGTTTTGAACCAATGGTATTGGGTGAAAATTCGCAGGCAGCAGAACAGATTACCCGGACAAATTGGGATAATTATCAGTATTCAGTCATTCTTGTTCCGGGACATGGGCCTGAAGAAAAAGGTGTTGATCTGAGTCCGTTGGGAATGATGCGATGTAAACTTGCCGCCAACCGGTTTAAGAAAGGACTGGCTCCATTCATCATTTTATCTGGAGGCTATGTTCATCCATTTCAAACACCATATTGCGAGGCCATCGAAATGAAGAAAGAACTAATGAGTCGATATGGCATTCCAGAATCTACATTAATTATTGAACCTCATGCCCGACATACGACAACTAATTTTAGAAATGCAGCTCGCCTGATGTTCAAATACGGAATTCCAACTGATAAAAAAGCACTTTGTACAACAACTGTTGATCAAAGCATTTACATTACTGATATGGATTTTAATCAGCGATGCATGAAGGTACTTGGTTATATGCCTTATCGTTTAGGGAATCGTTTAAATCGAAATGATATTGAATTTTACCCATTGAATGCATCTATGTTTATCGATAATTCGGATCCTTTAGATCCTTAATCGTAAAAATGAGTGTCTGTGTTTTTCAGTAAAGATAATTCCTCGCTATCAATTTGTGTTTTATAAAATTAACAGGGGAGTCTTAAAATTTAATTTTTAAAATGATGAAACGACTGGTTTTAATTTCGTTGATTTTTTGTTTACTTGGCTGCCAATATTTTGCAAACTATTCTCAAGAACAGGGTTCACAAGATTCCCCGGTCAACAAGGTCAATGTTTTTCTGGGTACGTCAGGCGACCATGGACAGATGTCGCCATCGGCTTCTTATCCCTTTAGCATGCTGAGTATTGGACCGGTTACCATTCCGTATAATCATACAGGGTATGAATTTTATGCAAACAAATACGATGGATTTGTCCATACTCATTTGGAAGGAGTTGGTTGCACTGGTTCTGGTGGTAATATCTTAATTAAACCAATATTGAATGAAGATGTGAATACTTCGCTAATGAAACAAAGTCAACATGCTGAACCTGGTTATTATGCAGTTAATTTTGAAAATGGAATTCAGGCTGAAATGACTGTTTCGCATAATTTTGGACTGCATCATTATCATTTCCCACAAAACAAAAATGGTTTGTTTGTTGATCTTTCGTTTACGCAACCAAAACGCTTTGTAAGCGAAGAGCATTTAATTGAAGGTAATGCTATTAGTGGCTGGATTGATACTGGAACAACCTGTAGTGTTGGCGTTTACCGCATTTATTATTATTTACTGGTCTCTGATTGTAAAGCAATAGAATCCTTTGGAGAACATCAATTTAGAATTGATGGAAACGGCTCTTCAGAACTGAATGTGCAAATTAGCTTTTCCTCAGTTAGCACCGAATATGCAAAAGCCAGAATTGAAGAGTCAAAATTTGATCAAGTAAGAAATAATGTGAGCGCAAAGTGGGAAAATCTTCTAAATAGAATTCGGGTTGAGGGAGAAAAAGATCGGGAAGATTTATTTTATTCTTTGTTGTATAGAGGATTACAGTCTCCTTATCTGATTTCGGAAAAAGATGGTGTGTATCGGGCAATTGACGGAAGCATCCAGCAAAGTATGCATCAAATTTATAATGGTTGGGCAATTTGGGACAATTACCGGGAACAACTTCCCATGCTCTCACTTTTTTACCCTGAACAATTCGGTGATATGGCGCTGTCAATTGCCAATCTGTATTCCTACGGGAAAAACAATTGGGCAAGTATGCATGAGCCTTCGCCTACAGTTCGCACAGAGCATGCTATGGTCGTTTTACTCGATGCCTGGAAGAAGGGCTATGATATTCCCTTTTCTGAAATCAAAAATCAATTGATTGACGAAGCCGAAAAATTGGATTATTCTACACCTGACAAGGCTCTGGAATCATCCTACGATTGTTGGGCTTTGTCGGAAATTCTAAAGATAACCGGAGACAGTATTCCCGGGGAAAAATATTTTACGAAAGCACAGAACTATAAGAAATACTGGTTAAAAGATTTTGCAGATCTTACTAAAAATGATGTGGATCGGATGCAAGCGCGCGGTTTGTATCAAGGCACCATTTGGCAATATCGCTGGTTTGTACCTTTCGATGTTGCCGGATTGAAAGAATTGACTGGTGGAGAGGTAATATTTATCAGTCAGTTGGATCAGTTTTTTGAAGGAAATAATTACAACCATGCTAATCAGCCCGATTTGCAGGTTCCCGGTTTGTACAATGCTACAAAGCAAGCTTGGAAATCGCAGAAACTTTTTAGGGAGTTGTTGCTCGACACTGTTGTACAATCTTACTTCAATGATAATAGCAAAGGAATTGATCCTTATGTCGGACGAATATATAAAAATCAGCCCAAAGCTTATTTGCGCACTATGGATGACGATGCCGGAACCATGTCATCTTGGTTTGTCATGCGCAGCATTGGTCTGTCGCCTGCTAATATTGGCAGTTCTGTGTATTATCTTAGCGCGCCGATTTTTAAATCAGTTGATATCGATTGGGAAAATGGAAAGAGCTTTCGGATTAAAGTAATGAATTACGATAAAGATCATTATTACATTCAGCATGTTAGATTGAATGGGAAAGAATTAAACCGAAACTGGCTGACACAGGATGAGCTGACTGCAGGAGGAGAACTGAGTATTGAAACCTCAGAAAAGCCCAATAAAAATTGGGGAACAACGGATCAATGGATTTCTGGTGTCAACAAATAAATATCTGGTTGATTTTTAAGATCATACTATTCCTTTCGTAAAATTAAAAGGATAGTCTATGACAGCATTGTGGTGAAAAAATAAAGAGGCAAACCGATCTGATTTGAGAAAATTTCGGTTTACCTCTTTTTAGTTCTGTTAAACTCTACCCGCAAGGAGCTGAATTCAAGAGAATATTATTTTGCTTTGATCCATGGTTGTCCCACTTTCAAAATTGTACGGCCAGCAACATCATTAATAACGATAGCTGCCATCATATACCATGCACAAAGTGCACAAATAATTAGTACGTAACCTGCAACTACATTTAAAATTGGGAAACCGAAGTGTCCTAAATCCAAAAGGATAAAACCAATTACTAATGTGGTAAAAGTGGTAGCCATTGCAGTATTAATGAAGAAAGATGCCACCCATAAAATAAGAGTAAACAGTGTCCAGGCCACAAGGTAATATCCAATATCAGTAGTCGATGAATTATAAACTCCGTAGAAATTCATCAGCCAGATAACTCCTAAACCAAGCCAGAAAGAACCATAACCTGAAAATGCTGCAAAACCGAAATTGTTACCGTTTTTATGCTCCAGCATACCAGCCATAAGCTGTGCAAATCCACCAAAAACAAATCCCATTGCTACAACCGGACCTAATCCACACAATCCGATGTTATGGAATTGCAATAATAGGGTTGTCAATCCAAACCCACCAAGACCGACTACTGCCGGATTACCTAATTTTACGTTACTCATCTGTATATTTTTATGCTGATTTTTCAGATCGCAAAACTAACAAATTGATCAAGAGACTGGTGCTCTGTGTAAGTAGTTATAAAACATGCTTTTAGGCTGTATTTTTGTTTTGAGAATTGTAAGATTCTGATTATTAATAGGTAAGGTGGTTTATTTAAGAGAAATAGGCCTTTTTAGTGTTGAATAATAGTCGCAAATCTGCTGAAAAAGAGGATGGAAGCCATTGAAATACAATAGAGGGTGTCCGAAAAGTTCTATTTTATTGCTAAGTACATGACAAAAATTGGAATACATCTATATCATTTTGATTTTGAGAGTTTAACAATACGTTTGCAATATAAGATAATCCACATTTGAATATGC
>JAESUW010000043.1 GCA_016760525.1 Labilibaculum sp.
AAAGATACTGATTCTTAAGGATTTAAGCAAATTTAACGCATTGATTATAAGCGAATTGAAACCTTTTCTAATATATTTTCAACTCTTGATTCGCATAATCAGTAAAAACTATCAACTATCCGGAAATGCCGGATAGTTCAAATTGAGGAAATTATTCTCCCTCCCTCAAATTTGCAGGCATCGAGTCCAGGATTTTTAATCCATAAGGGAAGGTGTAAAATTTATCAACACCCAAATAATCGACTTAAAGAAGGAAGATAATAGTAGCTCTAACTAGAGAAATTATTTTGATTATAAATATTCCAGTTTAACAGGTAATGATCCTCCTAAACCAAGTAGTAAATAACTTTTGAAATTAAAATCACCACAGCCAACTTTAATGTTGTCGGGGTGTTTTTTTTAGCTGTAATCGTAAAAACGATACCGACTCGTTTGCAGATCCCTTAATTGGCAGTTATGAAGCTTTCAGTTAGTTGCTTATGATGTGTTTTAGCCGATTTCAGACTTTTTTATCCTAAAGAAAAATTAAAAATCAGTTTCCTGAAATTAAGATAAGAAAGCTGGTACGTATGGGATAGCCAGTAAGTATGGCTGTGCTTGCAAATATGGTGTTGCTGGCTTTTCTGGTATCGTAGAAACAATAAATATAAGAAGCTCCACCTTGTTGAATAAAGGTATTTAGATATCTTTACTAATAGAAAATATTGCGTTACTGAAGTTTCTCGACTTATAAAACGACCAAATTTTAAAGAACATGAGAAACGGACGAGTGAACGCACCTGGAATTGGTGTGTTCACTTGTTTCGTTATACTTGTTCGAGGTGCTTGGTCGTACCTATAAGTGGTATAATGGGATAGGGGACATACCTCTTTTTATTTTGGGATGGAAGTGACTCCTAATCCAAAATTATATGAAATCAATATCCTTAACAATCCACGAGAAATTATCTCATCTTTCCCAAGAACAAATTAATGAACTTTGTTGCAGATACGAAGCTGGAGAAAGCAATAAGAGTTTAATAAAAGAGTTTGATAGACACCTACAATTCGGGTTTGCTAAAACTATTACCTCCAAAAATTACAAGTGAGAATTGTGTTCATTGCAATAAACCACTTTGGGTCCAGCGATCGAAACCAGGTTCTTATTCCAGCGATCCTTTTTGTTCTGTGTGGGCACAAAAATTCATGGAGTTGTAGATGCTACAATTGTAAAGAGGCAGAACGCATAGAGCAAGAGCAAAGAATTCAGAAAGTTGATGGATTAATAAAAAAACGGTTTGATGCGCCAAAAGCTAAAAGACAACTGAATAGTTTCAGTAACGAGGAGTTGATTTGCCTCTCAGCTTTTGTTCGAGCTGCCGATACGGAGAGTTCTTTCTCGGATATCAGTTTTCATCACAGTTCTTTTAAGTTGTCACCTAATAAGTACTTCGATCAAGAAATCATTAATTTTTTAATCGATGCTTCTCTTGTATGCATGGTTTCCATACCTGAATATTATAACGAAACTATTGAATCAGAATCGGACTTAGATAATATCGATTTGTTTATCTGCCATTATACTTTGAATGTCACCGATGATAGGTTGGATGGGATCGGAATATGGAATAGTCTATATTATCCCCAATGTAGAAAGCTTTCTGAAGAACAGCTCAGAGAGCTTTGGGTGAAAATTGCATCGCACGAATGTTTAGAATATGTGATTTGTATGGTAGAAGATATTGGCATAAATTATTGGTACACCGATAAGCATTTACAACATATTAGAGAAATACTCAAAAACTTCTCGGTCAGCCAGTTTTATTGTATGTTTTTCAGTTGCCTCAAAACAGCCACATACAATCAGTCGAAAAATCATTGGAACAATAGAGAAACTTTAAATAAAAGTGTAGTCTCTACTCTTAAGCAATCGGAAAGTGCAATTAGTAATGGTTGGGATGTTAGAAAATATAGCAGAAACAGAAATACAACACGTTCTACAATAAGTGAAGTTTTCTTTAATCTCTTTTTTCAAATTGACCAGACTGGATTTTATGAGTGTCCTACTACCTTTCAATTTAAAAATGATAATTGAGAGATTCCTAAGACTGATAAACAAGAAGAGGATAAGGAGTTTAGGAGTATAAAGAATATTGTTGAAGGTTTTGATGACATACCACCATTTGAATAGATATTTGTGAGTGATTTTAATAAAAGAAAAAGCTATGTATAATTTAGACGAATTGTTGGAAAGTATAAATGACTCTAATGTTCATGATGAGTTATCATGGGAAGATCTTCAAGGTAGGGAGGTTTGGTAGATTTTGAGTTGAAACTAAATTTATGATTGCACGATAAACCAATCAGGTTTATTATGCAGGTTTAAGTTTAGTTGCATTGATATAGAGGATGTTGAGAAATACTAATTGGAAATCATTGGATATATCATGATGAAACCTGTAGTTGTCAAGTTTACTGCGCAAAAAACTTGACATTTTTCTTAAGATATATTGAAATTTTAGTGTGTATGTGAAATTTCTCCTTGTTGCCGTTAAAGTTTCATGTATAAATGAAACTTTTCATGTTTCGCTTAAAAATTAAGGTATGGTTGTATTATTTATGTATTTTTACAAAAGATAAAAGTGTACATTAAATACTGATACGATGAAAATACCTAAAAATATTATTCCAAGAGATAGTTATATCTCGAAAATTAAACCTTTTATTAATACCTCATTGATTAAGGTATTAACTGGTCAAAGACGAGTAGGAAAGTCGTATCTTCTTTTTCAACTGATCAATCTTATATCAGAACGAGATTCTGAAGCTAACATCATTTATATAAATCTTGAGGACTTATCTTTTGATGATATTAAGACGGCTAAGGATCTAAATAACTATATCACTAATCGAATTACTTCAGAACATACTAATTATGTTTTTATCGATGAAATTCAGGATGTAGAAGACTTTGAGAAAGCATTGCGTTCATTAGCATTAAACGATAACATTGATATTTATATTACTGGAAGTAATGCAAAAATGCTTTCAGGTGAGCTTGCAACAACTTTAAGTGGTAGATATATAGAATTTAATGTCTATAGTTTATCATACTTGGAGTTTTTAGAATTTCATTCTCTTAATAATTCAGATGATAGCTTGGCATTATATATGAAATATGGGGGATTACCATACATAATCAATCTGCCGATGAATGATGATGTAATTTTTGAATATCTTAAGAATATTTACAGCACAATTATATACCGGGATGTAGTAAGTAGATACAATCTAAGAAATACTCAATTTCTCGAACGCTTGGTGACATTCTTGGCAGATAATGTAGGTAGCCTTTTTTCTGCGAAAAAGATTAGTGATTTTTTAAAATCCCAGCAGGTAAGTATTTCATCACAACAGATTCAGAACTATATTCAGTATCTATCTAGTGCATTTATTATACTTCCTGCAAGGCGATATGATATAATAGGTAAGCGTATTTTCTCTGTAGGCGATAAATACTTTTTTGAAAATATTGGGATTCGAAATGCTATAGTGGGTTATAAAACGAATGATATTGCAAAAATACTTGAAAATATAGTTTATAATCACTTACTATTTTGTGGATATTCTGTTAAAGTTGGAGTTTTAAATACTCAAGAAATAGATTTTGTCTGTGAAAGAAATAATGAGAAAAAGTATGTGCAAGTTTCTTATTTATTAAAGGAAAAATCTACTATTGACAGAGAGTTTGGGAATTTATTAAAGATAGATGATAACTATTCTAAAGTGGTAGTATCTATGGATAAGCTAGCAGGTGATGGGTTTGATGGTGTGCAACATATATATATAAGGGATTTCTTGAGTACTATGTTATAATAATATCCTATTCTGCTTAGACGTAATGTAAATAAGTATAATTTAAAACTCGAAATGTTAGTGCTTTTGTTAGTGCAAACAAAAAAAGCGCCCACGGTGGAAGCCCGTAAACGCCTTATCTTTAATGTGGAGAATATCGGAATCGAACCGATGACCTCTTGACTGCCAGTCAAACGCTCTAGCCAACTGAGCTAATCCCCCGATTATAGATTTTAGTAATAAAATCTGGCTTATTTGTTTTGTTGAGCTCTAAACTCCCGATAGCTATCGGGATGAACTAATCCCTCAATAGGAGTGCAAATATAGATGAAAATTGTACATCTCAAAACATAAGTGTGATGATTTTTTTCGAAATCCGAACATTTTTAAATTTTATACGTAAGTTTTAGAAGAGTGAAGAATCTATTTTAGTTCGGTAATTGTTTGTCAGTAGACAAATTGATTGGTAGCAATGTATAGTGTGTGTATAGGTAGGATGAGTACGAACACAGTAGATTCTTCACTCTACTTTTGTGTAATTTGTAATTTAGATTGGCTATAAAGAAAAAATGGACTAAGTTTATAGTTCATTTATACACAGAGGTTTTATCCTACTTTAAATTATTGCAAACTTCTTATCTTAAATGTGATTTCTCAATCGTTTACAGACTGAGAATCAAATTTGTTGCTTAGGAAAAACAGTTTGCTTTTAATTTTTATATCTTTATGCCTCGAATTAGTTTTCTAATCAAAAAGAATTTTGATTAGAAAATTGAATTACTTAGTTTTAAGCGCTGAAATTAAAAGAAAATTAAAAGAAGATTATGGAAGTTAAGAAGTCACCAAAAGCAGATCTTGAAAATAAGAGAGGTCTTTTTCTTGAGATTGGTCTGGCTCTTACTCTTGCCTTTGTACTTCTTGCGTTTGAATGGACTGTAGATTCTAACGAAGCTACTGGCCTGCAAGATCAACAAGAGATGGAGGCAGAGGAAGAAATGATTCCTGTTACCAGACAAGAACCTGTTAAGCCACCACCACCACCACCACCAGCTCCTAAAATTGCTGATGTTTTGAACATTGTTGACAATGAAGAGGAGATTGAGGATGAACTGGAGATTGAAGATTCTGACGCTGACATGGATGAAGAGATTGAAATTCAGGTTGTAGCAGAAGAAGAAGAAGAAGATGAAGCTCAGGTTTTTGTAATTGTAGAAGATATGCCTGAATTTCCAGGAGGATCTTTAGCATTACAAAAATGGATTGCAAAATCTGTTAAATATCCTGTAATTGCACAGGAAAATGGTATTACTGGTCGTGTTTTTGTAACTTTTGTGGTAAACAAAGTTGGAGGAGTCGAGCAAATTCGTATAGTACGTGGAGTTGATCCATCATTGGATAAGGAAGCTGTACGCGTAATTGGAAAAATGCCTAAGTGGAAACCTGGTAAACAGCGTGGTAGAGCTGTAAAAGTATCTTATACTGTACCTATCAACTTTCAATTACAATAATCTGAATCTATAATTGTTTAGATATATGAGGCTCTGATTTTTCAGAGCCTCTTTTTTTTTATGACTTAATCGCTGATGCTTTGTCGAATATTGTTTATTTTTGGCTGATAATTTCCGTACTTTGTTGATTGTATTTGTTTTGAGATAGTATTTTGCTATTTGTCTTCAAACAGGAAAGAGTAATGTTATAAAGGCAATTAAGCCTTTGTTTTTTGTAAATTGATTGGATGGGAGAGAACCTTACTATAGATAGAGAAGTAGAAAAAGCAATTTTGATTGGTGTTATAGATAAATCAAAAAGCATGACTGAGAGATTAGTTCATGAATATCTTGATGAGCTGGATTTTCTTGCTTTAACTGCTGGAGCGAAGACGGAGAAGCGTTTTACTCAGAAAATGGAATATCCTAATCCAAAAACATTTGTTGGAACCGGTAAGCTTGAGGAGATTTTGGATTATCTGGAAAGAAATAAAGATATTGGAATTGTAATTTTTGATGATGAACTTTCACCCTCGCAGCTGAGAAATATTGAGAAAGTATTGCAGCGTAAAATTTTGGATAGAACAAATTTGATTCTGGATATTTTTGCCAGTAGGGCACAAACAGCTAATGCTAAAACTCAGGTTCAGCTAGCACAGTATCAATATATGCTTCCGCGATTAACGCGTATGTGGACTCACCTGGAGCGTCAGCGAGGTGGTATAGGTATGCGCGGACCGGGTGAAGCCCAAATCGAGACCGACCGAAGAATAATTCTTGATAAAATAGCCAAGCTTAAAGAAGATTTAGTAAAGATTGATAAGCAAAAGGCTACTCAGCGTAAAAATCGTGGAAAAATGGTTCGTGTAGCACTGGTTGGTTATACCAATGTTGGTAAATCTACGATTATGAATATGCTTAGTAAATCAGACGTGTTTGCTGAGAATAAGCTCTTTGCAACATTAGATACTACCGTTCGCAAAGTCGTTATTCAAAATGTACCATTTCTTTTGGCTGATACAGTGGGATTCATCAGGAAGCTGCCTCATCATCTTGTCGATTCTTTTAAATCAACATTGGATGAGGTGAGAGAAGCAGATGTTATTTTGCATGTAGTTGACATTTCTCACCCAACTTTCGAAGATCAAATTAAAGTGGTGAATGAAACGATGCTTGAAATAGATAATCGAGCAAAGCCAACATTCTTGGTTTTTAATAAGATTGATGCTTTTACCTACGTGAAGAAAGATGAGGACGATCTTTTGCCAAAAACCCGTGAGAATTACAGTCTGGAAGAATTAAAGCAAATGTGGGTTGCAAAAGGAGATACTCCTTGTTTGTTTATTTCTGCAATTAATAAGCAAAATATTGAAGAATTTCGTAAAAAGGTCTACGATGTGGTTAGGGAAATTCATTCTGCCCGATTCCCTTATAATGACTTTTTATATCAGGATTATTCTAATTTAATGGATTAATCCTTGAGAAAATAACGATAGTGTATAGTTACTGTACGATTGTCTTTATCCATATAAGGCTGTGCTGTACGTAAAACATAGTAAGGCCAATGAATGTGTTTCATTGGCCTTTTTTATAGTATTATACAAGATTATTCTTTCCAAGAAACTCTGCAATTTGAACAGCATTTGTAGCGGCTCCTTTTCGAAGATTATCTGAGACAATCCAAAGGTTTAAAGTATTAGGATTTGAGAAATCTCTACGAATTCTACCTACAAATACTTCATCTTTTCCATGTGCATATTTAGGCATTGGATATTCGTTATTATCCAAATTATCCTGAACAATTACACCTTCTGTCTCCGAAAGAATTTTTCGAACTTCATCCAAATCAAAATCATTTGCAAATTCGATATTTACAGACTCCGAATGTCCACCAACAACAGGCACTCTTACTGCAGTAGCAGTTATCCTAATGCTGTCATCTTTCAAGATTTTTTTGGTTTCATTCGCCAATTTCATCTCTTCTTTGGTATAACCATTGTCGGTAAATACATCACAATGAGGAAGACAATTCTTATCAATTTCATAAGGATATGCCATTTCTCCTTCATTTCCATTTCTCTCATTCTCGAATTGAGCAACAGCCTTAACACCAGTTCCGGTAATTGATTGATAGGTTGAGATAACCAAGCGTTCCATTTTGTATCTCTTATGCAAAGGAGCAAGAGCAACAACTAATTGAATGGTTGAACAATTCGGATTGGCAATAATTTTGTCTTCTGTGGTTAAATCGACAGCATTTATTTCCGGAACAATCAATTTTTTGTCTTTATCCATTCGCCAAGCCGATGAGTTATCTACAACAGTAGTACCTGCTTTTGCGAATTCGGGAGCCCATTTTAAAGATGTGTCTCCTCCAGCTGAAAAGATTGCAATTTGTGGTTTTAATTTAATTGCATCCGTCATACTGATAACTTTGTATTTTCTTTTATTAAATACAACTTCTTTTCCTACAGACCTTTCACTGGCTACGGGATACAATTCACTAATCTGGAAATTTCTTTCTTCCAGAATTTCCAGAATCTTCTGACCAACCAAACCTGTGGCGCCAACAACTGCAATTTTCATAACATAATTTTGTTTAAATGTTTGATTATAGTTAAATTAGCTTTTGAATTAAAAAGCAAATCAAATTTAAAAGTATTTTTCCATGAAAAAAACACTTTACCTGAAATTGTTTTTATTACTATTTCTACTGAACAGTAATTGTTTGTATGCAGATGACATATGGAAAACAGATTTTGCCGATGACGTTGGAAAGGGGTGTTGGGGCAGCAATTCTGATTTTACGGGAATTACTAATTGGTCTTTGGATATTTCTAATTGTACTCTTGCCGATGATAATGATTACGTAAAAGTTGTAGGAACAAGTGGTGGTAGGTTTGAGGCCAAGGATTGTGATGGTGAAGCTGTCTGGAAAAGTAAATTGATAGATATTTCCGCTTTCACTGATATTTCTATTTCTGTTTTGTTAGCAGAAACAGGAAGCTCTTCTAGTTCAGGTAAATATGCAAAAGCATATTATATACTTGATGGAGGCGAGGAAGTTATGTGTTTGTTGAATAATGAAAATACAGGTAATTGGGGAAGTGAAACTGTTACTCAGCCAGGATTGAGTGGATCAAGCTTGGAAATCATTATTCGATTTAATAATCCTAATTCCGGTGATTTGGTTTATTTTGATAATGTTCTGATAAGCGGAGATCCAATTATTCCTGAGAGTGATCTGCTAGGTCGAATTCTTGCCTCAAATAATCCGATAGGTTCGGTATTGCTTAACACAGTGAATAATGACAAGGATAGCGCATTAGCGTGTTTTCGATTCATTATTGATGAGACGAGCGATGCCGCTGATGGTTTACCAACGAAAGTTAAGAGAATGACATTTTACAATTCTTTTCCTGAAAATGGAATGAGTTGGAAGAATTGCTTTGGAGGGATGTGTTTGTTTTCAAATAATGAGGAGGTAATTCCACAAAGTATCTACATTGAAGAGGATTCCATTGTGATGGATTTTACTGAAGGTCAAATTATTATTTCTGATGGAGGAAAAGAAGAATTTGAGTTGCGGTGCTATTTGAATACTGAGAATTCTTTAACTGATGGGGAAACATTACAATTGCATTGCAAAGAAGCATCAAAAGGCTTTATCACTTTTACTTCAGGTTCAGGTTTTAGTTCAATAAATAACACATTTTCTTCTTTAATTCATAAAATTGAAGTAGAGGCAGTACGAATAATCTTCTCTGAGTGTCCGGATACAGTTCTTCGCAATCAGTATTTTTCTATTTTGTTGAATGCTGTAGATGACTACAACAACAGGGATTTAGATGTAAATTATGCGGTTGATTTGTCACTGGAAACAGGATCGGGAATTCTGGAGTCTAAAAACGGATTTCAGAACTTATTTAAAGAAGGTGGAATACGATTTGATTCATTAAAGTATTCTCGTCCGGAATTAATCAATTTGGTGATAAACAGCGATAATTTGCCAAGCTCTGTTTCCAATAATATACTTGTTGAGAATACATACGAATCACATGTGAATGTAGATAATTCGTATTCGATTGATTCCCATATTTCTTCTCTTTGGATTGATGAAGAAGATGCTGTTGAGGTATTTCGATTTTCTGTAATAGACTCAGGAAGTGATGATGTATCAACAATTCTTGAGAAGATCAGATTAATTGGATCAAAGAAAAATCAAGTGAACTGGGAAAAATCAATTGAAAAATTCATTTTGAAAGTTGATGGTGAAATTTTGTCCATCGAGACCTTGGTTGATAAGGATGAATTAGAAATTCAATTTCCTGAATCTGAAATAAAAAGAGAAATACCGAGAGAAGGAACTGTTGAGTATTCTGTTTTTTGCTTTTTAAAAGAAGGAAAGACTATTGATGAAGAATTATTTCAAATGGAAATTGATTCATTACATCCGGATTGGATAGTTTCTGAAAGTAGTAGTGGTTTGAAAGCTAATTTTTCGGGTAATCTTTCCGGGCCTGAGTTTACTTTTGAAGTAAAGGCAAAAAAAATGGTTTTTAAAGAAATTCCCAAATCTGTTAATTACAAGGAGGAATTTACTGTATTTGTTCAGCTTCAGGATAGTTTGGGTAATATTGATACGAATTCTGAGTTCGAGATAGAACTATCACTTGCATCGGGAAAAGGTGAGATCTTATCAGAAAATTTGAAAATAAAAAATGGAGATGGTGATTTTCGCTGGTCAGATTTGATTTATAGTGAAGCCGAAAATTTTACAATTCAGGCAGAATGCACAGATTTTTCTACCATATTAAGCAATAACATATCCGGAGTAGATAAGACTTCTGTAATCGGCCCGTTTAGTTCTATATCAGCAAAAGAATTGAGTTCTTTGGCGATAACTGAAAATGAAGCCATAGCTGTTCTCAATTTTCAAATATCTGATGGGGCAACTCATGATCAATTGGCAACAATAATTTCAAATTTAAAGTTTTACAATGCATATCCTGAAAATTCTTTTTCGTGGACAAAACATATTTCTGGAGCTGTACTGTTATCAGATGCCGGAATTATGGCTGTAACATCAGATATTGATGACGATTATATAGGCTTTAATTCGTCGAAAGGTGTGATAGAATTACCTAATAATTCGGAGATGAATTTGACCTTGGCAATTTTCTTTCGTAAAGGACAGCTTTCGGATAATGTAAGTTTTCAGGTAGAAATACCAGAAAACCATGGATGGAAAACAATTGAGAACAGTTCAGGATTACAAGACATTTTAGCGCAGAAGATAGTATCGGAGGTTCATGCTGTTAATGTTGAGGCAACTGGTATTCATTTTGCATTATGCCCTTTCGGGATCAATAATTCAAATGAGAAATTTTTTGTGAAAGTTATAGCCTGTGATAAATTTGCCAGCATAGACAAAGATGCTGTTGGATCGGTTCAATTGAATTTATTTGCTGGAGATGGCGAACTAATTGTTCCGGATAATATACTGCAATTGGAAAATGGGTTTGCAAATTTTTACTCCATCAAATACAATGGAACAGATGATTTTCAATTAATGATTGAGTCTGATTTAGGAAAAGACTCTGTTAAAATTCTGCTTGGAGAAGATGAATTGAGCATAGATGAAAATTTTGAATCTAAGAGCCTTGACAATTGGATAAATATCGTTGATTGGAATTCTTCCTCTTACCGATCAATTAATGGAAGTTATTCTTTAAAACACAATTTATCAGAGGAGTTTGGGGCAAGCTGTATTTCCACACCTTTGGTAGGTTTTGATCCTAAATCGAGTACAATCAACTGGAGTTTTATCATTCGAAACGGAGATTGGGATCCATCGTCTGGGAATAAATTTGCGTTTCATTTATTAATGGATGATTCTAATCCTGATGTGGCTTCCACAAAATATTCTGTTGGAGTAAATCAAAGAGGTTCAAGTGATATTTTGAGTTTGTGGAGTTTGGGTAAGGATCAGAATTTGAATGTTTTATTGGAAACCGAATTTAACTGGAATGAAAATGAAGCAGTTGCTATTCAGTTAACTTATCATCCGAATGGTTTATGGAGAATGGCATACAATCGTCTGGGAATTAAAGAGAATTGGTTAGATGTAGAAGAAATTAAATCGGAGGTAGACTCAGGTTCAAAGGAATGGTTTTCAGGTTTAGAGTTTTCTTTCGAAACAGCATCAAGAGCTGGGAATCTATGGTTTGACGATTTAGAAATAGAATCCTATAATACGGCTCCATTTTTGAAATCTCATGAAATTGTGGGTAAAGACTCAATACTATTAGAGTATTCGGAAGATCTTGACTTTGAAAAATCTTCTCAGTTTGAAAATTTTAAATTGGCAAGATTGGAAGAAGAGATTCTGGATTTTAATGTGTTGCGCGGAAATAAGGATAATTATTTGATATTGGTGGTAGATGAAGAATTAAAAACAGGAGATTATTCGTTGGAAATATCAAATATAACCGATGGCAAAGGAGCAGTACAAAAAATGGAAACTATTCATTTTGGATATTTTGTTCCGGCTAAGCTATTTGATGTAGTCATTAACGAAATAATGGCAGATGAAAGCCCAATAGTAGGACTCCCGGAATATGAATTTATTGAATTATACAACAATAGTGAGTATCCAATAACTGTAAAGGATTGGATACTGAAAGTAGGAGAAAAAGAGACTCTTTTGGGTTTGGATACTATTGAATCACAATCTTATTTAATTTTATGTCCCAAATCTGCAGAGGAACAATTTGCAGGATTCGGAGATGTTCTTGGTGTGAGTAATTTTCCCAGATTAATAAATTCGGGAGGAGCAATTGAAATTCTATCGGAAGAGAAACTGCTTATAGATAATGTGAATTATTCAGATTTATGGTATCAGACTGCTGAAAAATCGGACGGTGGCTGGTCACTGGAACGAATCGATCCGAAAAATACCTCTTGGCAGGAAAATAATTGGAAGGCTGCAATACATGATTTGGGCGGAACTCCAGGGATGTTAAATTCAATTAATTCTGAAAATAAAGATGTGTTGCCACCTATCCTTGAGTCTTGCAGGTATGTTTCAGATAATTGTGTAAAATTAATTTTTAGTGAACCAATTGAAAGTTCCGGAATGTTTAAATTATCAAATTTCCGACTTTCTCAAGACTTAATTCATCCTGAAAATATAATTCAATCAGATCTTATAGGGAAAGAATTTCAATTGTACTTTCAATCTGATTTTGTAGGTAATAGGCAGTATCAGCTTATCATGTCTAATGATATTACAGACTTAGCTGGGAATTCTATTCTTACTAAGGAATATGATTTTTGGGTGCCTGGAATTATTTCAGAAGGTGATTTGGTGATCAATGAAGTCTTATTTAATCCTTATCCCGATGGATCGGATTATGTCGAAATTGTAAATGTATCAGAAAAAGTAATTGATTTATCACAAGTGAAATTGGCCACCAGAACAGAYAATTTYGATTTGTTTGAAGRAGTTTTAATTTCAGATGAATTTCTGCATCCAAACGAATATTTCTTGCTTACAGAGGATACTCTCAGTGTACAACAAGACTATTTTACCTCCAATCCGTATGTATTCTGTCAAATCAAATCTTTACCTTCATTTTCTGATGATGCAGGAAGAGTAGTTCTTGTTTCTAATAATATGATTGTTGATGATTTTGCCTATAATGAGGATATGCATTTCGAATTATTGGCATCAGTTGATGGGGTTTCATTAGAAAGAATAAACCCAATGAGAGAGACGAATAGTCAATCCAATTGGCAATCTGCGGCCCAAAATATCGGATTTGGTACTCCTGGTCTTCAAAATTCAGTATATAACGATATTAATGTTGCCGACTCTGAAATAAGTTTATCCTCAAAAATATTTACGCCTGATAACGATGGTATCGAAGATCGTTTGCTGATTAATTTCAAAATGGAAGAGGATGGCTATCTAACTTCAATTCGGATTTTTAATTCAATGGGTGTTGAAATCAGAAAATTAGCGAGCAATGTTAATTTGGCAAATGAGGATTCTTTGTATTGGGATGGATTATCTTCAAAAAAGGAGAGAGCTCCTATTGGAATCTATTTGGTATATATCGAGTTGTTTAGTCCAAATGGAGAAGTTAGAACTTATAAGATGACCTGTGTTTTGGGCGGAAAATTGAATTAAAAGCCCTGTTGAGAAAAAGAAAATTATTCTTGATTATTTATGTTTATTTTTGTAACTTAATGAAGTCTAGAGTGTTTGAGTTGGGTTATTGAAGACTTAAATGTCTCTCAAACTGCTTTTAGAGATAGCTGTTAATTAATGTAGTGGTTAATCAATGGTAGAGTAAAGGGGAATCTGTTTGATTCCCCTTTTTATTTTATATTGAGTCAGTTTTAATATTGTGCAAGTTACTCGAACGTTTATTCTTCTCCACATAGTTCATAATTTGGACATCGAATTTTGATTTGTCTTCATTCAAAAATCTTATCCATAAAGGAATATAGAAAAGATGTTCTTTGACAGATTCCTGTTTGATATCCATATCGTAGAAACGGGTGGCATCTTTTTCTGTAGTAACTATTATTTTATTTTTGCCTTCCAGTTTTTCAAATCTTGATTGAATGAGATCCAAATCCTTAGTTTGAAATGAATAATGATCGGAGAATTGAACCTCTTCAACTATATCAGAGAAACTTTCAAGGTATTCTCTGAGTGGTTTTGGATTGGCAATACCGGTTACTAAAAGAATGGAAAAATTTTCTTTACTCCATTCTTCGTTAATTATATTGATAGCGTTATTTTTAAAAACGGGTTCTAAATTTCCATAAGCAAGACTTGTAAAATATAAAGATTGATAGGGAAGAAGATCCAGTTCTTTAACAATTATCCTTCTATCAATGGGAGTCATATTCTCCGGTGATTTGCTTACAATAATAATATTTGCACGGTCTTTTTCATTCGCACTTTCCCGTAGTCTGCCATATGGCATAATATAATCTCGTGTTATTGGTCGGTTGTAATCTATTAATAGAATGGATAAACCAGCTTTTATAGACCTGTGCTGAAAGGCATCGTCAAGCAATACTGCAGCCAAATCATTACCGTGTTCCGATTTAAGCAAGTTCTTTACTCCGTTTACTCTTTTTTTATCAACCGAAACTAAAATATCAGGGAATTTTCTTTTGATTTGCATTGGTTCATCGCCAATCTGATTTGATGTTGAGCTTTCATCTGCAAGCAAGTAGCCTTTTGATTTTCTTTTATAACCACGACTTAGTGTTGCAATCTTGTAATCATCTTTAAGTAGAGTAATTAGGTATTCAATGTGAGGTGTTTTTCCAGTTCCTCCAACAGTTATATTACCAACAGATATTATTGGGATTTTAAATTCAGTAATGGGTAAGATATTAAAATCGAACAGCAGATTACGCACAGAAACAATCAATCCATATAGTAAACTAAAAGGGAAAAGCAGACTTTTTAGGATGGGAGATAGTTTCTTCATTTGATCATAGATTTGAAAAAGGTAATGAGGGCTTTACCAGACCTGTAGTCCTTGGTTAGTATAATATACAGCCTAAAATTACAGAAATATTTCCTATGATAATAATTTCTTGCTCATGCAAGTGGAATAATATGATAAGATAGCTAATCAACAAGCGAATTAATAATTTTAGTTGGAGTATTTTCGAAACAAATCGATTGTTGCTAAAAAAAAGACCCTCATTATTTTGAGGATCTTTTATCTAAAGAGTATTTCCTAATGTAGGTCGATCTCGTAAGGAATACGAGCTTGTATTCCTCCAAGTTGAATTAGATCTTGTGTTTTTTTATAGGTGTTGTAGAAGTTGCCTAATTCATTTTTCAGAATTTTGGTAGTTGCTTTTCCTGTTAGGTCTTCCAGTATAGTTTCAAAAGGATTTTTTAATTTTGGAAGAGAAATAATTCGGAAGTCTTCAAGCCCAGCTTTTTCTTTGGCTATTTGTATGGCTGTTTCCAATCCTCCCAAGACATCAACTAATCCATTTTTTTGTGCATCCATTGCATTCCAAACTCTGCCTTGAGCAACTTCATGTACCTGTTCAACAGTCATGTTTCGTCCTTCGGCAACTCGGCTTAAGAATGTATCGTAACCGTTATTAACAATGTTTTGGATAATCGCTTCCTCTGTTTTTGTGAATTTTCTTGACGAAATGGGTAGCATTAATGGGTAACTGCCACCAAAAGCAGCATGTTCATTGGTTCCGTAAGAGTCAGTGGTTAAACCAAATGTCTCTTTTATTAATTCTTCTCCTGAAAAGAACAAACCATAAATTCCAATGGAACCTGTAATTGTATTTTTATCTGCAACGATCGTATCAGCAGGACATGCAATGTAATATCCGCCCGAAGCAGCAACATTTCCCATCGAAGCAATTACTGGTTTTACTTCGGCAGCTAATTTTACTTCTCTCCAAATAAAATCAGATACATTCGCATATCCTCCAGGAGAGTTTACTCTTAATACAATTGCTTTAATTGTAGAATCAAGACGTGCCTTACGAATGGTTTTAGTCAATTCGGGACCAATAGAGCTTTCGTTTTGTTCCAATCCTATGGCGCCAGTAGCATAAATAACTGCAATTTTATTTTTAGAAAATTTGAAATCTGCTTCCGGAGCATCTTTATAATCAGAAGTGCTCACTAATCTAAGTTTTTTACCTTCTTTAATATCAGATAGTTTTCTAAGTATAGTTTCCATCTCATCTTCGTAAATAACTCCATCGATTAAGCCGTACTTTTCTGCATCAGCAGCTTTTCTAATAGCAACTTCATCAATTAGTTTATTTAGTTTTTCAATTGAAATATTTCTTTCTTCTGATATTCCTTCAAGAAGCTGATTCCACATTGCTCCAACATAAGCCATGGTTTGTTCGCGGCTTTCATCACTCATATCATCACGAAAATATTGTTCGGTTGCCGATTTGTATTTTCCAACTCTAATAACCTGAGCTTCAACGCCAATTTTCTCTAGAAATTTACGGTAGAAAGTTCTTTCTCCACCCATACCTAGAAGAAATAAACCTGCTTCAGGGTTAAGATATATACTATCCGCAATGGAAGTTAAGTAGTATGCTTTCTGAGAATGGCCAAAATTGTTGTAACTAACGATGAATTTTCCTGTTGTTTTGAATTCTTTTAGTTTTTCTCTGATTTCTTCAATAGAAGCCATGCCACCAAAATTGGCTGGTATATCAGTTACGTTAAGGTAAATTCCCTTTATCTTTTCATCAGTTTTTGCTTTCTCAATATTTCCAAGAATTGTGTTCAGTCCAATATTTGAATTAGCACTCATTGTTAAGAAATTGAAATCAGAAAGAGGGTTCTCAGAACCACGATCAACTAATTGCTTATTTAATTTTATTTCCAGAATACTTTTGTTTTTAATAGTGACAGGTTGATCGCCACTTGCTGCAATTGCAGCAATAATCATTATTCCGAGAAACAGCAATATAAAACCGCCAATAATAACTCCAAGGATGGAGGCAAAAGTAAATTTAAAAAAACTCTTCATGCGCTATGTGTTTTATGGATAATCTATTAATTACTAATAAATCCAAATTTATGTAAATTTAGATACAAACAAATATATTTAATTTACCTGAGATAGGTTTAATATACTACTGTATTTTCGATGTACATTTTGATATCGGGGTTTTCTTTGTTTCTTTTACCGATAAAAAGGGAATTTTGCATGGCAAGAGTATATTTTTTATTGGGAGGTAATCTTGATGATAGAGAAAAAATCCTTTCTGAGGCAATTTCGAAGATGAAATTGGAAGTAGGAGAGTTAATTCGTGTTTCTTCTATTTACGAAACAGAACCATGGGGTTTTGAACACGAGTCGAATTTTTTAAATCAGGTTGTGGTGTTGGAATCGAAATTGTCGGCAGCCAAAATACTTGACAGAACACAACAAATAGAGAAAGATTTGGGACGAGTTCGTAAGAATAATCAGTATAGTGAAAGAACAATTGATATTGATATTCTTTTTTACGATAATTTGGTTATTTCTACCGACAGATTAATGATACCACATCCTAGAATTCAGGAAAGAGCATTTGCGTTGGTTCCACTACTTGATGTAGCAAGTGATTTAATTCATCCCGTTGAAATGAGAAGTATTAAGGAATTGTATGCTAATTGTCCTGACAGAATGGATGTGAAAAAATTTAAGCAATAAAAAAGGGTTATTCTTTCAAACAACCCTTTTCTAAACAAATATTTTATTTATCCCAATTTCGCGCCAAATGCAAGGTCACCTGCATCACCACATCCAGGAACAATATACGACTTCGAATTTAGCTCTTTATCAATTTCGCCCATCCAGATAGTAATGTTCTCTTTCGGAAGTTTGTTCTTTATAAATTCAACACCATCTTCGCTGCCAATAACAGCAACTATGTGAACGTGTTTAGGAGTTCCTTTTGTTAGCATAGCATTGTATGCTAATTCCATTGAAGAGCCCGTAGCAAGCATTGGATCAGCAAGAATTACAACTTTACCATCAACTGATGGTGATGAAATATATTCAAAATTGATTTTGAACTCACCATCATCGGAGTATTTTCTGTACGCAGAAATAAAGGCATTTTCCGATCGGTCAAAGTAGTTTAAAAGACCTGTGTGTAAAGGTAAACCTGCTCTAAGAATAGAAGCTACTACGATCTCGCAAGAAGGAAGATTTGTAAGTGATTCTCCAAGAGGAGTTTGTATTGAGATTTCACTGTAATTTAATTCTTTACTGATTTCGTAAGCAAAAATTTCTCCAACTCTTTCTAGATTTCGTCTAAATCGAAGAGGATCCTTTTGAATATTTATATCTCTGATTTCAGCTATGAATCGGTTAAAAAGAGAGTTTTTTTCTCCTAAAATATTGACCACCATGTTTTTTTATTTAAAATTTAGCTGAGCGCAAATATAGCTATATTTCAAAAATATTAAACAAAGATTTGCTTAAAAATTAATAAGTCTGATTTAATCTAAATTAGGCCTTCATCTGCAAAGCTAAAGAACTGATTATCTGCTATTATTAGATGGTCTAATACCGAGATGTTCATTAGTTTACCAGCTTCACTCGCTCTTGAGGTTACATCTTTATCTGCATTAGATGGTTGAAGACTACCTGAAGGATGGTTGTGACAGAGAATTAAATTGGTTGCCTGCAATAAAAGAGCATCTTTAAATACTAATCTTATATCAAAAACAGTACCTGTGATACCTCCGGATGAAACGTTTTTGATTTCTACAATTTTATTTGCTTGGTTCAAGAAAATGACCCAAAATTCTTCATGTCCTAAGTTTTCTACATAGGGTGATATAATTTCAAAAGCATCATTGCTGCAAGTGATTTTCAGTTTTTGTTTCGAGAGGAATGCTTTTTGTCGGCACCCCAGTTCCAAAGCTGAGATAATACCTATGGCTTTTGCTTCGCCAATTCCTGGAATTTTAATTAAATCTGGAATGGTTTTTTTTGCGAGTAAATTAAGATCGTTGTCGCAATGGGATAGAATGGATTTGGATAACTCTACTGCAGATTGCCTGCGATTACCGCTTCCAATAATAATTGCTATGAGTTCGGCGGAAGATAAACTTTTCACGCCTTTATACATTAATTTTTCTCTTGGGCGATCTTCAACGGCCCAGTCTTTAATGCTTAGTTTTTTGTATTCATTCATTTTTCACATATTATAACTTAATTAAAGTTATGAAAATATGTGAGAATATCAAATGAGAATTTAGTGCATGACAAAAAAGGGTTCTCATTGAGAACCCTCTATTATAGAGTTGTAATTTCTTACTTACAGTTGTTAACGTGTAAAGCTAATTTAGATTTTAAGTTAGCCGCTTTGTTTTTATGAATTACATTGATTTTTGCAAGTTTATCTAACATTGCAGTAACCGTTGGTAATAATTCGTTAGCAGCTTCTTTATCAGTAGTAGCACGTAACTTTCTTACAGCATTTCTTGTAGTCTTAGCGTAAAACTTGTTGTGTACACGTTTTGTTTCAGACTGTCTTATTCTTTTAATTGCAGATTGATGATTTGCCATCTCTTAAAGTTATCTAAATTTATTTATCTTGGTAGTCCGTAGGGGAATCGAACCCCTGTTACCAGGATGAAAACCTGGCGTCCTAACCCCTAGACGAACGGACCATTTTCTTTATTTTGCGTAGCAAAGATAAGTTAAAAATAAACTTGCTACAAACTTTTGTAGTCCGTAGGGGAATCGAACCCCTGTTACCAGGATGAAAACCTGGCGTCCTAACCCCTAGACGAACGGACCATTTATTTTAAAGAGTTGCAAAGGTAATTCAAAAAAATCATTTTGCAAATACAATTCTATATTTTCTCTTCAAAAACTTCAGAGCTAAAAGTAGTAATGATGACCACTGTTTTTTTCTTTAGCGATGCAAAGAAAGAGATAATTCTTTAAACTGACAATACTTTTTTTGAAAAAAAACAAGACTTTTTTCATTCGGATATTCTAACTGCTTAAAGCTTAGAATAAAATGAGTTTAACGCCATTCAACAATTGTTCCTCTGGTACTACTCAAGAGGTCTTTTGGGATGACATTTTGAATACTTTTTGCTAATAAATCGAGTAATTTGTTCTTTGAGTAATGCCGGGAGTAAACCAAACTAACTTCACGTAAAGGATGTAAATTTGTAAATTGTTTAACTTGATTTAACTTCTCATTGGGTAAATATCGAGTAGCTAATTCTGGAATTAGAGTAAACCCACCTTCTATGTCAACAATTTTCATTAATGTTTCTAATGAATTACTTTCAAACTCGAAAGGCAATTCCTGATGTTGCAGGTCGTGCATTTCACAAAGATTGATTACCTGATTTCGAAAACAGTGTCCATCGCCAAGCATCCATATCTCTGGAGTTGCAATATCTTTTACTTCAATTATTGATTTTTTTAGAATCTCATGATCTTTGTGTGCATAAATCATCATTTCTTCGTAAAACAGAGGCCGTTCCTTTATTTTATCCTCTTTGGCCGGAGTAACAAATATACCAACATCAATTTTATCCTTTTTCAAACTCTTTACAATATCTTCGGATACCATTTCTTCAACCTCTACTTTAATAGCAGGATAGTTTCTAATATAGTCGCCAATAAACATTGGTAATAAGAAAGGAGCCAGAGTTGGAATAATACCTATTTTAAGACTCCCTTCAATGGTGTTTTTATGATCATTAATTATCTCATCAATTTTTTTCGTGTCTCCTAAAATAATTCTCGCTTGCTCTATTATAGAGGTGCCTACATCAGTTGGAATA
Source organism: Labilibaculum sp. (assembly GCA_016760525.1). Classification (GTDB taxonomy): domain Bacteria; phylum Bacteroidota; class Bacteroidia; order Bacteroidales; family Marinifilaceae; genus Labilibaculum. The sequence goes on from JAESUW010000043.1 coordinate 20,668, forward strand.
ATTGGTTGTTTGCTGCGATCAAATATTGTAATATCCAGAAATTCTTCCAGTTTTTTTATTTGCATACTAAGCGTAGGCTGTGTAATAAAGCACTTATCAGCAGCAGTGGCAAAATGGCGGTACGTATCTACAGCAACAATATATTCCAATTGGGTAATTGTAATCATGTATCTTGAATTTTTATTTAGGTTCAAATATAAAAAATATCTATCACACTATAAACATTATTGATTTGATAGATGATTAAAAGAATGATATATTTGGTATAGTAATATAAAACAATAGTTAATTTTCTTATTTCGACAGAAGTTATAAATAGCTAAAGTAGCATACTTTACGAAATAAATAGGCTTACAAAAAATAATAGTTTGATAGTTTTTGTTATTTAAGTTTTATTAGATGTTTGGGTTTTGCAGCCGGGGTAGTTCCCGGCTTCTTTTTTGTTCAATTTTTTGTTTAATCCGTTTCAATCAGGTGCAGTAAGCTACTCTAAGCAGATTTTTTAATATCGAGTAAGATGTCCTTAGTTTTATTCTTAGTGTTTTTTTTTAATTAGAACCGCAAAAGCTTAATTATGAACTGATAATGCAGATATGTTTTGTAGCACTCATGCTTAATAGCAGAAATTGAACTCAAAAATTGTACTACTTTAGTCGGCGAATTAGAAATTATTAAAAACATCATAAAAACCGATTAAAAGATGCACAAAGAGATCAAAATAGTTTCTTTTGAGGAAGCAGCGAAGGTGATTAAATCTGGGGATAGAGTACATTTACACTCTGTAGCTTTGGCTCCGCACAAGTTCATTAAAGAGATGTGTGACAGAGGTCGTAACGGCGAAATTTACGACGTTACAATTCAGCATATTCATACTGAAGGATCAGCTCCGTATGCTGAGCCTGAATTTGAAGGGATTTTTAATTTGGAATCATTGTTTGTAGGTGCAAACGTGAGAAAGCAGACTCAAGCAGGTTATGCTGATTATATTCCTGTTTTTTTGAGTGAAACTCAGCAGTTAATTCGCGAAGGTGTTTTAAAGGTTAATGTGACAGTAGTTCAGGTAAGTACTCCGGATAGACACGGATATGTATCGTTAGGTACTTCTGTAGATTGTACAAGAGCAGCTGTTGAAGAAGCAGATACTGTTGTTGCTATTATCAATCCTAATGTACCTCGTGCTTTTGGTGATGCAATGATGCCATTGAGTATGTTTGATGTATTCTGTGAGGATGATTCACCTCTTGTTGAGCATCACAATGCACCTTTGTCTGATATCGATATTCAGATTGGTAAAAATGTTGCAGGTTTAATTCCTGACGGAGCTTGTCTTCAGATGGGTATAGGTGGTATTCCAAATGCAGTTTTGGCTCAATTGGGAAATCATAAAAATCTTGGTGTACATACAGAAATGTTTGCTGATGGTCTTCTTCCTTTGGTTTATAGTGGTGTTGTAAACGGAATGAATAAGAAATTAGATAAAGGTAAAATTGTTGCCGGATTTTTAATGGGAACAAAAAAACTTTATGATTTCGTTGATGATAATCCAGGAGTTTTGATGATGGATGTAGCTTACACCAACGGTGTAGGTATTATTAAGCAAAATCCTAGAGTATGCGCAATTAACTCTGCATTATCAATTGATATTACAGGTCAGGTTTGTGCTGATTCAATCGGAACAAGACATTATTCAGGTGTTGGCGGACAAATCGACTTTACACGTGGTGCTTCTGCTTCTGAGGGTGGTGTACCAATTATTGCAATGCCTTCTGTTACAGGTAAAGGTGTTTCAAAAATCACACCGACTCTTATGCAGGGATCTGGTGTTGTAACTACTCGTAACAACATGAGATGGTTTGTAACTGAGCACGGTACGGTTAATTTATTTGGAAAAACATTACAGCAAAGAGCAAAAGCTATTATTTCTGTAGCTCATCCTAATTTCAGAGAAGAATTGGATCAGGCTGCTTTCGAAAGATTTGGTAGTCACTATCATTTTGTTGCTAAAAAATACTAATATAATTCAGTATTTCTGATCAAAATAAAAGAGGCCTCATGAGGCCTCTTTTTTAATGCTTATTAATATTGTTTTAGTAATTCTCTCTGTTTGGAACGGAGCCCATTAATTTGTCTGATTTTGGAATTGTAATGTAAAAACTACTTCCTTTTCCTTCTTCACTATCGGCCCATATCTTACCACCATTTTTTTCTACATATTCTTTGCAGAGCAGCAGGCCAATTCCGGCACCTTTTTCCTGTGCTGTACCTAATGCAAGGTAATTATTGTCCAATCGGAATATTTTGTGAAGATTGGTTTTGCTCATACCTACTCCTTCATCAGAGATCTCTAATTCTACCAAATACTTCTTTTCCCTGGCAGATATGGTAATCTTACCCTCTGGATAAGAGAATTTTATTGCATTGGAAAATAGGTTCTTAAACACCTCAGTAATTGCAGAAGTATCAGCGAAAGCTTTAGATTTACTATCTAAATTAAAAATGATTTTAACATTTTTCTCCACAAGTTGTTCTGAAAGTTTAGTTAGACTGTGATCTAAAAGTTCTTTTACATTAAAAAGGCGAGGTGTAAACTTCGTTTTTCCAGATTGTGAAGCAGACCATAATAAGATATTTTCAACAAGATCGTAAGTCTGGAAAGACAAGTCTTTGATTTTTTTCGAAAAATCCTTTTGTTCTTGAATTTTATCCTGATCAAAACTATTAAGAAGTTTAGAGCTCATTAGCTTCATGTGATTAAAAGGAGTTCGCAAATCATTCGAAATAATGTTGAAAATTTTATCCTTGGTAAGGTTTAAATCACGAAGGGTTACTTCAGTCTCTTTTAATCTGTAGTTAATTTCTTTCAGTTCATCATTCTTTTCGGTTAAGGCCTGAGTAGCTTCCTTTCTTATTTTAATGTTTTTATTAGCAATGTAACCTATTATGCCGGCAAGTATTATTAAAGATACAAAAAGGTAGATTACAATGGCTTGTTGGCGATTATAGGCTTTTAGGCTTTTAATTTCATCTTTGTTTTTAGAAATTTGATAATTGGCCTCGAATTCTGCAATTTTATCTTTGTCGATCTGATCTACAATGCTATCGTATTGGGTACTGGAGTATTCACGATAATATTCCAATGCTTTTTTGTAATCTCCTTGATTGGAGAAATACTCAAATAAATTTTCGGAGGTAATTTTTTGCAAACTTCTATCCTTGCACTGATTAGCATGATCGAACGCTGAAAGCAAATAGTCTTTGGCTTCTTCGCTTTGGTAGTATTTCATTAGTATTTCACCTATGCTGTTCGAAGAGTAGGCAACACCTTTATTGTTTCCAATTCGGTTATGAAGATTAAGAGAAATCTTGTGGTATTCCAGGCTTTTGTCGAAATTATTGTAGCTCTTGTAAAGATTCCCAATTAAAGAAAATACATTTGCTTGTTCTTTTTGATCATTAATTTCGTCATAAATTTTTAAGGCATCATTATAGTTCTTTAAGGAATAGTCCAACTCATTTAAATCCTTGTATACAGTTCCAATATTTTTTAAAGTAGATGCAATGTATATTTTGTTACCTATCTCTGTTCTTATTTTTAGTGATCGATTGTAATAAGAAAGTGATTCATTGAAATTATTTAATCGCCAGTATATTCCTCCAATATCATTTAAAGAAAAAGCAATAAGAGTTTTATCGCCAATTTTTTCTCTAATTTGAAGAGCTTTAGAGTAATAGTCGAGGGCCTTGTTCGGTTTGTTTAGATTTTTGTATACATTTCCAAGGTTATTGAGAGAAGATGATATGTCAGCTTTGTCACCTAAATTTGACCTCATTTCCAGAGATTTCAGATAATACTCTAATGAGTTGGCGTAATCTTTTTTAAGCCAAAAAACACTCCCTATATTGTTTAAAGTATAAGCAACTTCTTTTTTAGTCCCGTTTTTTTCTCTGATTTCCAACGATCGATTTAAATGAACTAAGGCTTCATCGTATTTGTTAAGGATTTTATAGATCTCACCAATGTTATTTAACGAGCTGGCAGTTCCTTTTAAATCGGTTATCGTTTTTCGGATTTCAAGAGCCTGATTTTGACAGTCGAGAGCTAGTCTGTAATTATTTACCCGGCGATACAGGTTTCCTAAATGATATAATGAAGCCGATTTTTCAACAGCATCTTCTGAGCTCAGAATAACAATTTCTTTTGCATAGTTAATACTTTTGTCAGGATTTTTATTAACATGTAAGCGGGAAAGTTCTTTAAGTAATGCAATTCTTTCACCTCCTTCAGTGTTTTTTAACAATTCTTCGGCCTTCTGGATTTGATCCTGAGTTTCTCCAAATACAGCAGTAATTGGAAAAAGAAGAAGAATTAGTAAAATAGATGTAAGCTTACAAAGCATAATATTCCTGATTTTAGGGTTCTGTATGCCGTAAAAGTAGTATTAATTTAGCTTTAGGCAATACAAAGAGAATTGAAATACTGTAACTTAGATTATTTAGTGTTTCCTATAATGTTTTCTGCCAGTTGAGGGAGATTTACGCCCGTAAAATTTCCCGAACTCATTAGTAAAACATTCGTATTTTTAAAATTCATCGAAAGCAAATCAGAAATTAGTAGATCTGAATCGGTGTATACCTTAAGATTACTTCCTCCAAAAGCATCCTCAACTTGCTTACTTGTAATTGGTTCCAGTTTTTTGTGTTCGATCGTTTTAGGATCAAAATATACAAAAGCTTGATCTGCCATACACATCGTATTTTTATAATGTGGCAGGAATTCTTTCTTTAAACTGCTGAATGTATGGAGTTCCATACAGGCAATTAGTTTTCTATTATGATATTGCTTTTTAACTGCTTCGGTTGTTGCTTTTAATTTGGATGGTGAATGAGCAAAATCTTGAAAAACACTGCAGTTTTCATTTTCAGCTAACTTTTGAAGACGGCGGGCAGCACCAGAGAAGTTTTGTATCGATTTGTAAAAATCAAGATCTTTTACTCCAATGCTTTTGCAGATGTGATAAGCACCCATTAAGTTTTGTAAGTTGTGCTCTCCAAATATCTCAAGAGCAAATTCGGCCTTTTCTGTAGTTAAAATTGTTTGGTTATTTTCTAGTCGGAATGGATGTGTATTGTATGGAATGTAGCTTACATCTTTTCTTTTATTGCTTAGGATTTTTTGAATGTGCTCGTCTTCTTCAAAATAAATTAAGCTTCCATTGGGCTGAATTAGATTTGTGAAAATCTCGAATTGTTCTACATAGTTCTCAAAAGTTGGAAAAACATTGATGTGATCCCAGGCTATACCAGTTAGTAATGCAATATGCGGATGATAAAGATGAAATTTTGGTCTTCTGTCAATAGGAGAGGATAAATATTCATCACCTTCGAAAATAGCTATTTTAGCCTCTTTCGTTAACTTAACCATGGTTTCAAATCCTTCAATTTGAGCGCCAACCATATAATCAAAATCGATAGAATTCTCCTTCAAAACATGCATAACCATTGATGTAGTGGTTGTTTTACCATGACTGCCACCAATTACGATTCTTGTTTTATCTTTTGTTTGTTCATAAATGTATTCAGGGTAAGAGAATATTTTTAATCCTAATTCTTGTGCCCTTAGCAATTCCGGATTATCAATTCGGGCATGCATTCCTAAAATAATGGCATCAAGGTCAGTATTTATTTTTGCAGGAAACCAACCCCATTCTTCGGGCAGTATATTGTGTTTTTCCAAACGTGATCTCGATGGATTGAAAATTTCATCATCGGAACCTGAAACTGTAAAACCTTTTAGATGCAAGGCTATTGCAAGATTGTGCATGGCACTACCGCCAATTGCTATAAAATGTACTCTCATTGATAATCGTTTTTAAAAATTGTATTTTTGACAGGAGTCAAATGGCTAGGTTTGTAAAGCCGTATTTACAGTGTAATTTTAAATTAAAGATAACATATTTAAGCGAAAATAATGGAAATATATAATATCGAAACAGGCAATTTTAAGTGCGATGGAGGAGCTATGTTTAGTGTGGTTCCAAAACTTCTTTGGAGCAGGAAATATCCTAGTGATGAGGATAATTTGTGCAACTGTGCAATGAGAAGTATGTTGGTTGTTGATGGAGATCGAAAAATTCTGATTGATAATGGAACCGGCGATAAGCAGGATGCAGAATTTTTTAAGCATCAGCATTTAAATGGCGAAGCTACTTTACTGTCTTCTCTTTCAAATGTTGGTTTTCAACCAACTGATATTACCGATGTTGTTTTTACTCATTTACACTTCGATCATTGTGGTGGTGCCGTCAGGAATAATGAAAAGGGAGATGGTTTTGAATTGGTTTTCCCGAATGCAACGCACTGGGTGAGTAAAACGCAATGGGATAATTTTTGTAATCCAAATATTCGTGAAGCTGATGCTTATTTTCAAGAAAATATTGTTCCAATAAAGGAGGCCGGTAAGTTAAAACTTGTGGAAAAAGAAGGCGAATTGTTTCCTGATTTTGAAGTGCGATTTGTAAATGGACATACTCCAGGTTTGATGGTTTCGATTATTAAAAATGAAGATCAGACAATTGTATTTGCCGGAGATTTTATTCCTACAGCAGCAAATGTGCCTGTAAAGTGGTTGGCTAGTTACGACTTAAGTCCAACGGAATCATTGCACGAGAAAGAAGTTTTTCTAAAGGAGGCAGTAGAAAATAACTATATATTATTTTTTCAACACGATATAATAAATGAGTGTTGTAGCCTGATACAAACACCCAGAGGCGTAAAAGTTGATAAATGTTTTTCCCTCACAGAAATTAAATAACATTTAATTCGCTCTGGTAGCCATATTCTGTCAGAGCGCTCTCTATTGTTGCCAGTCTCTGAATAACTGTTTTTTTTGTGCCAAAATCCTTGTAGGATGAATCAAGCGAGTGTAAATAATACTCCAAAACTCTAAGTTGAGTCGTAAGAGTAGATGTTTCAAATTTCTTTTCCAGATCAAGATGCTTAATTTTATGCTGATCCATTAATTTCTGCACAAAATATCCGGCTCGAATAATCCTTTTGGATAAATTGAGTTCATTGTAGACATGTAAAACCATTAGACTGGTAAGAAGTGCGAGAAAAACTATTACAAGTAGTGCTAACATATCACAGGCGTTAGTTTAATAAAATTTAATCTACCCGTAGTTTACGATAGTTTTTTGAAAAAGTTCTATTGTGAAGAGTATTAATGGTTTAAAGGCAATATAAAAGCCAATTACAGACAGCAGGATATCAGCGAATATATAAGGTTTTATCAATGAAAATTGATCCTTTATCAATATAAATGAGAAGACTCTAAAAACAAACTGAAAGGTGAAAAAAAGAAAAATTTGTACACCGTATGGGTTGAATGTTTTAGCTAGTGGGAGATCTCCTCGCACAATTGCAGAAAAGCTTCGGGACAATCCGGTTGAAGGACTTTTCGCCTTAGTTATTTGAGTATAAAATGATGGGACAGGATGTTTGCTTTCCTGCGGAGAAAAGAGGCCTGAATAAATAAAAATGAAAAGAATAATTCCGGCTAAAGAAAGGTTAATTATTTTGTAATTCTGCTTAGCCTGATGCTGAGAATTACTCATTATCAATTTTTATTTCAATATTGATATTATCTGTTTTAATTGTGATAGAATCAATATATATTTCATCAAGTTGTTCTTCTAATTCCTGCAGAGCATCTTGTAAATCTGCATTGTGAACAGATTCGTCAATCACTTCTTCGATTACATTTTCTACAAAGTCTTCTATTTCATCTTCGCTTAGGTTGGCAATACCAACAACAAATATCAGCCAAAGCGATGCAATTAAAACACCAATAATAGAAACAACTAATGCCGTAATATTAATCCCGCGTGCACCATTGTCACGTTTGGCCTGACTAAGTCCAACTGAGCTTAAAATAATGGCTAGAATTCCTGGGATAATTGCAATGATTCCTATGCAGGGAATAAACCCTAACATGAAAGTTATTATGCCAAGTATTAATCCAATAATACCTAGTGTTTGTCCTGCATTTGTACGCTCTTGTTCCATGATTGTGTTGGTTGGTCTAAAAGATAAAGATACTAATTTTTTGAGAGTATTATCAAAAGATCTTCTTCTAAAGATAATTTTGGACTTTCAATTATTCGCCCAATTTCATTTCCTTTTCTGTAAATAATTGCGGTTGGTACATTGGTGATATTGTTCGCTTTTGCATCATAATCGGGCGAAGTTTTGTTGGTATCCAAAGCGTTCATATTTAGTTGGTCGAAAGGATAATTTATTTTTTCAAGAATTTTAATGAAACGAGGTACTTCTCTGTGACTGTCATGACACCATGAACCAATAATAAGGCTGATTGAGATGTCCTCAAAACTTTGTTGGTGAAGATTCTCTAGAATTGCTTCGTCAGCTTTGTAGGAGTTATGTTCTGGTATATACCATGTAGAGCAAAGATCCATTGTAAATGCATCTAAAGTAAGTTGTCCGTAAAGAATTGTTTCGTTAATTCTGGAATCTTCTTTGGTATTATTTTGAGCGGAGAGATTCAAAACGATTGATGAAAAAATAAGAAGCGATGCAAGCCTTTTCATAGAAGTTGATAGTATCATTTAAGCTGAAATTTAGCAAAAAAAAGACAGGAACATTGTTCCTGTCTTTAAATATAGTATAATAACAAAGAACTAGTCTTTGTATTGCTCAATTAGGATATCCAACATCTGGATGGCACATCTTGATACTTTGGTACCAGGACCAAATACACCAACAACACCAGCTTCGTATAAGAAATCGTAATCCTGAGCTGGTATAACACCACCTGCAGTAACCATGATATCTTCGCGACCTAATTTCTTTAATTCCTCGATAACCGCAGGAACTAAAGTTTTGTGACCAGCAGCCAATGAGGAAACACCAAGGATGTGTACATCATTTTCTACAGCTTGCTTAGCAGATTCTTCGGGAGTTTGGAACAAGGGTCCCATATCAACGTCAAATCCTATATCAGCAAAACCGGTAGCAACAACTTTACCACCACGGTCATGACCATCTTGTCCCATTTTTGCAACCATGATACGAGGACGACGTCCTGTCATTTCTGCAAATTTGTCTGCCAATTCTTTTGCGTTTGCAAAGTCAGCATCTTGTTTCGATTCTGATGAATATACTCCTGACACAGTTCTAATAACGGCTTTATATCTTCCACAAATTTTCTCACATGCATCTGAAATCTCACCCAGAGAAGCACGCAATTGTGCCGCTTTAATCGCAAGATCCAGTAAGTTACCTTCACCTCCGTTTGCACAAGCAGTGATGGCTTCAAGAGCAGCTTGAACAGCTTTCTCGTCGCGGTTAGCACGAAGCTTAGCCAAACGTTCAAGCTGAGCAGTACGTACAGCAGTGTTATCTACTTCCAAAATATCCAATGGATCTTCTTTTTCCAAACGATATTTGTTAGTACCTACGATAGTTTGAGTGTTCGCATCAATTTTAGCTTGAGTACGAGCAGCAGCTTCTTCGATACGAAGTTTAGGAATACCAGATTCGATCGCTTTTGCCATACCACCTAATTTCTCTACTTCTTCGATGTGAGCCCAAGCTTTGTCTACTAATTCTTGAGTTAATGACTCAACGTAGTAAGAACCTGCCCATGGATCAACCGCTTTACAGATTGTAGTTTCATCCTGAATAAAGATCTGAGTATTACGGGCAATACGTGCAGAGAAATCGGTTGGCAACGCAATTGCCTCATCCAATGCATTGGTGTGAAGAGATTGTGTGTGACCTAAAGCTGCAGCCATTGCTTCGATACAAGTACGTCCAACATTGTTGAAAGGATCTTGCTCGGTTAATGACCAACCTGAAGTTTGCGAGTGAGTACGCAATGCCATCGACTTAGGATTCTTAGGATTGAATTGTTTTACAATCTTAGACCATAGTAAACGACCAGCTCTCATTTTAGCAATCTCCATGAAATGATTCATTCCGATAGCCCAGAAGAAAGACAAACGAGGAGCGAATGTATCAATATCCATACCTGCAGCTACACCTTTTTTCAAATACTCTAAACCATCGGCAAGAGTATAAGCTAATTCAATATCTGCTGTAGCACCTGCTTCCTGCATGTGGTAACCCGAGATAGAAATAGAGTTGAACTTAGGCATTTTTGCTGATGTGAAATCAAAAATATCAGCAATAATTTTCATTGAGAATTCTGGTGGGTAAATGTAAGTGTTACGCACCATAAATTCTTTCAAAATATCATTTTGGATGGTTCCTGAAAGTTCTTCCAATTTAGCTCCTTGCTCTAATCCTGCAACAATGTAGAAAGCCAATATCGGAAGTACTGCTCCATTCATAGTCATGGATACTGACATTTGATCCAAAGGAATTTGATCGAAAAGGATCTCCATATCAAGGATAGAGTCAATAGCAACCCCTGCTTTACCAACATCACCAATTACACGAGGATGATCTGAATCGTATCCACGGTGAGTAGCTAAATCGAATGCTACAGAAAGACCCTTTTGACCTGCAGCAAGATTACGACGGTAAAATGCGTTTGATTCTTCAGCGGTAGAGAAACCTGCGTACTGACGAACTGTCCAAGGACGCAAAGGATACATAGCTGAATAAGGTCCGCGTAGGAATGGAGGTAAACCCGAAATATAGTTCAAGTGCTCCATACCTTCTAAATCTTCCTTGTTAAAAGCTGTTTTAACAGGAATTTGTTCTGGTGTCATCCAAGATTTTTCAATGCCGTTTTCTTTTTCCCATTCCTGAGATGTTGCCACAGCTCTTTGAGATGACTTGATATTTATATCTTTAAAATTTGGCTTCATTTTCTTTTTGGTTTTAAAACGCTAAGGCGCGAAGACGCTAAGTTTATAAAAAATATTGATTGACTTTTCGTTTGATTCCTTGTTTGATAAGCGGAACATTAAAATTAACTAAGTAGCCAAGTTTACTATCCGCAAGTTTCATATACGTTACTAATTGAACTTCATGTACCGGTAATAATATTTCCACTGCCTTTAGTTCAATAAATAACGGAACCTTCAACTAAAAGATCAATTACAAATTCCTTATTCAGAACCTTCCCTTTAAAATTGACTGGCAATTTAACTTGTCGTTCAACTTTTAAATTAAAATTTCTTAGTTCTTCAACAAGACAAATTTCATAAACCGATTCAAGCAATCCAGGGCCAAGTTCTTTGTGCACTTCATATGAAGTATGAACTATTTTTCGTCCTATTTCCTCGTATTGAGTTTTTGAAATCATCTTTGCGTCTTTGTGTCTTTGCGTTGAATTAAATTCCTAATTCGGCTTGGTATGCTTTTAAAGTTTCAAGAACGTTAGACTTTACGTTAATAAAATTCTCAACACCTTTAGCTTTTAATTCGTCAGCACATGCCGGAGCACCTGCTACAACAAGAATTGCACTTCCTTTTAATGCTTCGAAAAGCTCAGGAGCGATAGTCATGTACTCATCATCTGATGAACAAATCACAACAATCTTAGCATTCTTCTCGGTAACGAATTTCACACCTTCTTCTACAGAAGTAAAACCATTGTGGTCTTCTACGTCGAATCCAGCGCAAGCGAAGAAGTTACATGCAAACTGTGCACGAGCTTTACGCATGTTCAAGTTTCCGATAGGGAACATCATCACTTTAGGACGTGCATTTGTTTTGCTGTAAATATCAGTCTTGTTACGAAGAGCTTCGAAAGCCTGAGCACCACGATATGGTTTAAGAGTTTCGCAAACAGCATTATCTGCAGTTTTATCTGTAGGAGTAAGAACTGCTTCAGGTAGAGTTTCCAATACTTCTTCGAAGTTAGGGAACTGGTTGGTTCCTAGGAAATTCTCTCTGCGAGTGGCGATAGCAACATCACGTTTTTGAGCAGTTGCTGTAATAGTAGACTGTACGAATCCTGCTTTGAAAGCTTCAAGGTATCCACCTTTATCTTCAACAGCTAAGAATAATTTCCAAGCTTCATCAGCAATTGATTCAGTAAGTGACTCAATATAGTACGAACCGGCAGCAGGATCAGCAATTTTACCCAAGTGCGCTTCTTCTTTCAATAATAATTGTTGGTTACGGGCAATTCTCTCAGAAAAAACAGATGATTCAGCAAATGCAGAATCGAAAGGCTTCACTGTAAATGAATCCAAACCACCTAAAACGGCAGACATAGACTCTGTTTGAGTACGCAACATGTTCACATAAGGATCGTAAACAGTTTTGTTCCACTCTGAAGTTTCACCATGTACATTCATTTTGCAAACTTCATCGTTCGAAGCACCGAATGCTTTAACGATGTTCGCCCAAAGCATACGTCCGGCTCTTAGCTTAGCAATCTCCATGAAATATTTAGAGCTTGTCGCAAAGTTGAAACGGATTTTTGGAGCTACTTCATCAACTGAAAGACCAGCTTCAATCATTTTGCCTAGGTATTCAGCACCTGAAGCTAAAGAGAAACCTAACTCTTCCACAATTGAAGATCCTGAGTTGTTGAATAAGCTTCCGCTTACTGCTGCAACTTTATAGTTAGGAAGTGCTTTTGCCGCTTCGATAGCTTCTTTTAAATAGTTGAATGAGCTTTCTTCTGATTGACAGAAGTTACCAACAGTACTGAATCCTGAAAGAAGATCGATAGAAACCCCGCCATTTAATTTATCCAGAGCGATACCTTTTTCAGTTGCAATTGCCTGTAGGTTTTTGATTAATTCAACAGAGCCGTGAGATTTTTCGAAGTTGATTTCTACACAATCCAAGAAAATACCATCTAACAAAGCAGTTAATTCTTCTTTGCTTAGGTCTTTCCAATTCAATACGAATCCAATTGAGTCGATACCTTTGTTTAAAATGTCAAGAGCTTTTTCGTTAGCTGCTTTCACATCTTCAACAATAATATCTTGACGAACCAACCAGTCGTTATTGTCTTTTTTATTACCACGAACATAAGGAAAATCTCCAGGATAGGTATTCATGAAGGCTTTGTCATCCATGTTCTCCAGTCTGTAGAAAGGCTGTACATTGAATCCTTCATTAGTTTTCCAAACCAACTTTCTATCAAAGTCAGCACCTTTAAGATCTTTAGCGATTTTGTCAACCCACTCTTGTGTCGATTGAGGAGCAAAGTCACTAAAAAGTTTATTATCTGCCATAACTGTAACTGTTTAAAAATTAGAGCCTAAAAATAAGACCTTTTTATCATTTAAGGAAAGTTTTAAAAATGTTCTTCATCATACTTTAAGAACATGAAAAAACTATTGCTTTGTGTTCATTTTTACTATAATGGGGGCATGATCAGATACTTGCATCCATTGTTGAAGAGTATTTCCACTAGTTGGGACAAAACTGCTATTGGTAAAAAGATAATCGAGCTTGCGATTCCAGTATCCGTTTTTATCAGTTGTATGTGAAAAATGCTTCGAATTGTTCTTTTTGAATTCTTCCAAAGGAATGGCTGTCTCATAGTTATTGTAAAAAGGCATCATCCATTCTGTTTCAGAGCTGTAATTATCCGCTTCAAAATCTTCATCGGTGCAAACCGAATCTTCAAATTTATTAGTTTGCTGACTATATGGAGGAAGAGAGTTGAAATCTCCACCTAAAATAAATTGTTGCCCTTTTTGATGCAAGGAATCAATGTAAGTCTTCAAAATGTCTAGCTGTCTTTTTTTTGTGTCATCTTTCGCGTAAGCCGATAGGTGAGTTGTTAATAGCTTTATCGATTTGTTGTCGTTTTCCAGATTGATTTCCAGAATATTGCGTTTTAAATAAAAGTAGCGGACTATGAAATTCTGAGATTTTATGAGAGGCAAAGGAATTCGTTTTGCATTGGTAAATTTCCATTTGGATAAAATGGCATTGCCCGAATCCATTTTGCCGATTCCATCGCTGGGAATGTGCTTGGCTTTCCATTGTGAGGCATAAGCGGCATAATTAAAATCAGTATTGTCGAGCAGATATTGCACTTGATCTACATAAGCACTTCGTTTTGCATTAACATCGGCTTCCTGAATAAAAAGAATGTCTGGGTTTACTTCTCGGATTTTTTCTGATAGAAGAGCCATATTGTCAATCACTTCAGATTTTTCCATGATAACCCGATCGCCATGACAATCAAAAAAAAAGTCGATTCTTCCGCCACCAAATTTAATGTTCCAGGTCATTATTTTCAAAGTATCTGGGAAGGCGAACTCTTGTTTTTCCAGACTTTCGTACAAGGATACTTCTGTTCCAATTTTGGTTTGAAAAGGATCACAAGCTACGCTTAGAAGGGACAAGAGGATCATATATATAGTTCCAAATTTGTTCATGTTCTTATTGATTTCTGAGTGTGAGATTTTGTAAAGGCAAATTGAGCTTGCTAATTCAGAGTTCTAAATATGAAACGAATAAGGAAATGGATGAATTAAAAAATTTCATCCATTTTTTCAGCCGGCACAGCAAATATTCCTTTGTGGTCTTTAACAACTATAGGGCGTTGAATTAGATTTGGAAATTCAATCAGAATTTTAATCCATTCATCAGTATTGAAATTTTTACCTTTGAAATCGGTTTTATATAATTTTTCGTGAGTTCGAATAATTTCCCATGGTTGTTTAGCCATTCTCATTAATACATCAGCAAGTTCTGCTTCTGTGAATTCTTCTTTAAGATACAAGCGGATTTCAGGTTCCAAACCCTTGTCTTGTAGGTATTTTAAGCCAGCTCTACTTTTGGAGCAACGCGGATTGTGGTATATTTTTAGCATCTGGTTGTTTTGTTTTTAAGGTTTAATGGATACAAATATACGGCTTTCGGCAATAGTATAAGAAATAGAATTTGAGATTTTCGATTAAAATAAAAATGATAAAATTATAAGTTAACAATCAACGATTAAATTCATTATTATTCTTTCATTTAGAAGAATTGTCTTTATTAAGACAATACAATCCAATATTCTTTGTTATGTTTGAGTTATATAAACATGTATATGATTGCAGAATGATAAAAAAGCTGATAAATAATAGAAAATTTGAGATAATTGGAGGTGTTCTTGGAATTTTAGGCGGATACCTTTACTGGAAATATGTTGGTTGTATTTCAGGAACCTGCCCAATTCAGGCCAATTGGTATACAATGGTGCCTTACGGATTATTTTTTGGTGTTGTTATTGGTTCTATGTTTAAGCCAAAAAAAACAAAAGAATAGAGACGTTGCATGAAACGTCTCTATTCTTTTTTTTTATTTTTTTTCATCATTACTAAATTCCATAAGGAATGCTTTAATGAATCCATCTAAATCACCATCTAAAACTGCTTGTACATTGGAAGTTTCGTGCCCTGTTCTAACATCTTTTACTAGTTTGTAGGGTTGCATTACATAGGAACGAATTTGTGATCCCCATTCAATTTTCTTTTTAGAACCTTCAATCTTATCAGTTTCTTCCTGACGTTTTTTTAGTTCCAAATCGTATAACTGAGATTTAAGCAATCGAAGCGCGTTTTCACGGTTTCCATGTTGTGAGCGGGTTTCTGTATTCTCAATGATAATGCCAGTAGGAGCGTGTCGTAATCGCACACCAGTTTCCACTTTATTCACATTTTGTCCGCCAGCACCGCCCGAACGGAAAGTATCCCAACTGATATCAGCAGAATTTATTTCTATTTCGATGGTATCATCAATGGCAGGATAAACATAGACCGATGCAAAAGTGGTCATTCGTTTGTTGGCCGAATTAAACGGAGAAAGTCGAACCAAACGGTGTACACCATTTTCCGATTTTAGGTATCCGTAAGCAAAATCACCTTCAATTTCAATAGTTGCCGATTTTATTCCTGCTTCGTCACCTTCCTGATATTCCAATGAGTTTACCTTATAGCCATGAGCTTCTCCGTAACGCAGATACATTCGGTAAAGCATTTCGCACCAATCGCAACTTTCAGTACCACCGGCACCCGAATTTATTTTTAGAATAGCACCCAGTTTATCTTCATCTTTCCCGAGCATATTTTTAAGTTCGAGAGCTTCAATTAGGGCTTGAGTTGAGGCAAATTGCTCGTCTACTTCTTTGGATGATGCTTCGCCTTCTTTGGCAAAATCAAATAAAATCTGAAGATCATCAATTGCTTCTGTAATTTCTTTATATGATTTAACCCATGAATTGATTTCACGAATTTTTTTCATTTGAATCTCAGCTTCTTTGGGCTTGTCCCAAAATCCCGGAGCTTGAGTTCTTAGCTCTTCTTCTTGTATCTGAATTATTTTGGCATCAATGTCAAAGATACCTCCTTAGTGCTTCCGTGCGCTCCGCTAAATCTTTTAGCTGGTCTGTTGTAGTCATTTGCAATTATTAAATTATAGAGATGTAAAGGTAGTTAAAACAAAGAATAATTTAGTTGGATTTTAAGGGTGATCAGTAATAGTTGATTACTATTGATTTGGAAGTTTTTGTAGTAAATGTGAATTATTTTGGCATCAATGTCAAAGATACCTTAGACTACTTTTTTTGGCGCTCCCGTGCGCTCCGCTAAATCTTTTAGCTGGTCTGTTGTAGTCATTTGCAATTATTAAATTATAGAGATGTAAAGGTAGTTAAAACAAAGAATAATATTGTTGGATTTTAAGGGTGATCAGTAATAGTTGATTACTATTGATTTGGAAGTTTTTGTAGTAAGTGTGAATTATTTTGGCATCAATGTCAAAGATACCTTAGACTACCTTTTTTGGCGCTTCCGTACGCTCCGCTAAATCTTTTAGCTGGTCTGTTGTAGTCATTTGCGATTATTAAATTATAGAGATGTAAAGGTAGTTAAAACAAAGAATAATTTAGTTGGATTTTAAGGGTGATCCAGAGCAAACTTATACTTTATTTTCCCATTATATTTTGGTGAAAACTCACAAAACAGGCTGGATTTGACTTTATCATTTTTATAAATTTACATATTGTTGCCCGGTTAAATTACGTCATATTTCATTATCTGTCGTAACCTACGGTACTAATCTTCTTGCAAAGAACTGATTTTTACCATACGACCATCCCTCCGGGATTTTATTAAACTCCGTTACGGAGTGGCATTATGGTAGAAAACAGTAAGTCACAAAACAAAGCCCCGTAGGTGGCGATACATTGTAAAACAATAAGCTGAACAGCTTAGAAACAGTTTGAATTTCATCTTGTTTATTTTTCCCAAAACACCAGTAAAATCTATTAGAAAATGTAGAGGAATTTCCAAAGTTTACTAAAATAGGTCTTATACCAAATGGAC
>JAESUW010000153.1 GCA_016760525.1 Labilibaculum sp.
CCGATTGCGCCGATGGTACTGCCCACTGGTGGGAGAGTAGGTCGACGCCAACTTTTAAAAGAGTCTTATTCCAAAAAAGGAGTAAGACTCTTTTTTTATGCCCTGAAGTCTGCTATTAAAAGGGTTTTTACGTTGCAATTAATTAGCTTACTTGTAATATGAATATGCAGATTGTATTTTATTGAAAGTAATTCCCTTTTTTTAAGCTGTTTGGGCAGATGTTTTTATTACTATATGCAATGTTATAATAGATTTCAAATTCATTGAAAATACCAGAGAGTGGACAGGCTTAAAATAGTATCATTAAAATTGAAAGCATCAGGGAATTTTAAAACTCAGACAAACTAACTGGACAGTCACAGGACATTATATGTCCTGCTTATTGACCAAAGTAAAAGAATTACAAAGGCCAATCCGTTTGTACCGGGAGATTGAAAATAAACATCATTGTCTTTTGGATGTTGTTTTCTTTGAGGATGCTTCCCTAAATTTTTCAATGCTTAGTAAGATTGCTTTAAATCTGCTTAAAAATGAAATATCCGAAAGACAAGGAATCAAAGAGAAAAAGTCAAAACGATCTATTCAAAATTCTTGCAATAAAAGAGTGAGTTTGCCCTGAATACAAGGATTTAATTTTTTGTCCATTCAAAGATTACAATTCCAAAGACGAGACGTCTCGTAAAAAGTGAATTTTTCTCTTAATTATTCAATTTTATATTTTAAGAATCTTCCAAAATATTTGAATGCAAAATAAAACGGGGGCAGTACTCTTTTATTAATAAAGAGTATTGCCCCCGTTTCCAATATGGAAAGAAAGTCTTTCCTGGTTTTAATGCCAGGCAATATTAAATGCAGTCCAATGGCAATTGCTTTAATATTCTATTCTTATTCATTTTTTATTATTCATACCCTGGATTTTCCACCAGATTTTCATTTTGACCTGTCCGTTCCAGAGTTATTGGGAAATAGTAGTAATGAGACCTGAATAAGGGTATCCTATTACCATTTCCGTAAACTGTTTCAGCGGTTTTGTCGAACAGCCAAACAGAATACTTATCTTCTCCATAATTATACACATAACGGAGAGCACTACTACCTCCGGTAAGCTTTTCTTCTGCCATTCTCCATCGGCGTAAGTCCCAGTATCTGTGACCTTCAAAAGCCAGTTCGACTTTACGCTCGTGAATAATATCACTCATTGTGATTGCAGTACGAGCTGGCATTCCTGCTCTATCTCTAATTTTATTTATTGCATCCAATGCTTCTCCTGCTTTGTTTAATTCGAAAGCAGATTCTGCGAGATTTAACAATACTTCAGCATAACGAAATACTATATAGTCTGTTTTTGAATTTGGTATTCCTTGCAGATTATCAGCATTGGGATCCAGGTATTTCATTACACCAAAACCAGTACCCGTAGGTTGAGAATCACGCCCTTTTGCCAATACTACAGGACCATTACCGTCTGATCCGGCATAAGATCCTTGATATAGCATCGTTCCGTCTTCTTTTATAATACCATTATGAAAATCGACTTTTGTACCTTGCCAAGGGGTATCCTGTGTATAGACTGTTGCAAGCAGACGTGGATCACGTCCTCCCCACAATTCTTCTATTGTCCATAATTTATTTGTAAGCTCATCTGAAGTAAGTGCTCCCGGGCTACCGTCAAGCATCTCGAACTCATATACCATTTCTAAAAAAGGTGCATCTTTATTTCCTGCACCCCATGCATGTGGATTAGGCGCTTGTGCAAAATCATAGCCCCAAGCCATACCTCCGTTAGATATACCATCGTATCTTTTTGCAAAGATAGTTTCCACATTACCTTCATTTAAAAAGACATTTTGAAAGTTTTCAGTTTTATCTTCATCCTGATTATATAGATCATGCTGTTTGCCATTTATAATCTCCATTGAAGCATCGTAGGATGTTTGGTAATAAGAGTCAGCTAAATTGCTTTGAATACCTAATAAACCGTCTAATTGTACTGTCCCATATTTAGCAATACTTGCAGCATAAAGAGCAGCCCTGGATTTAAAGGCTAATGCTGCATATTTAGTTGGTCTTCCAGAGTCTTCAGCGGTAACAAAAGGAGGCAGATCTTTAGCTACTTCTGTCATTTCAGAAATTATAAAATCATACACCTCTTTTTCTGAATTACGGACAGGATATAACTCCTCCTCAGGATCATCTATTTTCTGAGCTTTTGTGATAAGTGGTACTCCTCCATATCGCTTAACCATAGCAAAATAGTTAAAAGCCCTAAGAAATTTCGCTTCTGCTGTACGAACCTTTTTGAACTCATCTGAAACCGGTGCATCTTCTAGGTTTTCAATAAACATATTTAATGCGCGGATAACTTTGTAGGGTAATTCCCAATACTCCAACATTCCGCCATTTATATTTAGCAAACCACC
This sequence comes from Labilibaculum sp., assembly GCA_016760525.1. Classification (GTDB taxonomy): domain Bacteria; phylum Bacteroidota; class Bacteroidia; order Bacteroidales; family Marinifilaceae; genus Labilibaculum. The sequence continues at coordinate 2,421 of JAESUW010000153.1, forward strand.
TTTGGCATCGGCAACTTCAAAGCGACTATAAAAACCCCATCCATATGTAGCTTCGTCAGATAACTCATTTATTGTATACATCCCGACAAGTTCTGTACTTTTAGCGCCACTAATGTCGGTAGCATCATTTGTAAAAACAGGAGTTCGTGCATATAAATTAATAAGATAGCTATCAATCAAAACAGGATCGTTCCATACAACACCATCCGAAATACTTCCTAACGGCTTTTTATCTAATATATCGTCCTGACAGGAAATAAATGCCAGTAACGCAAAAAGAAATATTATTTTTTTCATACTTTAAAAATTTTAAAATAGTGATTACAATGAGATCTTAACACCAAAACTTACTGTACGTTGCTGAGGATAATACCAGCCTGTATTAGGTGCTTCAGGATCAATATCATATTTATTCAAACCACTAAATGTCAATAAATTAGTACCGGCCATGAAAAATCGAACATCACCAAGACCTATTGTACTCAACAATCTTTTAGGTAAACTATAACCGAACGATACCGTTTTCAATCGAAGATAACTGGCACTCTGGTAATTGAAATCATTTAATCCTTCAGGTCTGGCAGCATTACTTCCTATGCGGGGAACAACTGCATTAGCATTGTTATTATCTTCTGTCCACCTATTATTGAAAGCAGTTGTGGTTCCAGCACCTAGTGTTACATTTGTATTATATGCAAATGCTCCCTGAAACAGTGCTGCAAAATCAAAGTTCTTATATTGAAAGTTCATATCGAACCCGACCATCCAATGAGGACGAGATCCTTGTCCAATTTCAACCTTGTCCTTCCAATCAACCACACCATCGTTGTTTGTGTCTAAATAAATTATATCTCCAGGTCTCAAAGTTGTATTGCCCTTGCCATCTGCATTATAACCTAAGGCATCAATTTGTGTCTGACTCGTATACAGTCCATTAGTTTTATATCCATACTCAATATCTACCCAATTTCCGGTTTTTTTGTCAATCCGTTCCTGGTCAGGATCAGTAAATTCAGGTTCGTCAACCTTTTCCCATTTAGCTCTTGACCAAGATACGTTTCCACTAATATCGTATTTCAAGTCGCCTACTTTTCCTGCAGTTCCCACACTAAATTCAAAGCCTCTATCACTCAATTTATTTAGATTTTCTTGAGGTAGATCTGATCCGAAAGTAGATGGTAATGAGGCCAAGCGTGTTGCCGGAATACCAGAGCGCGTGCGGTGGAATACTTCTAATTCACCAAATATTTTATTATTCAAGAAAGAATAATCAATTGCTGCATTTTTAACTGCAATTTCTTCCCAAGTTAACATATTGTTTGCCAGCCCATTAGACATGAGTCCTTTTTGAACACCGCTTCCCATCAAATACACTTGATTAAACGAATATCCTGTTAGATATTGGAAGCTAGCTACAGCATCATTTCCTGATTTACCGTAACTAAGTCTTAATTTTAATTTATCCAATGCGCCAAATCTATCCATGAAACCTTCTTCTGAAATCAACCAACCCAATGAAACACTTGGAAAATATCCCCATCTTTGATCTTCCGAAAATCTAGCTGAAGCGTCTGCACGTAGAATGGTTTCAAGCAAATATTTACCTTTATAAGCATAATTCAGTCTAGACACAAAACTCACTCGTCCCATTTCTGAACCGTCACCATTATTGCCCATACCAACCGGACTTCCCGCAAACAAATAATCGATAGAACTAGTCAGGAATTTATCACGCGAAGCATAAAGCCCCTCTGATTTAAAATTTATAGTTTCATAAATAACAATAGCAGATACATCATGAACTTCTTTAAAGGTATTTTTATAATTTGCAGACAATTGAGTTGTTATGGTTCGACTATTGGTACTACTCTGATTTAATGATGCATTTCCTCCAAAAGAACCAACTTGTGTATAAATATCACTTTCAGGATCCCAATTCCACAGCTTAACTGGTTTCATGAATTTTTTATTATTTACAAAGCTTTGATTGTAATTGGCAAAAATCTTAAGCGACAAACCTTTTATAGCTTTAATATTATACTTTAAAGCCAGTGTTCCCCTAAAATTGTGGTCTTTGGTTCTATTGTACCCACTTATTTCACTATTTGAGGTAATATGCAAACCTCCTGTTCCTGCACCACCAGCAAATGGTATTTTAGTTTTATCAGGGAATTCAGAATGATACATTGGGTCAGTGGTCCAGTAATCCTGCCACATAACACCGTCTTCCCCCATTGGTCTAGCTGTATAGTTCTTTCCTTCAAAGGTACTCGCAAGGTCTAACTGCAGTGAAAGGTCATCAGTAATTTGAGCATCAATGTTCGACTGGAGATTGAAACGTTCATAATTTCCTCCATTCTTTTTTATCATGGTTTCCTGATCCATATATCCTAAAAAACCATAGTACTTGATTTTTTCACTACCGCCACTTACCGAAAGGTTATGCTGTTGCATTGGTGCCCAATCTCTCATAAGTTCCTTATACCAGTCAGTATTAGGATATAAGGGATCAGTACCTTCATAATATTTATTCATTGCTTCCAAGGTATAGGGCGCATTTTGTTCAGTTCCACCATTATTAAAGTGACCTTCTCTGGCAAGTTCAACTTTTTGTCCAGCATTAACAGGCTTCAACATTTTGGTGACACCTTGAAATGTTTTTGATGAACTAAGTGTTATCATCGGTTTTTGCAACTGTCCTCGTTTCGTTGTAACCAGAATAACACCATTACCTGCACGAGCACCATAAATTGATGCAGCACCATCTTTCAGGATAGAGACAGACTCTATTTGGTTAGCATCAATATTATTAAAGTCGGCTTCTATTCCGTCAACTATAACCAAAGCATCACCAAAACCACGGATACTTAATGAAGCTGCATCAGCTCCTGGCTGACCACTTGACTGTTTCGAGATAAGACCTGGTAAACGACCTGCGAGTGCGTTAGTAGTACTTGCTACCGGAGCAACAACCAATTTCTCAGCTTTAATACTTGCTATAGATCCTGTGAGGTTTCCTTTTTTCTGTGTACCATATCCAACAACTATTACCTCATCTAAGCCAAGGGCATCCTCCTTCATCACAATGTCAAAAGTCGTTTTGTTACCAATCGTTACTTCTTGTGTTTTCAATCCTAAAAAAGAGAATTTCAACACATTGGAATCAGAAGAAACTTCAATAGAATAATTACCATCAATATCAGTGATAATACCTATAGTTGTTCCTTTAATTACAATAGATACGCCAGGAATGGGATAGCCATCACTGCTTGTTACTTTTCCCGTAATCGTTTTCGTTTGTTGTGATTGTTTTGAGGATGAATCGTCCTTTCTCGTGGTTAAGACAATCTGCTGGTCAATAATCTTGTATTGCACATTTGTATCCTTAAACAAATCTTCTAAAATTTCATCAATGGTCTGCTTATCCACTTTGATAGTAACCAAACGGTTCATATCAATGCTTTCCTGATTGAACAGAAAATTGAATTCCGACTCTTCTTCAATCATATCAAACACTTTCTCAAGTGTTGCTTTTTCCATATTCATGGACAATTTAACTTTCTGAGCATAGGTATTACTACTAGCAAAGGCCTGAGTAAATCCTAGTAAGCTTATCAAAACAAATAATCTAATAACTCTGAGTGTTTTTTTTAGGGCATAGTTATCCCATGTCCAACTTTCTTGGGTTTTTTTCATAGATTTGAAATCTCTTTAATTAGGAATAAATAATTTCGATTATTTCCTGATTGGAAATACGACAGGAAGGCAGGTCACAGTGCTTTCCTGTTTTTTTATACTTTGTAATTTGTGGCAATAGTCCGTTATATTTGAATAACTAGTATGATTTACACCCCGAATAGTCGGGGTGTTTTTAGTGCTTTAATTAACAATACTTCGCATCCGCGAACCTGTAAAAAATCAAATACTTTCAAAAGTTTAACGAACTATTATTGTGTTACATAGGCATGTTTTTTTTAATAAGGTTTTATCCCAAATTCAATAATAACTGAGCCATAAATTTGTTTCTTTTGAACTTTAATAGCTCACTTATTAATAAATAAGTGATATTTATTGTAAGAACAACGTAACTTTTTGTTTGGAAAATGTACTGTTGTGTAACTGTTTTCGTCTTTCTAGTTTATAGTTAATGGGTGCCGTTAATTTTAACAACATCAGGATTTCCTCTAACCTCTCATCCTCAAAAGTGGCTCGGTAACGATAATTTTTCAGGCTTTCATCCTCAATAACAACATCTACATTAAACCACCTGCTTAAACGCTTTGCCACATCTGCGAATCGTTCATCCCGAAACACCAACCTACCGTCCTTCCACGCTGTTAATTGCTCGGCATTCACCTTGTATTTTTGGATGGCTCCCGTTTTTTTGCTAAATATTATTTTCTGATTGGGTTCCATCATCGTTTTGTAATCGTTAATTCTATTTTGCAATTCGATTTTCCCCGATTCCAGAATGACTTCCGATTCATCTTCGTCTGCATAGTTCACTACATTAAATCGGGTACCCAATACCTTCACTTTTACATCATGTATATCAACTACAAAAGGTTGCTTTTCGTTATGAACCACATCAAAATAGGCTTCACCACTTACTTCAACATATCGGTTTTTATTAAAATTCATGGCATATTTTAGTTTCGAATCGCCATTTAAAACCCCCTTTGTCCCATCGGGTAATACAAATTTAGTTCTGGCTCCATATGGAGAATAAATTTCGACAAAAGAATTCTCCGCTTCAAAACGTAGCTCCCTCCACTCATGATGAAAATAAACACCTGTAAGCAAAAGAGGAATAATTAAGATTGCAGCTACCCGGGAAAACCATACAAAAAGTCGATTTCCCCCAAACCTCTCTGTATTGGTAGAGGGCGTGATATTGATTTTATGATGAAGCTTATCGAGAATATGGTTTAAATCTCGATTTGGAAGACGTGTATCATTACAAATCTCTTCCCATTTCTCACTCATCTCAGTTCGCGATTTGTTAAACCCCATCTTTTTATTATTTTCCATTAAATGAATTGTGTACATCAGTTATATCCATGAACAGATCAGTTCCCCTATTGCTCTTTGTGTGTTTTTATACAAAAAGAATAATGAGGAGCGTAAGATTCTGAATATTAGATCGATAAAGAAAGTGATATTTTATTGTAGAAATAATGCAAAGAATAGAATTCTACTCAGATTCTCCTGACCCAGATTTTTTTTGAGGTATTTTAAGGCTTCGGTAAGTTGATTTTCGACCGTTTTAGGAGAAATCTTCATCTGGTTGGCAATCTCCTTTGTGGATAAGCCCTCTTTTCTGCTTTTTAAAAATACTTCTTTTCTTCTTGGAGGTAGTTCTTCAATCAATTGATCCACAAAACTTAAAAGAGAGTGATAATCGATAAGTTCGATAGTGGAATGATCTTCTTCAGGGGAAACCCCTTGGGAACTATTGCAATATTCTTGTTGGCGGGATTTTTTTATGAAAAATTTCTGAATGGCATTGAAAGCGATGGTGAATAAATAGGCTTTAAAGGATAGTTTTTCCTTTAAAGAACTTCTTTTCTCCCAGATTTTTGCAAATACCTCCTGAACGATTTCTTCTGCATCAGCATCTGATTTTAAATACCCTTTTGCAAAGTAGAAAAGACGATTACTATATAGATGAAATAAATGATCGAAAGCAATCATATTTCCTTTCTTTAATTTATCAACAAGTTTTTTCTCAATAAGGGGGGAATTTTCTTTCAAGATATATCTTTTTAAAAGTAGAAAATCAATATTTTAGAAGTCTCTAAAGTAAAAGAAAAAAACAGATCAACAATTGAATGCACATAAAAAACAGCCTTGAGACAATAATATCTCACTATTTTTAATAGTTTCAAGATTTTAAATTGTATCTCCATTGCTATACTGAGGTGCTTTATATTCTTTTTTTCCCTTTACGATTTGAATATTTTGACTTTCTTGAGAGATCGCTTCGCATACGAACATCTTGAACTGCCAGATATGCTAATTTTTGGATATGAAAACAATCTATTACTTTGGATCCTTTTGGAAAACTTTTTTTTACGATATCTAAACCAACTTCACTAACAGTACATCGAGCTTTATAAGATATTTTAAACTATTTATCAGCATTCCAGTGAGTAATTTGTCTATAAATATGGTAGAATAGAAGGACATTCAATTTGAAATAGTGTCGTTTAGATCTCCTCTTTTAATTTGGAATATTTTTTCGGAGTTTATTTTTCCTAAGAGGTGTACCAAGTCTAAAAATTCATAAGTATAATTGTGTTGTGTTTTTATGGGGTTAGATACGAATGCTTCGGTGGCAAGAAGCCGGGCTCCGTATTTTTTGCATTGTTTTTGCAAGCGGGAAGCTGTATTTAAGACACTTCCATGGTAAGCTATTTCAGTTTTTATATCGCCAACCTCGGCAACCATTACATTGCCTGAATTTATAGATGCCGTAAATTCGGGATGAATTCCATATTTTTTTACGAATAGCTTTTCTTTTGTAGGGATGTTTATTGTTTATTTCATTTTGCTTTATCATGTATCTTCATTTTTTAATTTATCCATTGTATCAAAGATAATTTCTTGTTCTCTTGCACCTGTATTGCCGTGCATAGCACGCCTTAGTCCAATACAAGCCCCATATATCGTTTTTTTCCATCCTGCATAGGGTAAGGAAAATAATGATTGGTTTCCTTATCGATACAGATCCGTAAAGCCACCACTAATTTAGAATGGCGATTAACTTTATTTTTAAGCTCTAAAGGAAGTAGAAAAGTTGTTTTTCCAAAACCCCACATCTTTTATTATACTACCATCTCCCAATCTTATTTCTCTCAGCTTGTTGTTCTGCCGTAAACTCAGGGGTATCAAATGTACTTGGGAATAAAGGTCTTGGGAAACCGGCTGTTTCTCTGCGCTCAAAATCTTTTTCGCGGTAGGCATCTAAATCACCAGCAGGGGGTAATGGGCGGTTTTTATCCATAT